>CAYRKE010000266.1:0-9936 GCA_964424695.1 uncultured Polyangiaceae bacterium
CTCGTGGAGATCTCTCACGAGACGACGAGCACCGAGCTGATGCGGTTCGAGCTCTAAATCAGCGGTCAGGTCGATTGCTGATGATCGAGTCGATGACGTTCTCCTGCAATTTCTTCGAGGTGGAGTGAGGCCGCATTGGCCCGGCGTTGATGATTCGGAACGACAGCTGCGATTCTCTCGATCGGTACGACCCACGATACGAGCTCTGCTGGACTTGGGCACCGCGTACCGGCACGGAACCGCACCATGTCAGCGCGGTCCCACCTGTCCCGCTTGCGCACCTGTTCCACCCGTCGAGCGCCCGTAGTAGGCTTCGCCGGCCATGCCACCTTGGATCTCCCAGCCCGCGTCGATATCCGCTGACGCCCCGTCTCTCAGCACGAGTCCCGCTCTCCCTGACAGGCGAGCGTCCGCGCGTCCCCTGATCGCACGGGGTGTTCGATGACGACTGTCGCCGAAGGCTGGCCCAGCGGCAACGCCAACGCCGCAGATCCGGGCGAGCCGTTCATGCCACACTGGTCCATGGCAGGCTGCCACGTCCAGACCATCTTCCGGCACTTTCTGCGCCCCTCGCACCCGCAGAGCCTCGAGCGAACCGAGATCGCCACCCACGACGATGACTTCTTGGAGGTCTTCTCGAGTCCTGGTCACCAGCCAGAAACCCCTGTGGTCGTCATCGGCCACGGGATGGAGGGCAACGAGCGTTCGTCCTGTGTCCAAGGGCTGTGCGAGCTCCTCGATGCGGCGGGCTGGGGCAGCGTCGTCATGGTCCACCGCTCGTGTGGATCCCGGATGAACCGCGCCTGCCGCCTCTATCACTCGGGGGACACGGCGGATCTGGCGACGGTCGTAGACTGGAGCCTCGCGCGCTCGCCAGGGCGGCCCCACTTCGTCGTCGGGTATTCCCTCAGCGGCAATCAGGTCATCAAGTGGTATGGCACCCAGGGTGCGTCGATCCCGGAGCGGGTCATCGCGGCGGCTGCGGTCTCTCCCCCGTTCAAGCTCGATGTCACTGTGGGCGCGATCGGAAGCGCTCTGGGTGGTCTCTATGAGCGCCGGTTCCTCCGCTCCCTGGTTCCCAAGGCGCTCGCCAAGGCGAGCCAGCACCCGGGGAGCCTGGATGTGCAGCAGATCCGGCGCGCTCGCACGCTCCGCGACTTCGACGACGCGGTGACTGCGGTGATCCACGGCTTCCGCGACGCGAGCGACTACTACGAGCGGAGCGCGTGTGGGCAGTTCATCGAACACGTGGGCCGCCCGCTCTTGGTGCTCGCCTCGAGGGACGATCCCTTCTCGCCGAACCCGGTTGCCGGAGAGCGGGCCTGCGCCGCCAATCCCTGGATCACGGCGCGGTTCAGCGCCCACGGCGGTCATCTGGGCTTCATCGAAGGCACGGCATGGAAGCCGCGGTACTGGGCCGAGTCGGAGTTGATCCGCTACTTCGCCGCGCAGCTGGATCCGCCTCTCCGGCTCGAACGCCCCTGGTGCCCTCGGTGCGCCGGGACCGCGTCTTTCGGGAGCTGGACCGCCCCTTGAACCATGGTTCACCAAGGATGGGGGAGCAGATCGAGCGGGCCCGGACTGGAGGGAACTCGAGAACCTGCACTCCTCCCGATCGCTGCGTGACTCCCCCCCGACCCTTCCGACCAGGACTCCCGCGAACGCCACGGATGCGGGAGAGCGGCGCGACTCGGGACTGCTGGCCCCTTCATGGGTGCGGATGGTTCGATCAATCGGCCCCCCAACGAGGAGCTGCGGCAGCGCTTGCACGAAGCGCAATGGCGCCAAGCGACGCGCCGGGCGCTGAATAGCATGAGAATCGCCATTCAGGATCAGGACGTCGGGGAGGTGAACGACTCGGCCCGCCTCGCACCGTGCATTCGTTATCCGATTCAGGGGCGAAGGTCTTCTGTTCCCTGGCGAGTCGAGATTTCCTCCCTCATCGCACCAACAACGTCGAACCCAAGGGATCCGCGAGTCGAGGGTGTGGTTCTCTATGGTGACCACAGCGCGCTTCCTGTTCCCTACACTGGCCCTCTGCGCTCTGCTCGGCGGGTGTGGCCGCGAGCAGCCATCCAACGCGCTGCCGAGCGGTGATCGCGTACCGAGCGGGCAGCGCGCATCGCTCGCACCACAGAGCGCCGCGCCGTCGAGCGCGCAGGAGCGCGCCGAATCGGCTCGTATCGCCACCCGGAAGCAGTCGCTCGATTGGGACGTCTCTCACATGATGCGAGGCCTGAAGCGGCTCGACTCCAAGGTGAAGACGACGGCCTACGTCCATGGGATCGACGTGGATACTCGGCGCGGCTACTATGCCTTCGACTGCTCGGGGATGGTCGAATGGGTGCTTCGAGACTCGGCGCCTGCCGCGTACCAAAGCCTGCGGCAGAGGCTCAGCTATCGGCCCTTGGCGCGCGACTTCGTCGAGCGCGTCGCTGGGATAGCGCCCGGTGGAGAGCGTGGCCATTGGAAGCGGGTTGCGCGGCTCGCCGAGGCAGAGCCGGGAGATGTGATCGCCTGGCTCAAACCGAAGATCGTCAAGTCCCAGAACACGGGCCACGTCGCGATCGTCGTGCAGCGGCCACAACCACTCGGCCCGAGCGACACGGCGTATCTCGTTCGCGTGGCGGATTCGAGCCGCCTCATCCATGAGAACGACAGTCGCCGAGGCCGTGGCGGATTCGGGTACGGCACGATCCTGATCGAAACGGATTCGAAGACCGGTGCTCCCACGGGGTTCAGCTTCTCCGGGAGCCGAGCGCAGCGCATCTTTGGCACCAAGATCGTCGTTGGTCGCCCGCTGCGCTGAGGTGCAGACCCCAGCGCCCGGCGCATCCTGAAGCTCACTGAAGCGCTTCTCGAGCTCGCCCTCGACCTATAGTCGGTCCTCGGGAGGGAATCGTCCCATCCGCCCCTCGAACAGCTTCGATTGCCGTTCGGCACGTGTCGACGGCGTCAACGTCTCGGACAACCAGCACGCGCCCGAGGCGCTGCGGCACGCTCAGCCAAACGTCGCCAGCCATGCGACGATCCGTTCGGTGGCGCTCCACGTATTCGCGATGAAGACTCTGCTCAGATCGAGGCGCCCAGCGGGCACCGATGATACGAATCGCGTCTTCATCGCGCTCGGTCCAGACCACCATGACAAGCCTTCGACTCTCGTGTGCGGTCGTTCGGATCATCGATGCGGCCTCGACCGTCTTGGACCAGGAACCGCGCCATTGCGGTAGTGTGTGCATCGGAAGTGTGTGCCACGGATGTGCCATCCGACATGCCTGCCGCTTCGTCTGCGGGCAGACTGCCAGAGAATCTTGCGATGAGACGAATGGTATGCCTATTGCATAGGAGGGGAGGCAACATGACTCTCGACGTCCGATTTCTCCTGACATTCCTGCTGATCTCGACGACGGTTGCTTCGCCGCGTCTGGTTCGCGCCTGCGACCCCCCGGAGGGGCAGGCGGTGCAGGCTTCCTTTCCAGAGGACGGCGCCACCGACGTTCCTACGAACGTCAGCCCCATCATACTTGGCAGTGCCAAGACCATCACCGCGGTGAACGAAAAGGGGGAGTCTCTGAACCTCACCCTGGACCGCCCCGGCACAGGTCTGGAGATCCACTTTGACCGCCCACTGGATCCCAACACCCAGTACACCCTCGTCGCGGACGAGGAAGACAGCATCACCTTCACCACCGGCAGCGGAGCGGCCGAGCCGGCACACCCTGCGTTCGAACCGATCCTATCCGCCGTCGTGGCGGACACCCCAGGGACCTGCAACGTCAGGAACCAGCTATGCGTTCACGCCGACCTCTCGATGGAGTATGCGCTGGCGGTGCGCATCGAGATCGGGGGAGGCGTCGGTACCACTATCGTGCCCCCAAGCACCAGCGTGGGACCGCTTTGGACAGTCACGAGAGGCACCAGGCAGTTCTTCAACGGCTGGACAGGGGCGGGCTGTGTCGAGGTCACCACACGTCACCTGGACGGCAGCTATGGCGAGTGGCTGGAGTACTGCGCGGGGGACTTCGAGGTGCTTACACCTGAAGAGCGTGTGGAGGTCGCATGTGAGGAGGGCTTGGTCACCGTGACCGACGACGAGGGAGTGGTCACGACCGCCGAGGCTGACGACGAGGAAGTGGTCACGACCGCCGAGGCTGATGATGGTGGGACCGAACCTCCCGATGCGGGTGGAGGCTGCTCTACCACACGCGGGCCGGCAGGTTCTAGCTCCAGTCCGTGCGCCCGCCTGGGATGGTTGTTGGCCTTGGGTCTCCTGCTGCGACACCGGCGAATCTGGGCACTTGCCCATCGAGCGAGTGCCCCGGCATTGGGCGAGAACACGTAGCTTCGCGCGCAGCGAGCCACGGACGGCCACAGACACGACCTTCCAGTACGTGGTGCAGCGCATCGACCTCGAACAGCCTGGCGACGCCGTGGTCGGCTACTGGTTCCCGGCCGAGACCTGCGACGCGACGATGAGCCACTGCACCTTCGCCCAGCTCTGATCTCGGACCAGGGACGAGCCGTACGCCGAGGCGCCTCGTGGCACACGCTGGGCACGGGTCGCCCTCGACGCTATTCGACTCGGATTACAGGCGCAACCTGGACATCGTCCAGCAGGACCGTGACGGGGCCACGCTACGGCGGTGAACGCTGACGCGAGCCTGGCCCGTGAAGTACGTGGTCGGCGAATGCCGGCAATACCTGACGCTGCTGGGTCATACTCCGTTCCTGGAGCAAGCCGTGCTCGGAGCGGCAGCGGGACGACGAGCGGGCTGCTTCGCGCCGGGGCGCCTAGTCACTCGAGAGGCTCATGGGCTGGAGATTGACCAACGCAACGGTCTCGACCGGCTCGCTCCGCGCCACGATGCTGCGTAGCTCACGGAAATAGGCGCGTTGGAGGGCTTGGATCCGCTTGAGGTCGGCGCGGGAGACGCCGAATAGGTTATAGGAGAAGACTCCGGGCGCGCCTTGCTGGAAGCGCTCGGTTCCGACGCGAAACCACCAACCCTTGAGTTTGTGAGCTGCCTGTGGGTCGCGACGGGTATCGATGGTTTGCGTCTGATGTATCGCCCACTTGTCGCTCCGCCATTCGATCTGACCCGTCTCGGAGAGGACTTCCAGGCACGCCGCCTCCTCCTCCTTACTGAGCCCGAGCCGTCGCGCGAGCCACCCCGGCTCGTGCCGCTGGAGTCTGCAGTAGTCATCGAGCTCGAGAGCGCGCAGGAATGCGTGGGACCACGGGCGTTCGTAGGCGGCGTGGCGCATCTTCTGGAGGCGTGCCCACGGATCCTGAACGCTTGGGAGCCGAGCGGGGTCCGTGAAGCAGGCAACGAAGTCCAGGAGCCGCAGGGACATGACGTCGATGGCTTGTAGGAGGTCGGGCAGTCGGGGCTCGGCCGTGCCCTTGAGCCAGCGTGACAGGGCGAACCGGCTCCGCTTGAGGGCACGCTCGATGTCGATCAGCTTGGCGTTGCCTCTGAGGTCGCTGAGGAATGCGGCGACCCCCTCGACGGAGGTGGGGTCGTGCTGACTCATCCAGGGGGGAGGGTCCCTGTAGAAGCGGAGCAGGGCGCGCTCGACGTTGATGCCAGCGCGACCTGCGAGCTCGAAGAAACCACTCCCTGTGGGTGCCCCCTTCTGAGCTTCCCAGATGTAGAGGATGTTGGTGCTGTAGCCGAGCCGGCGGCTCAGAGCCATCTGGGAGCGTCTTCCGCGCAGGGCACGGATCAACTGTGCTGCGAGCTGGGGGTAGTCGATCGGGTGGGGGGGGTGGATCACTAATGGACCATCGCACATCCGTGTGCCGGACTGCCCACGAAATGTGCGTCACGCAGCTAGACTGCCGTCGCCACGCCCCGCATAGTGTCTCCCATGACGACGATGCGAGACGAGGGGATTTCCGATTTCGCCGCTCACGAGCGGTGGCGCTTGGGGCGCCCGACCGCCGCGCTGCCTCTGCTCTTGGCACTAGGGTGTAGTAACGGCGGCCAGACCGGTGACGAGTACAGTGACGTCACGCGCGAGGTCCGCGGCAGTGTCGACCGGCTCGAGGCAACCGGTCCCGCCAACGGTTCGGCGTCCGCGGATCTAAACGACTTTACTGCGAGGTTCTTGGCCCTGGAGTCCGAGCCGGACGCGAACACGGTATTCTCCCCGGTGAGCATCGCCGTCGCAATGTCCATGCTTGCGGCGGGCGCCGAGGGCGAAACGTTGAGCGAAATCCAGGATGCGCTCGGCTTCTCCACCGAAGGGGAGGAGTTTCACGCTGCGCGTAACCGCCTACTCCAAGAGCTCGAATCGCGCAATCACGAGCGCTCCGAGTACAGGAGCCCTCAGGCCGTGCGCTTATCGGATGATCTCTGGATCGACTCGAACGAGTGCACGCCGAGCGATGCCTTCTTGAACGTGCTCTCCGCCAACTACGACGCTGGCGTGCATCTCACGGATTTCGTCGCGAAGCCGGAGCGCGCACGAGAGGCCATCAATGCGAAGGTGGCCGAGGATACCGAGGGCCTGATTGATGAGCTGCTGCCACGGGGGTCGATCGAAGAATCCACGAGATTCGTTCTCACCCAGGCCATCTACGTCAAGGCGCGCTGGATGGAGGAGTTTGATGCAAACAGCACCGAGCCCGCCCCCTTTGAGACGAACTCAGGGGAGAGCGTCGAGGTGCCCATGATGCACGCGGGCTCCGCCAATGGCTCGTTCGTCGAAACCGAGGAGTACACGGCGGCGGCATTTGCCTACGAGTGGGGAGAGCTCGAGTTCGTTGCTGTGATGCCGGCTCCGGGTACCTTCGCTGACTTCGTGGCAGGGCTCCCCGCGCTGGGCATCGACGCGATCCTCGAACAGCTGCAGCCAAGCGCCATGGACCTGCGTTTGCCGAAGCTCGAGATTGAACGGAAGGTCCCTCTTGCGCCGCGGCTTCAGGCCATGGGCATCGACCGGGCATTTGTGGATGGCGCGGCGGAGTTCGGCCCCATCTGCTCAGACACCTTCATCGACCAGGTCTTTCACAACGCCATCATCGTGATCGACGAAGAGGGAACCGTGGCGGCAGCAGCGACAGCGGTGGAAGGTTCTGAATCTAGCGCCACCCCCGAAGACCCGCCATCGATTCGCTTCGACCACCCCTTCGTCTTCTTCATCCGCGACGAGGCGACCAACGCCGTGCTCTTCGCTGGTCAGTTCGTGGGTGCGGAATAGCAGGCGAACCTGTCGAGGCGCGCCACGCGTGGCCCTTCCTACTCGAAGGCGAGGACGCACTGGAACATCACTCAGGCGATGAAGCGAATCGGAGTCGCGTGAGGCGACCCACTTCAGGCGACGCTGTACCAGCGGGGCAGAGTGTAGCGTTGCGAGCGATGACAGCACGCGGTCACTACCACAGCAGCTGGCGCAGCGTGTCCTGGCTCCTTCAATATCCTTCGATTACGCCGCCCGCCTGTGCTTCGCGGAGAGCGGGCGAAACATCGCGGGCGTCGTGCCCGGGGCCCGGGCGTTCGAGCACCTGTCATGCACCACTCGCCAGAGAGGGTCGGTGAAAGGAGCTTCGATGAACGGCGGATCTACGATGGATCCGCCGTCGAGGCGCGCCCGAGCTCCAAGGCCGCGAACTCGGCAACCACTGGCATGGGGAGGAGCGTGAAGGCCTTGGCGAAGTGTTGCTCGCCGGCTTCTCGGTGACCTTGTCGCACCGCGATCGCTCCTGCCTGGTTCTCGACCCATGCCTCGATCCACGGCTCGAAGAACCGCGGCTCCTGGTTGAGCTCGCGGGCACGCTCGAGGTGTCGGAGTGCGGCTTCGAAACGGTCACGGCGGAGTTCGACCTCCACCGCCCACGCATAGTGGATGACGGGATCCGCATCGTCCTCAGCGAGCAGGGGTTCGAGGAAGTATTGAGCCGCTGCCGTGGTCGTGCGCGGAATGGCCGTGGAGAAGTGCCAGAGCCGCGCCCGGCGAGCAACCGAACGCTGAAGCTGGCGTTCTGCCTCTGCCGTGCGTGGCGAGAGCTCGAGCGCGAAGAGCCTCGCCAGCCCGCTCGCGCCATCGTTTTCCGAGGTGTAGAGCGCGCCTAGGAAGGGCTGCCCAGTGAGGCTACAACGGAACTTCGAGCTCGCTCGCGGGAAAAACCCTCCCGGGGTACCCACCTCTCGAGTCACAAGCTCGGGGATTGGGATGGTGTCCGGGAGGCCCGGTTCTTCGATCGCGCCACGATGCAAGCTGAAATGGACGTGCCGATCCCCGGCCAGCCCGGTGCGTCCCATGGTTCCCAAGGGTTGCCCCACTCCGACCCAATCCCCCTTCTTCACGAACACGCGATCGAGATGAGCGTACTCAGTGAAGAGCCCGTCCCCGTGGAGGACGCGAACCTGATTCCCGTAGCCAGCCCCGCCATCGGGATCAGTGCCCGCATCGGCGAAGGTGTAGGCTACCACTCCTGGGGCAGCGGCGACGATCGGCACCTCGTCGAGAACCCGGTTCGCGAAGTCCAAGGCATGGTAGTTCTGGGGGAAGGAGTGGGTGCGCCCCTCGGACGAACCGTTGCCTTGCGTACAGAGGACGACGACTCCGCTGGGTACCGGCATTCGCAGTCGGAAACCCTCTGGCACCCGAATCCGCTCCTCATTCTCGAGCCACGGAGCGCCGAAGGAGAGTACTGCTCCTTCCTTCGGTGGGCTCAGCTGGGAGAGACTGCCACACCATCCGCTTTTGCACGGGTCCCACCGATTCACCGCCCACGCTAGCGTCCCCAGCAGTGCCGCCAGCATGAGCGGCCACGGGACGCCGACAGAGCGGAAGGGGCGGAGTTCGACCGACCGGCGTTTCACGAAGTACCTTGAACCTCGAGCAGGCTCCCGCCTTGGGGCTGTCGCTCCATTACCACAAGATTGCCCTCGCGGAGTCTTCTCGATACCATCAACTGTGCGCCGGGCAACGTCGACGACCTCAGCGCGCGTCGGAGTCGGGTCGCACCGTCTACCCCAACGGGGCGACGGTCGTCAGGCGCCTGATGTGCGCCGAGCCTTCCCGCTGAACCCCACGCGCGTACCTGATTCCCGGATAGCCGAAGAGCATGGCGTAGTAGGTATCATCGGGCGACAGGGAGAAGAGCGACTTGAGCGCGGGTAGGGCTTCGAGCACTACCCTCAAGTAGCCGCACCAGACGGTGCCCAACCCAGCCGATTGCGCCAGCAATTCGAAGTACGCAAGGGTTAGCGCGACGTCCTGTTGCGGCGTGCGCATCGCGCGCGACGCAGACACCACGAGCAGGTGCGGCGCACCACGGAAGATCAGGTCGCGACCCTCGGCACGCCATCGATGGGCTGCATTCACCAAGAAGGCAGATTCCTGTGCGAACTGCTGCGATCGCGCCGCGGTCAGGATTGCATCCGCTACGCGTTCACGCAGGGTGGACAGGACGCTTCGTTCTTGAACCACGGTATACGTCAAGTCGCGCACGTTGACGCCGGTCGGCGCGTTCGCAATCGCATCGAGGAGGCGCTGAATCAGGACCGGATCGACGTCGGCTTGGCGGTACTGGCGTACACTGCGCCGCACTCGCACCAAGTGCTCCATCTGCTCAAGCTTGGGCAAGAGCTCGGGAGTCAGTGTTGGGCTGTTGGCGGCCCGAAGTCCCCGGATTGACACCGCCCCATGAGGGCAGACGGCGAGGCAATGCTGACAGAACACGCACTCCGACTCGCGTTCCGCAGCCACCTGCGGGAAGCCGAATGAATCAAGGTCGATCACCGTGGCGGGGCAGTCCTTGACGCACAGATCGCAGCGTGAGCAGGAAGAACGGTCGATTTCGAACTTGAGGGAAGCAGCTGTCATGACGGATTCCTTGCTGACGAAGCCTCAGCTCCAGGGCAGAACGCGGCGATACTGCACGAGTTGTCCGTAGGGGTGAGTGGTACCGGCGGGCAGCAACCC
>CAYRKE010000267.1:0-9825 GCA_964424695.1 uncultured Polyangiaceae bacterium
GCGGCAACCGCGGCTGGACGCGAAACTACCGCTATGCGTATGAAGATCCAACTCTTCCGCAGAGCAACCGCCTCCTCAGCACGAGCCTCCCCGGCGCCCCAGGCGATCTGACAACGCGTTACACGCCTTTTCCCTGCTGTGGACTTCTGTGCCGCGCCCCAGGAGTGTTCCCCTGGGCTCCTGCGGGCCTTCGCGGTTGAGTGAACCCCTTACAGCAGTGGTGGCCAGGACCTGGCTCCGAGCATGGTCCCGATACTCGTGACACTCACATTCTTGCCCGAGGCAGTGAGATTATTTGCGTCTGGACTCTGGATGCTGAGCGCCGTAGGGTCCCGCTGCGCGTGCAGTCAATGCCGCCAAGAAGTGGGAGAAACTGAATATGTATAGAAATGCTGCAGCTGTGGGGCTGGGCCTGGGCGTATGTCTGGCCTGCTCGGCGGACTTCGATGAGTCGGCCCAGGAAGCAATTGACCAGACGGAACAGGCGCTCACGGGCAATTTCGTGCCCTTTTCGGAAACCCCGGTGGCAGGGCAGTACTCATTTGGCTCTGGAAGGGTTCGAGCGATCCTGCCGGTGAACGATCGCGTCTACGTGGGCGGCAAGTTCAGCATCACCGCCAATGTGAATGGTGTCAACACCACCTACAAAAACCTGGTTGCGTTCGATATTCCGTCTGATCCAGCAGCCTCGCTCCAGCTCGTCACGGAATTCAACCCCAGTCCTAACGAGGAGGTCAACGCCCTTGCGTCCGATTGGCTCCACGACCTCTACGTCGGGGGGGTGTTCACGCGGATCGGCCCCAGCGCGGCGCGACGAGATAGGGCGTGGCTTGCAGCAGTCTCCTTGGAGTCTGGCCTTCCCACCGATTTCCGAGCAGACGTTTCGGGAAGCATTGGAGACTGTGAGAGCTGCATCTCAGGAGACCCATACTGCGGCGCCCCAGCAGTGAAGGCGCTCTCAGTGGTTGGCGGCAATCTCCTCGTGGGCGGAAACTTCTCGACCATCCGGGACAACCAGGGCGCCAATACCCGGCTCGGGATCGCCGCGGTCAGCATCTACGACGGAATCGTCGATCCTGAGCTGTATTCTATCGGCGTGACCAAGGGATACGTTTCTTCTATTCAGTTGGATTTGCTGTTCAACACCGTCTACGTGGGTGGGTCCTTCCAGACCATCGAGGGTCAGGATCGTTCTTGCATGGCCGCCTTCTGGGCAATGGGCGGGATCAAGGATACCACCTTCAGCGAGCTGAATTGTCCGGAATCCACTGATAAGGACCACTATTGGACTGTCAAAGACATTGCCGTGGATATGATGCACGCGAGCGTCTACGTTGCCGTCGGCGGCAAAGGAAGCCCTGGCGCGACCAACAGGGTCTTCGGGTTTGGTGACCTAGGCGCCACGTACCGCTGGAAAAGCTCCACCTTGGGAGGAGACGCTCAAGCCGTCGATTACTACCAGAACGTCGTCTATGTCGGCACCCACGATGGCATGTTCAAGAACGGCGACAAGTCGAACGGTGACGCCTTCAAGATCGCCGGGCTTGATCTGGACAACGGCAAGTTCGTCGTCGATGGCTCGCACCAGGGCAAGAGCTGCAGCAAGTATTCCACGACCAACTGCTGGCTACCTGTGTCGGACGCTGCCGGATCGACCACGGGTATCTGGGGTGTCGCGGAGATCGCACACTACGAGGGAGACACGCCCCGACTCTTTGCAGGCGGGTTCATTAGCCACTTTGGCGACGTGACAAACACTAAGCTCTTCGGAGCCTTCTCGAAGATCTACTAGTCCACCGCTGGCCCTCTGGAGCCCCGGAATCACCCAATCATCGCAGTCCGCCGCTCTCGACAGAGCGGCGGACGTGCGTTGGAGGGGCGAGCGACTGCATCTTCTCGCTGCGATTGGCTGTGCGCCGGGCTATCTCGGCGACCTCGGTGCGTGTCGGAGTCGGCAGAGGGAGGAACCGGAGCGACTGCGCATCAGCAACGTAGACACCGTCGCAACAGCTGCGTGAGGCAACGCCGTTCGGGAAAGGACCGCAGGTTCTCATTCGGGATCGGGACACGAAGTATGGCGCTCTGCTCGATCGCGTCGCGGAGGGGCTGGCATCGAGGTTGTGCTGACTGCACCCTGCACGCCCCGGATGAATTCCGTCGTCGAGAGGTTTCTTCGGAGCGTGAGGAGGCCCGCATCAGGGCCTGCAGCCACGGACCCCGATGGGGAAAGCACCGCACCGCTCCAACTCAGCTGGAAATGTCGCTGCGATTCCGGTATTGAATGGGCTCCATCATCACTACCAGAGGGCGGCGTGAGCGACGGATGATGAAAGGAGCCAGTACAACGCAAGGGACTGATATCGCCGCTCGTCAGCGACTCGCGGCTGCTCTTGGCGTGCTCGTGATGAATACTACCCAGTAGTCCGTGCGCCTACCTGAGCCGCCATGACCCGATCCGACGCTGTCCGGGTGATCGCTTCGACCATCTATCCGCCGCGCCGGACTGATGCGAACATGTGCCACGGGAATCAGAGGTGGTCATGGCGAAATGGATCAAGCTGGGATCGATAGGGGTCATGGTGGCGCTAGGGCTTGCAGGGTGCACCAGCGACGACGAGGGTGATCCGGAGGAGAGCTCGGCCTCGGGAGGCAGCCGATCAGAAGCCGGGCCCGCAACTGGCGGCGCTGCCGCTGGCGGGGAGCCGGGCGACACGTTGAGCGCGCGCTACCCGGACGACGAGGGAATCGCAACCGACGACGCGGTTCTCTTTCACGACGACTTCGAGAGCGGGTGGGGTCGGTGGGACGAACCAGAAGCAGACACCGCGCACCTGCACCTGGAACAGGACGCGGCTCTGGCGCACGGCGGCTCGGGGTTTCTGCGCTCGACCGTGACCACCGCGGACCTCGACGAGGACGAGTACATCTCGGCCAGCACCCGCGCCGATCTCCCCGAACGCGTCCCGCAGCTCTATGTTCGCTACTATGCCCGGTTCCAGGGGATCGCGCCGAACCCGCACCACTGGGTGCGCGTGGCGGCTGGCACCGAGGCCTGGTCGTCGAGCGGGCTCGCCAACACGGTTCCATCGGGGAACGACGGATTCTGGTTCGACTTCGATGCGGACAACAACGACACCTTCAACTTCTACGTTTACTGGTACGAGATGCGCTCGGGGCGGTGCAACGATGGCACCGCCGTTCCAGGGTGCGAGGGCGACCAAGGAACGACCTACCACTACGGCAACATCTTCGACCCGCCCGAGCAGACCGCGTTCCCGCGCGACGCTTGGTTCTGCATCGAACTCATGGGGAAGGCCAACACCGTGGGCGAGAACGACGGCGAGCTCGCGTTCTTCATCGACGATCGGCCAATTGGCGAGTACCGGGCAGGTTACCCGGAGGGGACCTGGCTGCGCGACAGCTTTCATACCGGCGGCTGCGACTTCTCGGCTTGCACCGAGCCGGCCCCCTTCGAGGGGTTCGACTTCCGTTCCAACGACGACGTGCGCTATAAGCAGCTCTTCCTCGACGCCTACTACGAGCGCGGCTCTGCTGCAGACAAGCGGGCAGCGCTGGAGGAGAGAGGCCTGACGGTGTCCGACGAACAGACCATCCTCTACGACGACGTGGTTGTCGCCACGGAACGTATCGGTTGCAGGGTCTCGCGCTGAGCGAGGCCCCTGGCGTTTCACGACCGTCCGCACGAACCCCTCCGCCGCTTCACGCCAATCAACCCTCCCCTGAGCCGAGGGCCGCCTGCTCTCGCAGAACACCGTGGCGACCGCCGTCCGAGCCCCCGTCCTGACACCGAGGCTGCCGCCCGGTGGGGACCTCGACGGCCTCCATTCCGTGGTGCTCCCTCCCCCACCTCGCCCGTCCTGCGGTACCCATGGCGCCCATGGGATGGTCTCGAGGATTGGCTCTATAGGGCTCGCGCTCGCAGACGGTATATGACTTCCTTCATCGGCTGGTCGGCGCTGACTCTCTCATGGTCGCCTTGCGCGGCGTTCCGTTTCCAACTCGGATGTGTTGCGCTCCATGGGGTCAGCCTGGGAGATGGGCTATGAGTATGCGTGCGAATACTCCGAGCCCCAGGCGCGAAATTGGCTCGTTCTCATCACCAGCGGCATGTCTCGGAGCTGCAGCCGCGGGCACGTTTTTTGCACGCTCTGGCTATCGCGTGCGCCTTGGTGGGGTCGGCCCCGAGCACGCTGGACTCCAAGGGACTTCGAAGTGGACTCTAGGGTCCGAGGGGAAGGACAACGCCACAAAGGAGCCAACATGACGGGTCAGCGCGTATCTCGTAATCCAAAGACAGTGACCTTCCTCGCGCTGTTCGCGGCAGCGGTCTGGGTGCTCACCGGGGCCGGTTGTTCAGCAAACAGCGGGGCATCCGTGAAGGATGGTCCCTGTGGCTCGGACGACCCCTGCTCCGACAGCGGGGCATCCGTGGAGGATGGTCCCTGTGACTCGGACGGCACCTGCCGCGAGGGATTCAGGTGTGTCCATGAGTCGATCTGTTACGAGACGGAGCCGTGCTGCATGCCCGCGGGCGGCCCCGGACAGTTCTGTCTGCAGGGCGGCCGCTGCAACGAGGGCCTGGTGTGTTACCGCGAGGTTGACGACTACTCCTACTGTGCTGTCCCCGGCACGCAGTGGCACCCGTGCCGTGCTGGCGGTGAGTGCGACACGGGTCTCGTGTGTACCGCCGACGAGCTCTGTGGAAGCGACAAGTGTTGCATGGCAGCCGGCAGGCTCGGGCAACACTGCATGGAGCACGAGAGGTGCGACGACGGGCTGGTATGCGGCGACCGCGAGGAGTCCTGCAGCAACCGCGATGACTGGGTCTGTGGGCCTGGAGACAGGTATTGTGAGGGCCTGACCACGCAGACGATCGTACGCACGTGCTGCCAGACTCCGGGAACCGACCGCGCCCCCTGCCGCGACGACGGCACCTGCGATGGCACGCTGTCATGCGTCTCGCAGATCTGTCGGCAAGCCGGCGGACGAGACCAATCCTGCTATGATGACGGCACCTGCGACGGCGCTCTGGCGTGCCTGTCCGGCACCTGTCGCCAAGCCGGAGGCGAATCGGAGTACTGCTACGGAGACGGCACCTGCGACGAGGGGCTCGAGTGCGTCGACGATATGTGTACGAGCGGGTAGCGCCGCCCTGGGTCCCCTGAGCGTACGGCGCGCAGCCAGCTACGTCGTCGAACATCCCGAAGCTCGGGCAATGCAGCTGCGCAGGCTGCGACCGAGTCGTCGAGTTTCTGCGGCCGAAGCTCGATCTCTGAGGCGGCGCGGGGTCCCACTCGCGCAACGCCCGAGTGGGAGGCGCCCGGGGAGTTGCTGCTGCGGTGCGTGCTCGCGTTACTCTGGTACGCTCCTCGCGGCCGACCTCGCCTGCGTGGCGCGAAAGCCCCAATCTGGAGCTGTCTAGTAGCCGAAACAAGCACTCAGCGAGTCCGTTGGTCCCGCAGCTTTGCACGACCCCAAGTAGCTGATGTCCGTCAGAGCCGCCAAGTCAGCGCCCCAGACGAAGTCATCCGAATACCGGGACCATTCGCCGCCGCCAATACAATAGACAGCACCAGGCTCCGGGCCTTCCGCCTGCCCCACCACAACTCCAGTAACGGCTGACGGAGTACTCTCGGTTGGCGCAACGCTAGCGAACAGCACTACGCCATAGTCACTCGTGGTCTCAGTCCAGACCCTGGAACTCAAGCTCGTCCGACCACCGGCGGGAGGCTCGACAATTGTTCCCCGAAGTTCACCCCCCAGAGTCCGGCGCGCGATATCACCATCATCGCTGCAGTAGTCGTCCCCTGCGTCTGTGCACATGTAGAGTGACCCGCTCACAGAAGACCCCGGGCACCTGCCCAACACATGCCCAACTAGAGCCGCGGCAGGACGGAAACCTGTGGCCAGGAGCGAGCCCTCATCGATGCACCATACCTCCCCCGCCCTCGCGCTACCATCGGGGAACCGAATCGCGCCCCCCACAAGAGGGCTAGGCACTCCTTCGGTGTAGTCCCCTATATCGACGCTCAGAAAGCCGTTGCTGAAGCCAGCTAGCGGAGTGCTTCCCGCTGCTGGTCCCGAGAGCGTCAATCGCTCGGAAACCGATTCGCCTCCAACTGTACCCTCGAAGGCAACCTCACCCGAGGCGCACGTAAGCGCAGGAAGCGACGTTGGCGGCTCCACGCTGCTTCCTGGAGAACCGCCGGTAGATGCTCCGCCATCCGTCTGTCCACCGGTATTGCTCCCCGCACCGCCTTCTTCCGTGCCCGAAGAAGTGCCGCCCGTGTCGGCAACGCCTCCGTCAGACTCCCCCCCGCCACAAGCGGCCGCGCACATCACAGAGACGACGGAAACTATTCGGAACTTCGACCTCATGTTAGGACTCGACTTATGGTTAGCTCTGGCGACGCAGTCAACACTGTGATACGGAGCGGAGCCAGGCTAGCTGGCCGCAGGGCGGCAGCCGCGCGCTCATCTGGTCTGCCGATGCTCTGCTGGTCTGGCTGTGCGCCGCTGTGCCTTCAGTCAGGAAAACGACGCGGTTCTCTTCCACGACGACTTCGAGAGCGGGCGGGGGCGAGCGCGGCTCTGCTGCAGACAAGCGGGCAGCGCTCGAGGAGAGAGGCCTGACGGTGTCCGACGAACAGACCATCCTCTACGACAACGTGGTCGTCGCCACCGAACATATCGGTTGCAGGGTCTCGCGCTGAACGAGGCCCCTGGCGTTTCACAACCATCCGGACGAACCCCTCCGCCGCTTCAGGCCAATCGACAGTTCGATGCTCGGCTTCGGGGATGGCCCCGAAACGCTTGGAATGCCTCAAGCGGGCAGTACGACGATACGCCCCAGCGCCGAGGGAGGCCCCTCCACAGGCTTCTCGATACGGCTCTGCCGGGTGGACTTCCCCGGCTGGGGCCGAGGGTGTACTCCTTGGGGCCATGCGACGTTGTCCGCCTGACACTCTGACCCCTCGGGGCCTCGCGCCCGATACCCGTGTGCCCGGCGGGGAGAGCGGCTGCCAGGTGGCGCCATGAACGTGCCGCCCCCCTCGGCAGAGCATCCGGCACCTGGACCGATCCTGGAGAGCCTGACCCGGCGGCTCGCCGCCTGCCCCGCGGACTTCCTTGCCGAGCCCAAGCTGCGGAAGGGGGGCGGCGTGGTGGAGGTGGCCGCGGTCGTCGCCGACCTGCTCGATGAGCTCGGCGCCGTGGAGCGGCTCAGTGACGCCGAGGCCGCAGCGTGGGAGCCCTCGAGGAAGCGGTCCGAAAAGCAGGGCGCAGCCGCGAGCTCCGAGCGGAACCGCCTCCGGCTCGTTCTGGTCGCCTCGTGGCTCTGTTACGATCCCTGGCTGCGGGAGGCGCGACGCTTTGCCACTCCGGTGAAGGGTTGGCTCTCGAAGGGGATCACCCAGCTCGCCCAGCACGCCGCAGCCGATCTCTTCGTCACCGATCCGGATCGTCGCGAGGAGCTCGCCCGGCTCCTCCTCGCCGCCATCGGGGTGCTTCCCGCCGGGGAGACGGCGCAGCAAGCGGCAGATCGGCTAACGGCACTCGACAGCGTGGAGCGAGCCAGGGTCATCCGCGAGACCCGCGAGCAGCAGGAGCGGGCGCGGCGGCTTCGCGCTCAGATGGAAGCCGAGCGGGCCCAGCAGGCAGCCTCCCGCTACGCCCCGGAGTAACCATGGATCTCGAGACGGCACGCTCTCTCTTCCCGCTCCTCACCGACGCTGGCCTGCGCAATCTGGAGCGCATCGTCCAGCACCCCTGCGCCCCGAGCTGGACGCACCACATTGGGGATCACCTCGTGGCAGGCGATCTCGAGGCCACACAGGCCTTTCGGCAGCGGTGCGCCGAGGCACCGGCCGCGCCGCGGGAGGGCCCGCCACCGTGGCTCGTCCAGTGGGTCTCGTCCTTGAGGGACCCGGTGGACGCGTTTCGCCAGCGGATCCCCGAGGGCTTCAACCTCGAACGCGACTGGGCCTGGCTCCCCACGCTGCGCCGCGAGGACCTCGCGACCCATCCGGAGTCGCTGGTTCCCTGGAATGAGCCCCTCGAGCGCCTCATCGTCTACGAAACGAGTGGCACGACAGGGCACGCCCTCCGAGTCCCCCATCATCCACGAGCCGTCGCCCAGTTGCACGTCCTGGCCGAGCGAGCCCTTGCCTGGCACGGAAAGCGGGTCGAACGCGGGCCGAGCGCCACAGCGTGCATCAGCCTCCGAGCCCAGGCCAGCGTCTGGGTGTATCCGAGCGTCTTCTCGGTGTGGGAGGAGGCGGGCTTCGCGCGCGTCAATCTCAACGAACGGGCCTGGCCTGGGGGCGCGGCTCATGCTCGCCGCTTCGTGCGGGATCTCGCCCCAGGCTTTGTGTCGAGCGATCCCGCCTCGCTTGCCGAAGCCATGCGCTGGGGGCTCGAAGCCCACCCCGCGGCGCTGCTCTCGACGGCCTTGGCCCTCTCGGAGCCGCTCAAGGCCGCCCTCGAAGCGTACTACGGCTGCCCGGTGCTCGACTGGTACTCGACGACCGAGACCGGCCCGGTCGCGTGCTCCAAACCCGGAGCCACCGGGCTCGCCTTGCTCGCGCCGGATCTCTACGTCGAGCTCGTGGACGACGACGGAACGCCGGTGAGGGAGGGGGAACGCGGGGAGATCACGGTATCCGGAGGGCGCAACCCATTCTTGCCCTTGCTGCGCTACCGCACGGGCGACTACGCGCGCCTAGTGTGGCAACCCGACGCGAGGGGCACGCTCGAGCCGCGCCTGGTGGATCTCGAGGGGCGCGGCTCCGTGGTTTTCCGGGCCAGCGACGGGTCCCCCATCAACCCCGTGGACGTGGGCCGCGTGCTGCGCCACCACTTCGCCGTGGTGCAGCACTCCTTCGTCCAACACACGGATGGGTCCGTGACCGCCACGCTCCGCCCCGCCCCCGGCCTGCCCATCGACGAGAGACGCGTGGAAGCCGAGCTGCGCACGCTCTTCGGAGAAGGGGTTCGGGTGTCCGTCGTCCTCGATCCGGAGCTTGCCAAGGACGGCAAGGTCGTTCCATACCGTTCGGAGCTCCCCGATACGCCCAGTGCTCCCGGCGCGTCCAATGCGCCCGGCGCGTCCAATGCGCCCGGTGCTCCCGGTGCTCCCGGTGCCGGTGGGGCGTAGGATTCCATGCAGCAGCTCCTCTCCGCACTCCAACAGCCCATCCTGGGGCCCATCAGCTGGGCCGAGATCATCGGGGATGCCACTGGCGCCACCTGCGTCTGGCTCGTGGCCCGTCAGAATATCTGGAACTGGTTCATCGGTATCCTCAACAACGTCTTCTTCTTCCTCATCTTCTGGTGGACCAAGCTCTACGGTGATGCCGTCCTCCAGATCGTCTTCGCTGCGCTGGCCGTCTACGGGTGGATCGTCTGGGCAAGGGGTGGGGAGCGGCGCGAGGCGAAGCTGCCGGTGCGTCGCACCACGCTCGGCGAATGGAAGGGGCTCGGCCTGGTCACCGCTGGCGCCACCCTCCTGGCCTCGCTATGGCTGGCGCGCGCCACGGACTCCCCCTACCCCCTCTGGGACTCGAGCGTCCTCACGCTGAGCCTGGCTGCCACCTACGGCCAAGCCAAAAAACTCCTGGAATCCTGGTGGCTCTGGATTGGCGTAGACGTCCTGTCCATCCCTCTCTACATCGCGCGCGGCCTCTACCCCACCGCCGCGCTCTACGCCGTCTTCCTAGGGCTCTGCATCCTGGGCCTGCGCACGTGGCAGCGCGAGCTCGGACCGAGCACCCCACCCGAGGCGGCCGCTGCATGACCCCCCGCCCC
>CAYRKE010000268.1:0-9823 GCA_964424695.1 uncultured Polyangiaceae bacterium
CGCCTCGATGCCCCCCACGCCTCGATGCCCCCCACGCCTCGATGCCCCCCACGCCCTACACCCCGCACGCCTCGATGCCACCTGCGCTCAGAAGACGACGAAGATTGAGATCCGATCCCGATACACCCCAGGCGGAACCTGCTGCCTCGGGGCCAGCCGCGCGTAGATCGGAATCCTCAACTCACCCCGCCGCGGCACCACACCCTGGAATACCTGCGTCCCTCCACTTCCGTCTCCCCAGACTGCCGTGCGTGCAGCGTTCAGGAAGAGATTGTACGCGAGGGCACGTCCTCGATAACGCAGCTCTCGAGGTATCTGTCGCCCGGATAGCCCCCGCCCCAAGCTAATCCTCACGGGAGTCTCTACGTCACACTGGACTGCGAACTCGCCCGTCGTATCGACGGGAGTTGCTGATGTAGGGTCATAGGCACCAAAACCCACGGGCGACACTTCAGTGACCCTGCAGCCCGCAGCCGCAGGCTCCTCCGCGTGAAGGAGTAGCGTGGCTGCGAAGCCCATCACCACCATCCTCACCCGAGAAATGCGCATGAAGCAACTACTCTACGCGTCCCAGAGCCCTGGCGCAAGCCGCTCATTTCAGCGCGCAGCGAAGTGTCCCAAGGTCAACCAGCATGGCGTCGGTTTCTGCGACCTCGAAAGAGAAGGCACAGCGATCCTCTTTGAACAGGATGACAGCCTCATGGATACCAGGAGTCAGCCCCTCTAGCTCGAACACCCCCCCTTTGCCAATCGCGGATACTAGCTCGCCACCCCGGTTCTTCACCACAAAATCCCCTTGGTCCGCCTCCACCTCGACGCCCCCCTTCGAGAGCAGGAGGCGACCACGGAAGTAGTGCACGCGGGTAGCAGGAAATTCGACGTAGGCTGCCCCGCGCCGTGGTGGAGCAACGAACACCGAATCCTGCTCCAGCATGTAGTCGAGCGGAACATCCTCAGTGGCGAGTTTGATCTGTGTAGGTTGGTGAGCGCTCATAGATGGCACAATCGCGACGCCATCGTCATCTGTCGTACCTGCCTCCTGGGAGTTCATGTAGACTCGCACCCCTTCAACCTTGGGCACGCGTACGAGGGCAAAGCTGTCGTAAACCGGGCGCGACAGAAAGAATCCGCCATCCTGGATCCAAACGATGCTCCCGGCGGGCTCGATGCTGAGAGAGGCGAGTCCGGGTGAGTGATCGAAGTAGGTGGAGATGGTGCTCGTAGTCGTCTGGAGCCGGCTTCGGATCGAGGCGCGAGTCGTGGTCGCCACATCCAGGGCACCGTCGACAGACCAGTCTTCGCCCTGGCTCGCGGGGCGCGTGACTTGGAGGTTGACTCCGGTGGTGCCGGCGGTGGTTCTCGCACCAGCGGTCGCGAATACCTTGGCTGCCGGAGTCCAGGTCAAGGAGACGAAGCTATCCCACCATGAGCTTGGTGGCTCGAGGGTTACAAGAGCGAGTTGGGCGGAGAGCGATAGCTCGCGCGTGAGCTGAGTCTGCGCAATTCCCGAAACCCGCGCATACGTCGGCGTGTCGCGACGCACGTCGAGGGTGTGCAGGGCGGTGAAGGAGGCCCGCCTCCCCACTGGTACCGATACCGATGTGACCACTTGACCAATGCTTCGGTCAGATCTGGGATCGAGGGAGATCGTCGCGTAGCGCTCGGATTGCAGCCGGAAGGATGCACCCGCGGCGAGCTTGGGGCTCATGTACTCGTACGCCAGGACGGCTGCGTCCCCCGTGGTTCCCATGGATGCCGCACTCGCGCCAGTCTCGAGCTCGAGAACCCCGGCGTTCGTCGACACCGCCACCACGGTCCCTCCACTCACTCGGTCCCACCGTGCCTCGGCGCGCGCGCCAAGAGTGAGAAAATCGGTGATGCCCCGCCGGTAGTAACTGATCAAGCTCGGGCTCAGGTACGAGAAGCTCTCGCCGCTGGCGGTGTCCCGTGGCAGCCCTGCACTGACGGCATAGTCGTCGATTCCCTTGGCGAGCACGGACGGTCCTATGTAGTAGGGTCTCAGGTGAGAACGCTCCCGACCGACAGCGTCGCGAACGACGTAGCGTACAGTGCCAGAGCCAGCCAGACCTCGGATGTTGTCTAGGGTGAAGGTTCCCGGCTGAATCTCCTCGCTCCGAACAAGAATGCCATTCACGAAAACGTCGACGGTCGCGGGCACGTCCGTACTCGAGGCGAAACGGAGGGACGGCGACCGATCGAGATACGGGTCGAGCCCAAAATCCCTTGTAAAGGTGATCCCACCCACGACGGCGGAGCCCCCGATCGGACCCGCCGAAACACTAGTGTCCCCGAGCGTCAGACGCCGAAGCCGCGCGCGGTCGTCGAAGTTCACGTTCGTCAAACCGCGCGTGACCCCCAAATCGGGCTCAGCCGAAACACTTGAATAGTACAGGCGATTCGATTCGGCGACCCCGGCCTCAAAGAAGACACTCGCCGTTGCCGGCGCCGCCGAAGGCAGCCGCACCTGCGGCGCGTAGCTGAGAAACGCGCTCGGCTTCTGCTCGTAGGAAACCTCAGGGGGAACCCCACTGAGGTCCAGATGCTGCGGCGGGAAGAGCTCGGGAGGGGCGTGCACTCGAAGGGTGGCCTCCTCCTCATCGATTTCGTAGCGTAGTGAAGGTCGGACAGATACTAGGGACACCAGAGCACGACCGTCGCTTAGAACCTCGGAGGCAGTGAACCCCTTGAGCCCCGCCGCCTCGAGATCCTTGCGCTCCATGAGGACGTCGCCATCCCGAATCACGACAAACACCTCTCCCGACTCAACATGGTTGAGCGAAAAGGAGAGAATGGCTTGCTCTTCAGCCGCTTGCGCCTCGCGCGTCTCCAAGGACACCGCGAAGACGCAGAACGCCACGAGTAGCAGGCCGTCGTCCGTAAGACTACTCACTCGCTTGCCAGCGCTCTAGGCTAGCAGGCGCAGCCGCCACACGGCTACTCCCGAAACGCTCAGTTTGCGCAGACGGGCTGCGGCAGAGTCGCGCTCACGGTTCCCGCGTCGAGGCAGGAGGCGGTCAGAACGATGGAGGCGGCTCCGGTGCAACTTACACCCTTGCCCAACTCGACCTCGAACGGGCGACTTCGGCCAGGTAGTACATACCAGCCTGTAACATCCGTCGTGGCGATGGTGTTTCCCCCTGGCCCCAGGAACTTGACGTTGATCTTGTCCACCCTCGCATATGCCCCCCCGCTGTTCTGGATCTGAAAGCGGACTCGATCCTTGGTGCTTTCGAAGCCTACGACCTTCAGAACCGGAACGGCTCCCTTAGGCCTCACAAAGATGGGTACGGAGACCTGGGTGACGACCTTGACGACCTGCCCCTCCCCTGGAGCGCTGACATTCGACGGGATCTCAGCAAATATGACGCGGAATGATTTCTCCTGGGCCCCGTAGCCTCCCCGGGTTCCCACCCGGACCTTGCGCGCTTCGCCAGGCTTGAGGGCCAGCATCGACGGAAAAACGAGCAGCTCACTCGATGGGGTTAGGGTGTCGGCACCCGAGGTCGTTTGCGACCAGTCGAAGGTCGAGGCCTGAAGACGTACCAACTCGGCGCCATCGTTGCGAAGCTCCACCATCGTACTGGTTCCTCCCCCCGTGATCACGATGGGTATGGGGGTGACCTTCAGAGTGAGCCCCGCCTTCACCATGAACGTCACGAGCAGGCACGCCACGAACACCGCCGCGCCAAGCAATACCCGCTTCATGTGCGGCGTCCGCGAACCCACGACATCAAGATGCGACACTGTCATCATCATTACCCCTCACCTGGCCCTCCGGCCCGCGGATTTCGCTTCGGACCGGAGGCTGCTAACTCCACGTTGGCGGGTGTCTCCTTGCTGTATTCTTCAGTAAGTGAGAGTTGCTGTCACGACCTGCGAGTAGCTGCCCGTCGGCGCGGGCTGGTTGGGATCTATACGGCCGTAGATGTTCACCACGTAACTCGCTGCGTCCACAGTGTACGCAGCGCCCGGATCAGCAGCAACCAACGAGAACGGGACTGTCCTAGCGGAATCGAAGAAGAGACCGTAGGTCAGGAGCGCGCCACCGGGTCCCGACATCGCGTACGAGCCCGACGCGGTCGAAAGCTTGAGCTCAACAGGGAGGGTGTAGGATCCTGAAGCACCCGGACACACTACCTCAATGGTCGTTGCGCCATTGACAGCACTCGCCTGGTTGGTCGTGTAGCCTGGAAACGCGAGTGACTGGGGATTGATCGAGCAGCTCCCGGAGACAGTTGCCGTCACGTCGAACGAGCCGTTGGTAGTGGCAGCTTCGGCAGAGGGGCTGCCTACCAAGCCGGCGGCCATCGCTGCAGTGGTAACGACGAACGTACGCTTGGTCCAAGAACGCATAGTACTCATGAATAGCTGTTCCTTTCTGGGGGGGGAGTTAGTGTAGGCAATGTTGAGACACTGTGCTGACGGCTCGGCTCACCCAAGAGCTGAACCGCGGGAGTCACTGGCGGGGCAGTTGCAGGCATACCAAGTCGATTCGTCGCGACTTGGTAAAGCAGCATTCAACCTAGTTGAGTTCTTAACGCTCGCAATTCGATTCACCAGGCGCGCTGCATTTTGGTACGAAGGTGTGCGCGGGTTCTCCGTGGAGTATGCGCGTGGCACCCCAGTGCAAGGTTCACTGCGTGCAACACCCAACCACTGGCTCAGCTCAACATGGTGCTCGAACATGGTCCGCTAAACGAAGACGAACGGCAGAGCGGCATACAAACTTCAGCCACTCCCCCCCAAATAGGTGAGCAGCTTCCACACACGAAGAACGCGATGCCAGGTCACTTCTCACGATGGGTCACCCGATGAAGAGAGAACGCACCATCGTCACAGCATGGGGTTCCCAGCTGGTTCCGTGGGTAGCCGCTCTCTCGAGCACCTGCCCTGCGGGAGCTGCGGCTCAGGAGGCAACGGCAGCCCCCCCCCGCAGAGTCCAGCAGGAGGCGCTATCCCCTGACGCGCGGCGCTTTGTGCCGAGTCCGTTGCTCGCGTACTGGGCGGGCACCGAGCGCGTCTTCGAGGATGAGTTGTCACCCGCGGCACCGCGGCCGTTGGATCGCGGCAAACTTCTGCCTGCCCTCGATGATGACCCGAAAACAACCGCGATCATGCGCGGTGCAGCCTCGCTAGGCCCTGGCCATGAGACGTGGCAGGTCCTCGAGCTGGGTTCGATGCACGAGATCGAGGGAGGGTCCGTGCTCTCCGTGCACTTCCGAGTCGACGAGCGGGAAAAGAGGGCGGAACAAGGCTTCGTTATGCTCACCCTTCCGGTGGAGAAACTCTGGCTCGTCCCAGTGGTGGGGCTCGGAGCGGGAGGCGATTTTTCGCCCAATCTCGTGGTGGGCAACGAGGTTCGCTCGAATCGAGAGCTGCCCTACGGGTACGCGATCGGATTCGAGACATCGCGCTGGACCCACCATCGCGATCGGATCATGGCAAAGGCGGCAGGCGTGTATCGCATTTCGCCCAACGTCGCGCTAGAGGAGCGCGTCGCGATTGGTGGATGGAGCGGGCAGCAGACTGGAGACCGCGTGGCCCTGCAGTGGACAACGGCTGGACTTCAGGCCCTCGGCAGCCGCACGATGCTTTATGAGCGTGCAACCTTGGCACACAGCCCTGCGGCACCTGTCGATGGCACCAGGGACGACAGCTATGCGTGGTCGGTCGACATGGCCTGTGGCCTGAGGCGCTCTTTTTCGTCGATCTACGGCGCAGTTATTCAAGCGAGCTTTGGATCCCAGCCGTCTCGCTACGAGCGTTTCGGAGTGGACCTGACGCTCTACGGGACACTCTTCTGAGGAAGGGGTTTCTATGCTTCTCCATTCCTGACGGGCATGGCGCATCCCCATCCGAATCTGGCGTGGGGAGGTAGGCGCAAAGACCCGAACCAACGTGGCCACGAACAGGCCAGGCTAGAACGCGATCGTCGTCACCATCGTGCCACTGCCGGCCGTGGACGATGGGGTCGCGGCGGATATCGCGTTCGAGGCCTGTCCGACGGTGACAACGCTGGTCGCACCGTTCGAACACACGGTGGCGACCGTCTGCGCACCACTCGAGCGGATGGTGCAACTGGCCACCACAGACACACTCACACTCAGGTTCGCTGTACTCGTCTCGGCGCTAGCGGAATGCGCCGTGAGAAGGCCAGCAACCGTGAGACCAAGGCCAGCGAGAGTGCGTCGAGCTGCGCGGAGGGTGCTGGTCTTGGTCATGTCGACCTCCTATGCAGAAGCGATGCCAGTACCCATCAAGCTGTATTTATTACGCAAATTCGGATCGTCTCGAAATCACCCGCCTCGAGTGTTCAGATCCCGATGTCCAGAATCCGTACAAGTGCATAGACCCTGAACACCCAGGTTGCGCTCCGCCCTCATTGCGTTGGTAACCGGTTTCCGGCAGCCAATCGGCCTCGCACGGGTAACGCTGTGGGACGAGGAAGGAACTTCCCGACCCCGACCCCGAAGCTCGAGCCACTCTGGGGAGCCGAATTCGCGCATTCGAATCAAGAACCCGGCGTTACGGATCGCCCAGCTCCTCGGACAGAGCCTCCTTGCACAAGGAAATCGCCTCGTCGATCTCCGACCGAGAGATCACGAGTGGCGGATTGAAGTAGAGCACATCGCCCAGGGGACGCAGCAGCAGTCCCTTGGCGAGCGCCCGTTTGTAGATTCGATACCCGGTGCGCCGCTGGCTGTCGAGCCTTGACTTGGTCGCTCTGTCCGCAACGATCTCGATGGCGTTGATGAGCCCAATGTGCCGAATCTCACCGACGTTCCGGTGGCCACCGAGCGCAGACATCAACTGGTCGTGCAGGTAGACCGCATTCTGGGCAGCGGTCTCGAGAATGGGTTCGTTCTCGAGAAGGTCGAGAACGGCAAGCGCTGCCGAACAGCCCAGCGCGCTACCACTGTACGTGTGGCTGTGCATGAAGGCCCGGTGCTCGCCGTAGTCTGCGTAGAAGGCGTCGAACACCTCCTGGGTCGTGATGGCGAGCGACATAGGCAGATAGCCACCGGTGAGCCCCTTCGATAGACAGAGGATGTCGGGAACGACTGCCGCGTGATCGCATGCGAAGAACTTGCCGGTTCGACCGAAACCGGTAGCGATTTCGTCCGCAATCAGTAAGACACCGTAGCGGCTGCACGATTCTCGCAGTTTCTCCAGATACCGTGGAGGATAGATTCGCATGCCCGCTGCCCCCTGAAGCAAGGGTTCGCAAATGAACGCACAGGTCTCGTGCGCATGCTTCTCGAAGGCGACTTCGGCGCGCTCGAAGCACTGGACCTCACAATCGTCTCGCGACCTCCCATACGGGCAGCGGTAACAATCCGGCGCTTCAACGTGGAAAGCGTCCATCAGCAGGGGGGCGTAGATCTCAGCGTACAAGTCGAGCCCGCCGACCGCCAGCGCACCAATGGTCTCTCCATGGTACCCATCGGAGAGCGTCATAAAATGGCGCTTCTCTGGGTGGCCCGTCTGATACTGATACTGAAAGCTCATCTTGAGAGCGCACTCAATAGCCGCCGAACCATTGTCGGAGAAATGAAACTTGACGAGCCCCTTCGGCAGATGCCTGGAAAGCCGTTCACAGAGCATGATGGCGGGAGCGTGTGAGAAGTTCGCGAAGATGACGTGCTCGAGCCGATCGAGTTGCGTCTTGATGGATTCACCGATCTTAGGATTGCAGTGACCGAGAAGATTGCACCACCACGAGCTGATCACGTCGATGTAGCGTTTTCCGTCGATTCCGTAGAGGTGAACGCCCGCCGCGTGGTCGATCACGATGGGCGGCAGCTCCTCGTAATCCTTCATCTGCGAGCAGGGGTGCCAGATGTACTTCAGGTCTTTTCTGACAAGGTCGTGCATAGCGTGCTTTGCTCGATGTCGAGACTCGTGGCGTGCAGCGGAACGCGAGCAATGACGCGGACGTTGGCGAGCGCTTCTATCATGTTCGCGTTGTCCTGCTCCATCGAGGAGCCGCTGTAGTGATTGAGGATGACGCCACGAATACGCAGGTTCTTCGTGCGGGCATACTCGACGGTGAGTAGCGTGCTGTTGATCGTGCCCAAAGACGCGGGAGCGACGATCAACAGCTCCAGCCCCAATAGCTGAATGATATCCGTCAGGAACAGCTTCCGCTCGTCATCGTAGCGGATGGGACAGATGATGCCACCGCTCCCCTCGACGAACACGAACTCGTGCCGCGCCCCCACCGCCCGAAAGTCGGCCAGAACCCTGGACAGCTCGACGGGGTTGCCCTCGTGCCGGGCGGCAAGGTGCGGAGAGACTGCCTCCCGATAGACGTAGGAGACGAGTGTCTCGATCGGATCCGGGAGCCCCGCCACTCGCTTGACGTAGGCCGCGTCACCCGGGACGCAGATCCCGTCCACGAGTTCGGCGCCGCTCAGAGCGGCCTTGTAGTAACCAGCGTCGATTCCAGCCTCACGGCAGGCTTTGACGAGCAGGGCCGTCACGAACGTCTTGCCGACGTCCGTACCGGTCGCCGTCACGAACAGGCCGTCTTTCACGGTCGGTACGCCTCCAACACCGGTCCTGGCATTTGCCTGAGGTTGCAACTGATTGCCTGCGCCGTCCGACGAAGCTCCTCTTCGGTATGAGTACTCATCAACGCCACCCGTAGGCGTGCTTTGCCCTTCGCGACCGTCGGATAGCGAATCGCCGAGATGTAGTAGCCCTCCTCGAACAGCTGCTGGGAGAGCCGCAGTGCCCGCGCCTCATCGCCAACGACCACGGGTACGATGGGAGTCTCCGAGCGGACCGCGATCCCGTCGGCTGAAAGCGCCGCGCAGAAGAACTCCACGTTGCGCTGAAGCGCTCGGACGCGCTCAGGTTGCTGCTCGATGAGCTCGAGCGCCCGCGTGGCCGCGGCGATCGTAGCTGGAGAAAGCGCAGTCGAGAAGATGAAGGCGCGCGCCCGGTTCTTGAGGAACTCGATGAGCTCGCGGCTGCCGCAAACGAATCCGCCCTCTGCACCGATGGCCTTGCTGAGCGTCCCCACCACGACGTCCGGCACGCTCGCCGTACGATAGTGTTCCACCGTGCCGCGCCCCGTCGCACCGAGGACACCCGTCGCATGGGCCTCGTCGATCATCGAAATGAGCTCGTACCGATCGGCGAGCGCCACAAAGCGTGGAAGGTCCATGACATCGCCGTCCATGCTGAACACCGCGTCGCTGACAATTAGCCCTCGCCCGCGCCCCGGCTCGAAGCCGGATGCCACGATGACGCGCTCCAGGTCCGCCATATCGTTGTGTCGATAGATGTGGACCGTCGCCTTGGAGAGCCGGATCCCGTCGATGATACTCGCGTGGTTGAGCTCATCGCTGAAGATCGTGTCGCCCGGCCCGCACAGGCTGGAAATGGCCCCGATGTTCGCCATGAAGCCGGTGTTGAACACGAGCGCGGCCTCGGTCCCCTTGAATCGTGCGATGGCGGCTTCCAGTGCCTCGTGGAGGCTCGTGTTACCTGTCGTCAACCGGGAGCCACCGGCCCCTGTTCCCCATGCGAGCGCAGCGGCAGCGGCAGCGGCCTTGACCTCAGGGTGGATCGATAGGTCGAGATACGAGTTCGAGGCGAGCATCAACAAATCCCGCCCTTCACAGACCACGTGAGCGCTCTGGGCAGCTTCCATGGTCTTCATCCTGCGATAGAGATGGTGGGCCTCGAGGGCTTCCAGTGTATCTCGCAGGAACGTGAGCTTCGCCATGCGTGGGACTTTCGCCAAGCCTTGGCGCCGGCAACGAATACGTCGCCAACGCGTGGGGTGGCCTAG
>CAYRKE010000269.1:0-9773 GCA_964424695.1 uncultured Polyangiaceae bacterium
TGGGCGACGGTGCGTCCCTCCTCCGATGGGTATCAGCTCATGCTCGTCACGGATACTGAGGGAGGCCGTGGTCATCGACTACTCGCGGGGGCAACCTGCGCGTCGGTGGCGGACGCGGCGGCGGTGATCCTCGCCCTCGTGCTGAACCCCGACGGCAGACCCCGGACAGCTGCGGCGCCCGCAGACATCACTTCAACGGAAGGGGTTCAACCAACGACACGGCGAGCCTCAGAGGAGCCAGCAGTCCGCCCCCCCGCGGGCCCCCCCGCCATCGCGCCGAGTGTACGGAGGAGTCCCGAGAACGTGTGGCGCGCGCCAGCGACAACGCCCTGGTCCCTTCGAGCCGAGCTGCTCGGAGCTCTGGTGTTGGGCAGGTTGCCGGTGCCCTCACTCACGGTCGGGGGAGCCGTGGGGATCAGGGTAGAGCGTGTCCACCTCGCCTTGGTGGGGGCATGGGGTCCTGAGCGCTCCTCGGAGGTTGCCTCCCGTGTCAGCGCGGCCTTCGACACTCGCCAGGCTGGCCTGCTAGCCTGCTATCTGCTTCCCCTTGGCGAGTTTGGGGCTGGAGGCTGCGCCGAAGCCGACCACCTCTGGGTCCAAGGGAAAGCCAACGGAAACCAAATCGTCGCTTCGCCCAAGGACGCCCAGTGGTCGGAGACGTGGGTGGGATCGCGGATCGAGTGGGGGCGGCGGGTCTGGACAGTGAGCGCAAGCGCGGAGCTCGGTGCCGCCTGGCCGCGGCAGACGTTTCTCGTCGATGGCTTGGAGCGCCCGGCGCACAAGGTTGGCCCGGTACTCGGGAGGTTCGCCCTCACGGGTGGAGTGCGCTTCTAGATCGTGGGACGGGGCACGCAGGTGCGCGCCGTCGGCAGCCACCTCTGGCATCGGCCCCTCGATTCCCAGACCTGCGTGCCAGGACTGCGGGCCCCGGGGATCCCGATCCATGACGGAGCTCAGTACGGCTGCTGCCCGATCACGTTGCCCGGAGGCGAATAACGGCACACGACGACGGATTGGTTGCCGCCGCAGCTGGCGCTGGCGCAGCCAATTTCTAACGAATCTCGCCAGACGATCTGGGTGTAGTGACCGCTCGCGGACACGAACTCATACTGCGGGCTGTATGTGTAGTCCGCTTTCTCTTCCGCCCAGAGCGCCACGGCGACCGCTGGCGACAAGTCGCCCCAGCCCCCTGCCAGATTCTCACCGTATCCGCTGCCGGAAGCGTGGACGAGGTTGCAGTCCTCGGCGTCACGGAGATGATCGGCCCACTCCTGGGCGCTCGCCGCGACCTCCTCCGACCAAGTAACGGGCGGCAGGGGCTGCCATGTGCCTGGATAGTTGGCGGGTTCCTCGACGGCGGCTCGCACCTCGTTGTGCCCTGTCACGTGAGCGAGCGCGTATTCGGACAATCCAGCGCCCCCGCCAGTGCTGCTCGGTCCGGTGCCACCACCATCAGACCCAGTGCCCGACGAGCCGCCACTCCCGGCGTCCCCCCCTGACGCAACGGTCCCGCCGAGCCCCTCGCTGCCCCCAGTGATTGTGGTGCCCCCAAGCCCCTCGCTGCCCCCAGTGATTGTAGTGCCCCCAAACCCTTCGCTGCCCCCAGTGATTGTGGTGCCCCCAAACCCCTCCGAGCTCGAGCCTCCGCTTCCCGGGGCCGTGCCGCCAGTGCCAATACCCCACCCACCGGTGCCGCTGAATCTCCCACCAATCCCGCTGAATCTCCCGCCGGTGCCCGCAAACCGTCCGCCAGTGCCGCCGGAGCTTCCGCCACTCGTGCTCCCCATGCCTCCGGTAGGCTGCGTCCCACCTGACGAGACTGCTCCTCCAACGGCCGGTTCCCCCCCTCCAGTCGGGAGGTCGACGCGACCACCCGAGGCCGAGCCACCCATGGGTTCCGAACTCGAAGCCCCGCCAACAGCGGGCCCGCCGCCAGACAATTCCCCAGCACTGGTGGCAGCCCCCCCGGTCGAAGCAGGGCCTCCGCCGGCGTGTGTGCCCGCGTCCCCCAGAGCGCCGGCCGCATCATCGCCGCCCCCGCTCCCAGCATCCCCCAGGACGCCCGCCACGCCGCCTGCGCGGACGTCATCGTCCGTCGAGCCGCACCCCACCGCAAGCGCGCCACTGACTGCCAGCGCAACCGCCATCGAACCTCGACATCGCCGCTTCGTCATCGTGTTGGTCTCCTTCGCCTGAGCGCCTGCGCTTGACCCACGTTCACACTCCGAACCTAGGCCGATCGCCTTAGTCGTTTCCAGAGGCCAAATTCGTGCAGCGCTTGCGAGATGCGCCTGCATTTCGGTCAGGACTCCTCCGACAGTTTCCATCACCACTCACTGATTCCAGTTTCAAAAGAACACGCTCCCTCATCGCCCAAGCTTGGGGCGACACGACACTTACCTCCACTCACCCGAGAACTCGGAGTGCAGGCCCGAACGCAACACACGGGGCCCCCCCCCCGCTCACCATGGCAACCCGCTGGAGGAGTCGACCTGCGGTGGGGGTTTCTGGGTGTTCTGGCGCAATCAACCGTGAACGAACACCACGGTGCCGCGTTTCTTGTTGAGAACCGAGTGCCAACCTTCGGGCACGACGGGATCCGTCCATTCGAACAGCCACGCGGCGTCGACGGGCGCAAGGTTCACACAGCCATGGCTCCGGACCCTACCAAACTCGTCGTGCCAGTAGGTTCCGTGCAGGGCAAACCCCTTGTGGAAGTACTGCACAAAGGGAACGTCGAGGAGGAAGAACGAGTCGGCTTTGTCCTCTTCGCCGTCCATCGTCGCACTGACGTGCTTGGAGTAGATCATGAACGTCCCACGTACGGTTGCCTGTGCGGTCTCCGGATCCCCCATACCGCCCCGCCCGCTGCTGATGAGCGTAGCGTAGACGGGCTTGGTGCCGACGTAGGCAACGAGCGTCTGGTTGCGGATGGAAATGTCTATCCATTTGCGACTGCCGGTCGCGAAGCTCGGATAGTCGAGCCGCGGCTCGATGATGCGAGCGACGCTTTCGACGATGTAGTGGCCATCCCGCGTCTCCCAGAACCCGCCGGGGCGTTTCGCGCCCGTCAGCTTGACGGCTTCCCGCGGACCGTAGTTGCCGACCGGATTGAGTTGCCCTTCGGATGAGAGAGCGAGCTTCGGAGCATAGTTCCTGTCGATGAAAGCGACTGGCAGGGTTTCGCCTTCCCCTAGCTCGACCCCCCGCAGCTGGCTTGGCCGCACCACGTTGACCTTGTCCAACGCCACGATGTCGAGCTCCGTGGTGAGGCCATAGACCCTGCCATCGCGCTCGAAGACCTTGGCGATCGCGAATCCCGCATCCATCGGTGCCCTGCCCGTGTGGCTCTGGAACGCCAGACGGCGCGGAACACCATACGGCTTCAGATCGAGGGTGCCGACCTCGAGCCACGGCGGCTCCTGTTCGATCGCCCCAATGACGTCCATCAGCCCAGAGGTTTGCGCCCGATACTTCCAGGCGGCAGCACTCGCGGCTGTCCGCGCGCCCTCGAGCCCCCGCAGTTCGTTGGGTGGAGGCACCCTGTGGTAGAGATAGGGGGGGGACTCACCCGCGCGAGCATAAACGTACGGCAGCCCTTGCTTTCGGCGCGCACGTACCGCAGATGCCTTGAGGGTCGGGTGGTTCAGATCGAGCGTGGCGCCGAGGCCCACGCAGACGAAACCGCGCGGGTTGACTCGGTACCATCCTCCGCCGCAGCCCTCGTTCACGATGGCGGGGCCCCGCGCGTCGACGATCGCGCCGGCCCTCAGATACCCATAGCGGGTTCGTTTCGGACCGATGTCCGTGTAGACCCAGGTGCGCCAGGCTATGCTTCCAATCCGCGTCCCATCAGGCTCGAAGGGAAGCGTGTCCTCGAGGGAGCCTGGTGCCGCCGCAGCGGCAGCCCCCTTCGCCTCCCCGTTTTCGATGAGCTCGAGCTCCCAGTCCCGCGATCCAACCAGCGATTCCGCGGAGGCCGATGCGGCACTGCGCTCGATGCCTGGCGGCTCACCGCGCGCTGAACACCCGACCGCGGTCCCCAAGAACGCACACGCGATCCCCAGGAGTACCCAGGCTACGCCGACACGTTCCCCCATCGCTGGACCCGATCGGTCTCTCCAGCTCAGCAATGACTCACCTACTTGCCGCCCGGCTAGCATGAACCGCCGGTCCCTCTAGCACGCCTCGCTCCAGAGATCAGTAAGGTGCTCGGCTAGCGGATGTGGTGGCTGAATCCTCGGAGACCGGTCATGCTTCGCCCCATGCGGGTCCCCCGGGGCGCATGGAAGCTCGTCAAAGAGATCCTCCGACACCTTCTACGAAGACCAGTCGTCGGCGTGGCTACGGCGGCCCGGCATCGGGATGGCCGCTGGCTGCTAATCCGACGCACCGACACCGGAGAATGGGCGCTCCCTGGCGGAACCCTCGAGTGGGGAGAGACTCTCCGCGCCGCAGCGGTCCGCGAGCTCGCCGAGGAAGCGGGAGTACTGGACGTGGAGCTCGGCCCCGTGCTCGGGGCGTACTCGGACCCCAAACGTGACGCGAGATTCCATGCTGTCACGGTCGTGGTAGCGGCAACGGTCGGCGAGCCCACACAGCCGCCAGACAACCCGGTCGAAATCGGAGACGTCGGCTTTTTCGACGATCAGGACATCCCGCGCCCCTTGGCGCACGGAATGGACGAAATGCTGACGCGAGCAATGCACGGTGAACGCCACTGGGAGTGAGCGGCGGTCTCCGACGGTGCCTCCTGTGGGCCTGCGACCGCCTTCGCCGACCCTCCCCAAACCGTGAGGCTCAATCGGCCCACCGTCCACCGCGCTCGCGGCAGACCCAGCCCGTCGACTCGAGCCGCGCCGAGCGCCCCCTGGGTCCCCGGAATGCGCAGTCCCTGCTGAAGAGGGGTCTCGCCGGATCCCAAGCCCCCTCGTGTTCAATGGGCAACGGAGAGTCCTTAAGGAGAACTCGCCGCGTCACGTCTACCACATGAGTCGTGCGGGTCGGGTGGACCCGCACCGTGGCCGTTGAGTTTGCGCATCGGAGCGTGTCAGATCGTGAATGCCATGAAAGGGTTCGAAGTCGTCCTTCTGCTGAACCTGGGCCTGTGGGCGGGAGGCTGCCAGTACATCCTCGGGGGCATCGAGCTCGAATCTGCAAAGACCGCAGTCGAGCCCCCAGCCAACGTTGCAGCCTATCTGTCCGTGATGAACGGGCGAGAGCCGATCACGGATCTCACTGCGAATGACTTCCAGATATCGGAAGACGGGGCTGCCCTGAACCCGACCGAGACGAAGCAGGTCTTGCTGAACCCGGGCGAGGTGGCCGACCACCGGGTGCTCGTTCTAGTGGACATGGGTTCGCCCGACTCAGCGCGCGCCGTTTCCAGGGGAGCTGCACTGTTGCTCAGCCGCGTCGTCGGACACCACGGTGTCCTGGTATTCGCGTTCGATGGGGATGCTGAGCTACACCCCATCGCGGAGTTCGAGAGGACATTCGATCGAACGGCGATCCCCGAGGAGTTCGAATCCCTCACCCAATGGAAACCAGCCGACGGCGCTCGTGATCTGAACGGCGCGCTGGTTGCCGCCATCGGACAACTCAAGAACAAACTGGCAGAGTCCCCAAAACCCATTCGCGTCGGCACGGTCGTCCTGTTCGCCCGTGGCCCGGACACTGCCGGCAAGGTGTCACCGCAATTGCGCGACGAAACCGTGACGACGAGTGGATTCGATGTGCACGCCATCGGGGTTCAGTCGGAGGACCCGGACTTCGATCTGACTGCTCTCGGACCGTCCGGCGTAGAGACCACCAAGGTCATCGAGGACATCGCCATTGCGTTCGAGCAGACCGCGACCACGCTCGCGGCCCGATCACAAAGCTACTACCTTCTCTCGTACTGCTCCCCATCACGTGCCGGCGTGCACCAACTCAAGGTCGAGGTCAGCGACACCGAACCGGACGGTACCGAGCAACGGGGTTCTTGGACCTTGAGCTTCGATGCCACAGGCTTCGGTCCGGGCTGCAACGCCTCAAGGATGCCAGGCTTTGGACGGATCTCCTCTCCGTCGACCCCGTCGTCAGAGCCGGCGGGCCCCAGCGCTGAGTCCCCCCCACCAGCGTCGGGAAGCGCGGAGCCGGAGCCACAGGCCTCCCCATCGTCGAGGCCTCTACCCCCACGGTACACCGCTCCTGCGCCTTCATCCCCACCGTCGCACGACTCAACGGGACAGGAACAGCACGAGGACGGGGTGGTGCCCCCACCGGCCGGCAGCGGCTATGCTCCGATGGTAGAATGAACCCTGGCCGTCGTCCTTCAGGAAGCGAGGAGGTGGAGCTTGCGGAGAGTGAGCACGTCGTGCCACGTGGCGCCAAACGAACCACCTGGTGGGTACTGCACGACGGGAGATGGCTTTCCGTGACCCAGCTCACCGGAGCCGCGGTCAGCAACCTTTCATGTGGTCGAGGAACGGTGTGGAACCGTTCCGTCAGGCTCACGCTTGCTGTCGGCACCATCATCGCCCGCGTGATCACCGAACCTGTGTCGGAGCCAGCAAGAAGCCCTCTCGAGCACTTGCTCATGACGCCGAGCAAGCCGAGAACTCGGAGGAGCCGATCAGCGTACCGACTCGAAGCCGGAGGCAAGTTGACTCGGCTCCCCGCGGTCCAAGGTTCGTGAGGGACTCTGAGCAGCAAGGCTCAGACCGAGGTGCTCAGCGGAAGACGAAGCAGCGAGCGCGTCCGCCCACCCCGTAAGCCACGCCACCGCCGTGCGGACTGCATGTTCATGACCCTGAGTACGCCGACCAGCCAATTGCCCGCGACGGACCCTGTCGTGAACGGTCTTGAGATCCACGAACAGCCAGCGGGCCAGATTCCCGACCGTGATCCTGGTTGTGGTGCGCACCAAGCTTCGATCCGCCACCATATCGCGACCCTTGTGTCCGACCCGCCTTGTTCGCCCCTCACCCCCAAGGGGTGAGGGCAGTGCTGAACTGATGGCGGGTACCGTCGGCCCGGGTCAAGGCTGTAGGCGTCGCCGGGGTAAACGACGACAATCGGCCACCGGGGGCACTTCAGGCACGCCGGGGCTGGCCGTCTAAGTTGAGCATGGTGGCTCGAGCTGAGCGCGAGGAAGCCGAGGTGCCCGTGAACAGCGGGGACTCCGACCTGAACCTGGAGTCGGGCGTCCGCCACCTCGTCCCACGTGACGGAGAGTCAGTGCATGCGCCCAGCGACAAGCCCAAGGCGCCAGCGAACCGCACGCTCAGGGAACAGCCCGACGGCGAGTCGAGCACCGTGTCCCACGGTAAGGGCAGAATCCTCGTCGTCGACGACGACCCTTTGGTCCGTCGCAGCGTCGCCCGAGTCCTCGTCGCCAATGGATACTCGGTCACGACGTCGCACGATGGCAGAGATGCCGTCGTGCAAGCACAGCATTCCGAATTCGACGCAATTCTGAGCGATATCGCGATGCCCAGCATGGACGGTATCGAGCTACTGCGGCAGATTCGCCAATACGACCTGCTCGTGCCGGTCGTCTTGATCACCGGCGAACCAGCCGTCGCCACTGCCGTCCAGGCGATCGAGTACGGAGTCCTCAACTACCTGACCAAGCCGGTTTCGAACGAGGATATCCTATCCGTGGTCGAGAAAGCCGTGCGCCTCCACCGGGTAGCTCGGGTACGACAGCAAGCCGCTGAGCTCATGGGACGCGCTGGCGCGATGGCCACCGATCGTGCGGGCCTCGAGGCAAACTTCGAGCGGTTCATGGACACGTTCTGGATGGCATTCCACCCCATCATCGACCCGCGTTCTCGAGAAATTTTTGGGTTCGAAGCGCTTCTGCGAAGCAACGAACCAACCCTACCGACACCCGACGCTGTCCTCGACGCAGCAGAGCGTCTGGGAAGACTCACCATGCTCGATCGGACGATTCGAGCAAAGACCGCATCGCACGTCGTTGACGCTCCCGCTGACACCGTTGTCTTCGTCAATCTGCACGTCACCGACCTCTTGGACGCGACGTTGATCTCGAGGGACGCCCCGCTTTCCAGCCACGCGGCGCGGATCGTCCTGGAGATCACCGAACGCGCGAGCCTGGATGAGGTTCGCGATGCCCGCGCGCGAATCGCCCGCCTCCGGGAGATCGGCTTCAGGATTGCCATCGACGATCTGGGGGCAGGCTATTCGGGGCTCACCAGCTTCGCACTGCTGGAGCCGGAGTTCGTGAAACTCGACATGAGCCTCATTCGCGGTGTAAGTACCAGCCTCACCAAGCAGAAGGTGATTCGCTCCATGACGTCGCTCTCCCAGGACATGGGGATGAAGGTCGTCGCCGAAGGTGTTGAAACCCTCGACGAGGCGGATACGCTTACAGCTCTCGGGTGCGACTACTTGCAGGGGTTCCTGTTCGCCAGACCAGGTCGGCCCTTCCCGCAACCAAGGTGGCCGTGGCCTTGAACAAGTTCATGTCGACGAACCGCAGAATTCCAGCCGATGCTGCCACGCCGTCCACACATCGGGACGAGCGCGACGCCCTTCTGCCCGATGAGCCCCCCCAGCCAAGTGCCGGCTCCGAGCGCAGCAGGGGCTTCGACAACCTTCCCACCGATCAGCCCCACCTGGCGGACGCCTTCGTGGGACCGACTTCCAGTCCCGAGCCTCCCCCGTCGCTCTCGGGGAGGCCGTCCGAAGCGGGGCACTGGTACAGTGGGCACTTCAGCGACGACGAGCGCGAGACCGACATCGCAAGGGCCACGGACTTCGGGGAGCCTCCCACCAATCTCGACCTCGGCTCAGCGGACCGGGCCGTCCTGCTTCGCATGGAGGGAGTGGAGGCGGGGAGGGTGTACTCCCTCAGCACTGGCCCCGCGCGGTTGGGCCGACACCCTGACAACGAATGCGTGATCGACGACGCTGGGATCAGCCGGTTCCACGCCGTCATCAAGTGGGAACGGGGAGCCCACATCGTTGAGGATCTTCAGAGCCGAAACGGCACCTTCGTCAAAGGAGAGCGGACGTCGCGTGCGACGCTCCGTGACGGCGATCTACTCCAGCTCGGCCCCAAGGTTGGCCTTCGGTACTCATTCGTCGATGACCAACAGGAAACCCTGCTGAAGCGGCTCTATGACTCGAGCAATCGGGACGCACTGACCGGGGCCTACAATCGCAAGCACTACTCCGATCGCTTGGCGGCCGAGGTGGCGTATGCCGAGCGGCATCGCACGGAAGTGTCGATCATCATGCTGGATATCGACCACTTCAAGCAGGTAAACGACACCTTGGGACACGCCGCAGGCGATGCCCTGTTGCGCCAACTGGCAAACACGGTGCTCCGACAGCTGCGAACCGAAGATGTCTTCGCGCGCGTGGGTGGCGAGGAATTCGTGGTGATTCTTCGGGGGATTCCGCTGGTCGGTGCCGCACGGCTCGCCGAGCGACTTCGGGCAACCGTCGCCGCCCTTCCCGCGATGTACAACGGACATGCCATCCCGGTGACGATCAGTCTGGGGTGCGCGTCCCTCAACGAGCTGAAGCGCGCCGATGTCCACGATTTCGCCGTGCTCGCCGATGCGCGCCTGTACGCGGCCAAGCAGGCCGGACGGAATCGGGTCGTCGCCAAGGGTCACGCTTAAATCAGCGAGCGCGATTCTCGAACGGTTTGGCCTGCCCCCTCCGGGGTGAGGGCAGGCCAAACCTCTCGGGTCCCGAGATCTGCTCGAACAGGACTCTGTCTTCTTTCCGGGGTCTTCCTAAGACCCCGCCCCGCA
>CAYRKE010000270.1:0-9718 GCA_964424695.1 uncultured Polyangiaceae bacterium
CCAGACACCGTCTCCACCGCCAAGAATGCGGCGTACAAGCGATGAACGATGACCCACGCTTGCAGAAGCAGAAATGCGAAGACACCGAACGGAACCAGAGGCAGCTGGTTTCCCGTAGGGCTCAAGAGGTCAGTGATGATCTCCGTGAGACCAACGGAGGCAAGCATTCCCCAGCCCGCGACGAGGAACCAACCCACGCGCTCTCCCCGGAGCCCCGCCCTGAGCGAAACGAAAAGCACGTAACAACATATGCAGGCCGCCACGACGAACCAAAGGATTGTCATCGTCTCGGAGATGCGCCGCGGCAGCACAAGCACCAGCACGGCGAACCCTGCGGCAAGAGCCGCCAGGAAACGCAGCGGGCCGTACGCGCTTCGATCGCGAAGCACGGAGCCGACGTAGAGGAGAATCGCCGTGACACCAAGCACGACTGTCAAGGCATCAGCCTTGGAGTAGAGCTCGACAGAGAGTCCAGCAGCGTAGTCGGTAAGTGGCCTCCCGCTGAGACCATTGAAGGGGATCCTGGCCCCAAAGCTGACGCAGATCAGAGCAATGTACAACGCGGGCCGTTCCCTGCGTCGCAGCAGGAAGAGCCCTGCGTGGTACAGCCCCATCACCATGAGGCTACCGAACAAGAGCGCGTCCAGGTCGCGAAGCGTGCGGCGCTCTCTGCCGAGTACCTCGGGATCCCCGAGCAGGATGGCTTGCGTCGGTCCGCCGAGGTACGCTGCCGAGCCGGCGACCTGCAACACCACATCGGCACGCTGGTGTCCTGGCTCGGTCACGACAATCCGCGGGTGAAGCCCGGATCCACTCGCGGCGGGCCACGGTCCGTCGCCCCCCTGAGCCACCATGCTGCCGTTGAACCAGAGGCGATACGAGGCCGTCTGCTCCTCAATCCACAGCGCAAGCGGTCTGCTTCCAGCGGGCAGACGAAGGCGCAATCGGAAAGTCGCCACACCTGCAGTGGGTATCCTCTTGGCGCCGGAACCGACTCTCGTCCACGCTCCAGGCAGAGTCATCCACCCGTCGGGACGGGGAGCCCCGGCACGAGTCAACTCCGCCGGATCGAGCAGCCTTTCCCAGTAGAGATCCCACTGCCCGGTGAGAGCCACGGAGCCGTCTCGCACGAAGTGCCACGCGCTGAGATTGAGCTCACCCTCGTGGGCCTCGGGGGGGCGCGAAACTCCGGTACAGCCAAGGGTCGACAGGAGCGCTAGCGCCACCAGCAGAATACGCGTGCGGGCGGTCCGGTTGAAGCATGGGCTCGGATGGTAGCAAGGGCACAGGCACATAAGACGAGTGCCCGTATTAGGCCTCATCTTCACTCGAATGCGAGGGCCACGCAGGGAGCGGACCTCGGAACGACTCGAACGTGTCACAGAAATGGTGACAGTTCCGAGCAGACGAGGCTCCCACCGAGCGGCCGTCTGGCGATTGATGGACTTCGAACGCAGCAAGATAGGCTGTCGGTCCATCTGGCAAGTGCCGCGAAGGTGCGATAGCATAAGTCTCCTTCGTTACGGGTAGCTCGACTCTTCTTAGGGATCGCATGGTATTGAAAGCGTTGGTCATCGACGATGAGCCCTATGCTCGCGCCGATTTTGGCGAGCTCTGCCGCAGTGACCCCCGTCTCCAGATAGTCTGGGAAGCTGGCAGCATGTCCCAGGCGCGCCAGATCCTGAGCGCATTCCAGCCAGACGTCGTCTTCCTGGATGTTCAGCTTCAGGACGGGTCCGGGTTCGACCTCGTGCCGCGCATTCCCGATGTGGTTCAGCTCGTTTTCGTGACGGCCTACGATCAGTACGCCCTCCGCGCCTTCGAGGTGAATGCGCTCGACTACCTCTTGAAGCCGGTATCGATGGAGCGGTTCCAGCATTGCGTCGAACGCCTGCTCCGGCAGTGTTCGCCACAGGAACTCCCCGAAACGCCTCCTTCGGCGGTGAACTACGACGACCGCGTCTTGATCAAGCATGGAGCTCATCGCGAGTTCGTACTCGTCTCGCAGGTGATCGTGGTGACATCAGTCGGTGGGAACTACACGCACGTAGGAACCCTCGGTGGATCTTGGTTCGTGGTGCGGCGCACGATCAAGGAGTGGGAAGCGCTGCTTCCACCCGACCAATTCGCACGAGTCCATCGAGCCAGCATCGTCAACCTGAACCACGTGGAGCGGGCCACGAGAGCACTCGGAGGCGGCCTACGACTGAAGCTGCGAGAGCTGAAGGAACCGATCACTGTCAGCCGACGTCTGGCACGCAGCATCGACCTCGTAGTGCGCACGGCCTAGAGTAGGGCAGGCTCCACCACCCGCTTCGGTCCCGTCGAACGGTCGGCGACCAGAACAATCGAACTGTGAAAACCGGGCCAGCGACCAGAACAATTGAACTGTGAAAACCGGGCCGGAGCAGAGCACGAGGTGCTCCCTGCTATTCGACGGACGCGAAGCTACGGTGCCTTGCCCGCGCTCACCCGGGAGGACGTGGCATCCATCGCGCGCACCGTACTGACAGAGGTCACCGCCGCCCCCGCAATGGAACAGTACACATACGACGCCGTAGGAAACATCTCGCACATCGCTCAAACCGCGGACCCCGGCGGCAGCGGCGGCTGAATGGCGCCTCAAGCCCTGAGCCACCTCCCGCGGGAGGCGCTGGCACTGCGGCAGTTGGCAGCGGGGGAACTGGCCCCTCCGCCGGTGGTGCTGTGGGCTCTGGCTCGCTCGTTCCACCGGCTCCTCGCGGCAACTGCGCAGACATCACTATCCCGGATAGTTGGCCTGGTCGGTGGGCGCAGTGGAGCACCCCAGATAATATTCACGTGTTATTCTCGCGGTCCGACGGGACCTCTATGGTCAACTATATTGACACGGTAGACCTGACCCGGCTTGACGCGACTCCCTCGCGACGCAAATGCGAGCTCTCCGCCTACGGCGCCGTCTACTCCGTCACCGGCTCCCCCTCGGGTGCCATCCTCCTCGATGCCATCAGCGACAATCTAGAATTCCCGGGGTACAGAAACGACAACCTGCTCATCGGCCACCTCGAGACCTCTGACTTCCGCGAGGTCGACACCCCCTGGACCGAGCCCGAAGCCGTCGTCATGAGCATCCGATGGGACGGCGTGCGCCCGGAACACGGGCAACGGGGGTGGGCTCGGCACTCCTTCGTGCAGTCTCACAGTGGGCCTCCCAGAAGGGCTACCTTCAACTCACGCTGATCACGTTCCGCGACGTCGCGTGGAACATGCCGTTTTACGCCAAACGCGGTTTCGTCGAGGTGCCGGAGCATCACGCGGGAGTACGCGGCGGGGGCGCGGGCGGATGGATCTGCTCGTGGAGTACGGCGGGGAGCGGTTCATCCTCGAGATCAAGCTGGTGCGAGCGAACAAGGGGAGGGCGAAGCCCCTGGAGGAAGCGTTGAAACAGGTGTCACGCTACCGAGCGACCGTGGGCGGCCCCGAAACGGCGACCTACGTGGTGCTCTTCGATCGAACCCCGAGTGGACGCGAGCTCCCGTGGGAGGCGCGGCTCACCTGGGAAGAGCTCGAGACCGAGGGCGGCAAGGTGACGGTGGTGGGCGGGTAGGCAGCGGCCCAGGGCGCCAGACTCGCTTCAAGACCGGAGTAGCGCGATAGACGGGGTTGAGGTTGCTGCCGAGTGCGGCCGATCCCTCGGGGACACTCATGCCTTCCCAGTCGACGAGAACGAAACCTCGGCGCAGGAGGCCCTGCTGATCATCGGCAAATCAATGAGCATCCCTTTGGTCCTGTCCAGCTCTACCCGAGCTGCAGATTCACGACCACCCACACCACGGCCAGGGTGACGGCGACACCCATGACCAGGCAACTCTGCAGGATGGATTGACGCTGGTTCGCGATGATGCGTTCGAGCTCACCGTGCTCGGCGAGCACTTCAGCCGGTCTTCCCAGTGACTGCCCGAGGATGTTCGGGGTACGGCAGTACGCGCAGGTAACGACGATTCCTTCACTTGGCGCGGGCAGCGGAGCGCGACAGGCTCGGCACAGGGCTGGGTGCGTCGGCTCTTCCGGGGTAATGGCCGCGCACCCGGTCACGAGTGACCGCAGCGCGCGACGATGAGCGATGCAGAAACGGGCATAGCCGCCACCGAGGAACGGTAGCACCAAGGGCAAAACGCAGGGCCAAGCGCCGAGGGCGAAGAACAGAAACAGAGCCAACGGCAGCGTCCCATGGCAAGCGACGGCGTAGGCCTTGAGCGCTGCGTTGGTGCGATCTGCGTCGCCGATCCGAAGGGTACGCCCCACGCTTTCGCGAATGCCGCGGCGAGCCCGATCGATCTCCGCCGCGTCTCTCAACCGCTTGCGTAGCGCCTGCGACATGAGCACGCTTGCCGCACAAAACGGGCAGCACACGGCATCCACGTCGGCCGGCACCAGAGGCGCGCCGCAAGACCCGCAGGTGTCCACCTCCACGCTCGGTGCGGCACGCGCCGGCTCCAAGCCTGTCGAGGGCCGGAGCGCCTCTGCCAACACGGCGATCGAGGCGTTCTCTTCCGGATCGGCCGTTTCGGCAATGACGATGCCGTCGATCGCAAATCGGTGAATGTACTCGGCGGGAGCATCTCCGTTCTTGACGAACAGCTCATCGGTCGGAAGAAAGGTGGTGCGCGCCACGCCCCGCTCGTCCCAACGCCAAGCCAGCCCGGCATGCTGACCTCCCTCCAGACGAAGGCCTGCAGCGTCGAGCAATAGGTCAGACGCGCGGCGACGGCGCGCATCCTGCAGCATCAACCCAATCACCAACAGTGGCCAAATCCCCCACAAGAACGGGATCAGCAGACACGAGAACGAAATGGTTCGGAATGCCGTCGCCCCGGTCTGTAAGGGCATGCGCACCGGCGTTTCGAAGCTCCGCATCGGGGTCAAGGCTATCAGCAAACCGCAGGGGACGCCCGTCCCGATCCGCGCAGCCTCGATGCAACTGAAATTGGCCTTCAAGTTTGCGCCCTGGATTGGTCGGTCAAGTGATGCGGAGACTGTGAAACTTCAGCTCGAGCACCCAGTCCTTGCGGCGTGCTATGACGCGGCAGCTCGTGGCATCGCCGTCAGCGGGGACCGAGCAGCGTCACCCCATGCCGCTGGTATCCCCGCTTGAGCGGAGCGCGACGAAGGAGCGCGAGCACAGCCTTGGGGGTCCCTGGCACGCGCAGGCGAAGCCGAGCATGCCAGGCCACGCCACGAACTCGTGGACCTTCTGGTGCTGGAACCCCAACTCCGGGGACACCGAGGGCATCCTGGACTACGATTGGCTCACGCCGAAGCAGTGGAAGCTCGACGCGCTCACCCCACTTCGCGCCGCGGATCGAATAGGCAGCAACGCACCCGTCCACGCCCACTGGGTGAGCCTCGGCAGTGGGCTGTCCCGGATCCCGTGGACACTGGACGGGGGCAGCATGGCCCCCGCTCGGATCCCTACCGAGCGGGGAGTTCAAGGGCGCTGCTGTTGCGCGCCGGTACTGACCCACTCATACGACCCCGGCCCCATCCAGACGGACTGTCGCTCAGAGTGGCGCACGGAAGAGGCAGCCATGGTCGGCATACCAGAGATCACTTGGTCCAACGGCAATCGCGTAGATCGATCTTCCCGAGGAGCCCTCGACGACCGTGCGATTATCGAACGCAAGCGAGTTTCGGATCAGCCCAACGCCGCCGTAGTACGCCGCGGTGCCGGAAAACACCATCGGAACGCCGCCCTGGTCTTCCACGACTTCGTAGCTTGCCCCGCCGAGGGCGGCGCGATGGATCTGGATCTCGAGGTCGTCGGTGATTGTGGAGCCGTAGACCGCCCCCCCCGTGACGTGGAAGCTGCCGAGCCCCATGTCAGCGGGGATGGTCATCACGTGCTGTGCATCCCCACCCTCGGATGAGACTTGATACAAGTCCGCTGGCTCGTCCAGTGCCAAGTTCTCCTGCTCGATCCAGTAGACCGTCGAACCATCGACCGCGATCCCAACCACGTCTTTCTCGGTGCTGGCGAGCGATGTTCGCTCGCCCGTCGCTAGGTCGAGGGACTCCACCGCCATCACACCGATCTCCTCGGATGAGGCGAAGTAGAGCTTCGTCCCGTCGCTTGTCAGGCCTGCCTCGAACGCATCCGTGATGATGGTGGGTTCTCCGCCCTGACGAGGGATCTTGGCAAGCTCGCTGCCGAGGAGGCCGTAGGCGAAGTAGACGTCGTCACCATGAGCCACGATCGGCCCAGGCATCGCAGTATCGGGGTAGGTGAACAGCGTCTCCACGTTGCCACTAGTGTCGGCAACCATGAGTTGGCTAGGGTATTCCGCCTCAGCGTCATATTCTGGCGCCGTCGTGTCGGAGATCACCGAGAATACGAGGCCCTGGTCGTCAGCGTAAAAGCCCCCCCAGAGATCGATCGAGGTATTAGGGGTGTAGGGAGCAGGGGTCGTGGCGAAGGCGCCAGTGCAATCGGCAGACGACACGGCCGGGCTGGCGTCGTCATCCCCTCCGGGAACGCTGTCCCCGCCACCGTCATCGCCGCCATCTCCACCGTCATCGCCACAGCCCATGAACATCGAGAAACAAGCGATCGAGATCAGTACGCTACTCCTAATCATCCTTCTCCTCCTACTCGTCGAACTCGTCGAATTGCCGCACGCCATAGAATTCGGCCCCTAACGCTCCAGCCTGAGTCGTGCTCTGGTGCGCCGTTGGATGACCCCCTCGAGCAGAAACTCGAGAAGGGAAGCCTGGGGCTCTCTGTGCTCCGGTGCTCAGCTGCCAGCGCACGCTCGGCTCCAGCGCTCGCTGCGCCTTGGGCGCAAGGCCAATTGCGTCTGAAGCCTTCTGGGACCGTGCGCGCATGCTCTTGACGTGATTCACGGGGCTACCGATCAAGAACACGAGTGCAATACCGGATCCGGCACGCACCGAGAAGACGATTCTCACAGCCCGGCGCATCGAGCCTCGCTGTAGGCTTGTTCTACAAGGAAAAGGCCGCGAGATGCCGCCTCTACCGCGCGATGCGGTAACCTGGAGCACGACCCTTTCGACAAGAGCAGCCCAAACCGGCCGATTACCCTGTCGGTAAGCCTACCAGGTCAACCCATGACCGATGGGAGTTCGCGGTGTCCTCGTCACCCGCGAACTGCTTGGCGCAACCGAGGATGCTCAGCGGATCGTTCAGAGTCGTCCCCTGCCGCAGGCCGTCGACTGCGACGTCACCCAGCCATGCCACGATGGTGGGGTCCTCCGAGAAGGACTCGAACGTGCGCCTCCAACGTCCGTCGCGCGCAGCGGCAGTCGTGGGCGCGAAGGTCCGATTAATTCCCGTGGCCCGCACCTCCTCGGCCGTCGCGCGGAACCCCCGCCGCACGAGGTCGGGATCGCGCGTGCAGCCAATCCCGATGTTGTGTGGAAACATCGTGGCGTCGCGGACGTTGTTGTGGCCATGCACCGCATTGATCCCGTGGAGGAGCGGGATGCTGAAACTCGCAGCGGCGCCATGGTACTGCGCCACCATGTCGGCCCAAGCCGTTGCGCTGTTGTTGGGAGGAGAGGGGCGCATGCTCGCCAAAATCGCGGCGCCTGCCAACGCGTCGCCGAGCACGAGCGAGCCCCCCCCCGACCCGAAGGTATGCGACGCTGCGAATGATCGCGTCGAGTCGCAAGAACACCGACAAGCGCGATGCCTTCTGGATCGCCAGAGCTCTTCAGACCGGGATGACTCCCCACCCAGTGTACTTGCCGACTGGCGAAGTGCGCGAGCTGCGTGCACTACTGTCGCGGCGCGATGCTCTGATGGGCGAACGGACTCGTTGGCGCCTGCGAGCCCGACGGCAACTCCAGGGAGCGGGCTTCAAGCCCGCAATGGTGGACCTCCACGGCTTTGGCGAAGAACGCTCCTGTGAAGTCGAGCGCCCCAGAAGTCCCGAGATAGAGGTAGGAAGAATGGACTGTGAAAACCGGGCCGGAGCAGAGTAGACCGCTGGGGCAGATGCGAAGATGAACCCGTGAGGCGTAGCAGAATTGCACCCGAGCTTCACGAACCTCTTGCGTTCGGTGTCAAGAGCGCAGTCCGCACATCGCTCCGACGTCGTTGGCGAGGCCTGGCGCACACCCTCGCGTCCAAGCCGGCAAACGGCCCCCTACCTCCTCCTGCTCAACTCGCCTCGACGAACTGCGCTACGAGTCGAACGGCAATCGGAGCTGTTCGAGAGGCGGATGGGACGGTCTGGGTACGGGGTCCGGCGCCAAGCCCATTCCTGCCATCAGGCGCGCTGCAGCCGACGGTGTCTTGGCCACTTCGGCCCAACGCACTATCCCCCCTGACACTTCGGGCAATGCTCCACGTCGGCCAAGTAGACGTGAGCAAGCAGCCATGCCCATCGATGCCGTGTGCCATGCTCCGAACCGCCGCCGCCCTCCTCCAACACCATCTCGAGTTGATCGCCGCTGGCGGGCGCTGGCCGGTGCGCGCTATCGTCGTGACCACGGCTGCTCACCACCTCGGGCCGCAGCGATGCATGGCCCGAGGACACGGCCATTGCAATGGGCATCTGCCGCCGCCGCGTCCGTACCCTCGAGGCCCGGGTGCTGGGAGAGTTACGGTGCCAGTGCCGCGATGCGAGTCACCGACTGGCCGTGTAGCCCTCACCTTCCCCTTGGCACGTGGACTCCGCTACGACGCGAACGACTCGGTCAGTTAGGCCATGATCATGTGCCTCAACTCCTCCAGCAGCTCCTCGCGCGTGAGATCCGATGGTGGATGGGTGCAATCCGGACCTACATACGTCTTACTGTACAGGCGTTCGAGCACCCGTCATTGTCGTACGGATGGCCGTCATCGCACTGTTCGTGTACAGAAACGAGCCCGTCCCCACAATAGAAGGGAGCCGTGCAGCTCGGCGTGCAGCCCTCAGGATCCGAGAGGTAGTCGTATACGTAGTAGCCGTATAGGTTGGCTGGTCCGTCGTCGCACTGCTCAACGGCCACGTCGCGGATTCCATCTCCGCAATGGGCGCCCAGGGTACAATCGGTCCTGCATCCGCCGTAGGTCCCGTCGCCATTCCGCTCACCCTTGTCACATTCCTCGCCTCCAGCAAGAATCCCGTCTCCGCACTGGGAAAGGCACTCCGACTGTAGTCTGCCGTCGATCTCGACCGAAGCGCACGTGTATCCCAACTCGACGGAACACTCCTCCGAGCACCCATCCCCAGGGAAACGATTCCCGTCATCACAATCCTCGCCCTCCTCGGTACTGCCATTGCCGCAAACGGTGGTGCACTGGAGTTCCCCCCCGGCGAGCTCCTCACAGACCGGTTCCGGAGTGCACCCAATCGAACAGCCCTGACCCTCCCCGTGCAGCATGCCATTCGCTTCTCCCTCATCGCATGCCTCTCCAGCTTCGAGAACCCCGTTGCCGCATACACTGAACGAACACGAGTCATTGATACAGTAGGCTCCCGGCTCGAGAAGACAGCGACTCGAACAGCCATCGCCGTTCTCTGTGTTCCCATCGTCGCATGTCTCAGGTGGGAGCGTGCGGGCGTCTCCACAGATCGGCGTGCACGCAGCGCCGGGAACCACACAGCGCCACCCCTCTCCGACTTCCTGGCAGTTGTCCATGCAACCGTCGCCGTTCACTACGTTGCCGTCATCGCAAACCTCTGTGAACGAGCGCACCCCATCTCCGCACCTGATGGTGAAGCACGGTTCACCC
>CAYRKE010000271.1:0-9707 GCA_964424695.1 uncultured Polyangiaceae bacterium
TGAACGGCGGAAGTGGGCGATGGTGCCGTCTGCAAGGTACGTGTCATCACGGGCTTCAATGGGGCCGCCGTCGATGAACGGCGGAAGTTCCACTCCAGCTCATTGGCGCGGCGCAAGATTGCGTGCTTCAATGGGGCCGCCGTCGATGAACGGCGGAAGATGGAGAATGCGGTTGTCCGCCACAGACCTGTCACCCGCTTCAATGGGGCCGCCGTCGATGAACGGCGGAAGCTGTCCATTCGCTGCAAGATGCCTCACAAGGCAGACCAGCTTCAATGGGGCCGCCGTCGATGAACGGCGGAAGCGCCAGTAATTCCAGGGGGCTGTGCGAGTTGGCGAAGGCTTCAATGGGGCCGCCGTCGATGAACGGCGGAAGCACGAGCGAACAGCTGGCGGCGAAGTTGGGATACGGGGCTTCAATGGGGCCGCCGTCGATGAACGGCGGAAGCAGCGTCGCAGCCGTCGCGAGTGGGCGCACGTACCTGGGCTTCAATGGGGCCGCCGTCGATGAACGGCGGAAGTTCCGGGATGAAGATGTATCGCCCCTCGGGAACACCGCGCTTCAATGGGGCCGCCGTCGATGAACGGCGGAAGTACTCACTGGGTATTTATGCACAGGAGCTGTCTGAGGGCTTCAATGGGGCCGCCGTCGATGAACGGCGGAAGGATTCGGCACGGACCCTCGAGGGAGCCCGTACTGATAGGCTTCAATGGGGCCGCCGTCGATGAACGGCGGAAGATCGCGATACATCTTCTGCCAGTCGTGATCCGGCCAGCTTCAATGGGGCCGCCGTCGATGAACGGCGGAAGAGGGAGCTCCGAGGACGGGTCCGCCTGGAGCGCGATGCTTCAATGGGGCCGCCGTCGATGAACGGCGGAAGCGATCGTCCGCCCCATCCTCGACGCCATCGGAGGGGCTTCAATGGGGCCGCCGTCGATGAACGGCGGAAGTCCACGAGGCACCCGATCCCGATCGTCACAAGCCCGCGGCTTCAATGGGGCCGCCGTCGATGAACGGCGGAAGCGGACTTCCCGTGCCGCGGGGGGGCTTCGATCAGGGCGCTTCAATGGGGCCGCCGTCGATGAACGGCGGAAGGGGACGGTCACGTAGGAGCCTGCGCCGGTCGGCAACGTGCTTCAATGGGGCCGCCGTCGATGAACGGCGGAAGACTTTGTCAGGCATTGCCCAGCACTCTGGCCAGTCGAGCTTCAATGGGGCCGCCGTCGATGAACGGCGGAAGTCAGGTCCCTCACTGCCAGCGACGCCCAGGAAGGCACAGCTTCAATGGGCCGCCGTCGATGAACGGCGGAAGGGACTTGCCAGGGTTACCGCGATTCCAGGTACTTGCCCAGGACTTTGCGAGGGGCGGCTCGAACCCGGGTCATTGAGCGGCGTCATCCGAGCCGATCGAACAACGCGCCTGGGCGTGATTCGGCTTGTTTTCAGGGATCTGGGGCGCCTTGCGAGCGGTGGCAGGGGATCGGATGGCGCCGAGCCGCTCGAAAGTCCGATCAGGGAATTCCCGACCACGTCCCGACTATACGGCTCATTCATCATGCCAGCTAGGCCCTTCTACACGACGATGGCGTGGCGCTCGGGATGGGTGTACGGCCTGCCCAAGGCCTCGATGCTTTCGCTGCCTCGACCTTCCACCGGACCCACGTCGATGAACAGTACTTGGTCTTCATCACGTTGGATGATCTCGCCGAGCGCAGACTGGAGCTCCACCAGCTCCTTCGGGCTGAGCTCACACTGGAAAACCGAGAGCTGGAGATGGTCACCCCAGCCGCGCAGCGTCTTGAACACCTGCCGCAGACGCCGCGGATCCGAGACATCGTAGCTCACGATGTAAGTTTGCCGGCCGCTCACGGCAACCTCCAGAGAATGCACGACAGCGGTAACCAGAGCGAATCGGTCACGTTGGATGGGTCCGGCATACCTGTCACCTCGTCCTGAACGCTGGGTACTCATCGAGCTCACCAAGGAGCATGCGACTGAGGAGCCTCGCCTGAACCTCCAATATCCGCCGGTAGGTGATTCGATAGCCGAAAACCGGGTGCGAGACGAGATGGTCCATGCGGCGCTCAAAGGCCAGAAGTAGCTTCTTCCTGGCGGCAGGCTTGAGGGCGACGGCGCCAGCGGCATACACGAAGTCGTCCCCCTGCACCGTCGCGTTGTTGATGGCTGTCACGACGACGGACTCGGCGATCAAGGGGCGGAACTCCTCCATGAGATCGAGCGCAAGAGAGGGACGCCCGAAGTGCGGCTGATGATAGAAACCCAGCATGGGATCGAGGCCCACGGCCCCAATGGTGATCGCGAGCTCCTTGGCCAAGAGCGAGTAGCAGAAGGAGAGGAGCGCGTTGACCGGATCCTTCGGCGGCCGCCGATTCCGCCCATTGAGATCGAATGCTTCCCGAACCCCCAGCTCGTCTTTGAGCATGGTGGTAAACGCTCCGAAGTACGCCCTGGCGGCCGTCCCTTCGATACCGAGTAGAGACTCGATGCTCTCAGCCTCGGTCGCCTTGCGCGCGAACTGCTTGAGCTCCCCCAGAGCCACCTCGGCCCCGCCCTTGGTGTTGCGACGGAGCAAGGTGCGGCTGTTGAGGATCTTCGACTCGACGATGCCCCGTGCCATCCTGAGGCAGATCTCCGGGCTGCTCACAGCCCGATACTGGCCTAGTCGAAGCTCCACGTTCTTGGAGTCGTGGCCCACGGCGCGACCCACATACCACCCTCCAGAACTGAAGAAGCTCACGGGAATTCCTCGGTCCATCAGGGTGCGAAGGGCCTGGTTCGTCACCTGAACGTTCCCAAAGACGCACACCTGCGAGGTGTTGGAGAGGCGCGCCTCCACCGCTTGCTCCTTGGGGCGCCTCACGACCAGAAGTTCGCCACTCAACCCGATCTGCGCGCCTTGTTCCTGCACGAGCAGGGGGAGCCGATCGTCCCGCGCGGCGTGGAGACGCCGCATTGGCGAATCATACGGCTTGCCCGGAATACCGAGCCCCCACGGATCGGGATCCAGGGGCTCGTCGAAATCGGGATCGTGCCCGACGCCCGGCTCGGTCGCGCCAGCGGGGGGTTCGATGCCGTGCACCGAGCGCAGCAGGGACACCTCGTCGGGCAGGCAGATCCCCGACAGCGAGCAGCCATTGCACTTGGGATCTTCCGCCAGGGGCTCGGGGATCGCACCCGAGGCAACCTTCTGCGCCCTCGCCACGGCGAGGAGCGTCTCCTCGACGAGCCGCTCGGTGATGGCAATGGGTACCCTCCGGTGATCCTGCGCGAAGTAGATTGCCGCATCCTCGCAATCGAAGCCGTGCTCCCGAAGCAGGAGCACCTGGGCGCAGAGCTGCACCCGTTCGGGGAGGTAGGCCCCCTCCTCCACCGGCGGTTGCTTGCCCCGTTTGTACTCGATGGGCATCACCCGGTTGCCCTCGACGTCCACGACGTCGATCTTCGCCGTAATGCCAATCCGCTCGGACGTAAGCCACACGGCTCTCGACTGATAGGGGCGCTCATCGGAGCCAGCTTCGCCCTTGGGGTCGGCACCATCGGACTCAGACCTCTCCTCCTTGGCTCCGCGTATCGTTTCCCGGGCTTCCTCCGAACCTGACCGCTGGCCGACTCCGGCCGCGTCACGCGCGTCCTCTCCCTCGGTTCTGAGCCGAGCCTGGCGCAGCGGCTTCCCGGGCTTGTCCGCACGTTTGTGCACCGCTCTGCCATCCACCGTGAACACGTTGTCCGCGAACTCCCCCTGCACCCACTCCAGGTACATCAGCCGCTCGCAGTACATGAGCTCATTGAGCATCCGTGCCGGCACGACGTCCGGCGGCTGAGGGGGCGCCCCGGGCGGCATCCGCAGGTAGCGGGCACGCTTGCGCTCGGGCTCGTCGCGCTCGGGCTCGTCGCGCTCGGCTGGGTGGCTCTGCATCGCGGCAACCGGTGTCGAAGGATTCGTCATGGCATGGCTCCATTTCGCGTACTCCCCGCGCTGCGACGGTCACGCTGCCAGCGACGGGCGTGCCTGCGGGATGGCGTGGCTCCATTTCGCGTACTCCCCGCGGCGCGCGGTGCCCTCACCCGTGAAGATGCTACACTGCGCGCATGACCGGCGCGGCGCCCCGCGGGGCTCGGTACGAGGATCTCTTCGACCTTCCCGACAACGTCGTGGGGCAAATCGTCGACGGTGAGCTCATCGTGTCCCCGCGCCCAGCGCCGCCCCATCTGCAAGCCAGCTCTAGCCTCGGTTTCGCACTGGGTCCCCCTTTCTCCTTCGGGCGCGGTGGCCCTGGGGGCTGGTGGCTCCTCGATGAGCCCGAGCTCCACTTCGCCAGCGACATCCTCGTCCCTGATCTCGCCGGGTGGCGTCGTGAGCGATTGCCGGAAATCCCCAAGTCCGCGTACTTCACCCTGGCTCCGGATTGGGTGTGCGAGATCCTCTCGCCATCTTCTGCCCGGCTCGATCGCGGCCGCAAGCGCGACATCTACGCCTGCGAAGGGGTCGGCTACCTCTGGCTCGTCAGCCCCGAGGAGCAGCAGCTCGAGGCCTTCGTGCTCGAGAACGGTCGCTGGGTGCTCGCGGGAACCTTTGCGGGGAAGGAGACGGTGCATGTGCCACCCTTCGAAGCTGTGGGCCTAGAGCTGGGATTGGTTTGGGGGAACCCGTGACGCCCCAAGGGCCGATGCTACACTGCGCGCATGACCAGCACAGAGCCCCGCGGGGCTCGGTACGAGGATCTCTTCGACCTTCCCGACAACGTCGTGGGCCAAATCATCGACGGTGAGCTCATCGTGTCGCCGCGCCCAGCGCCGCCGCATGCGGTCGTCGGTTCTGCATTGGGCGGCAGCCTGCTGCCACCGTTCTCCTTCGGGCGCGGGGGACCGGGCGACTGGTGGATCCTCCATGAACCCGAGCTCCACTTCGATCGCGACATCCTCGTCCCTGATCTCGCCGGGTGGCGACGTGAGCGATTGCCGGAGATCCCCAAGGCCGCGTTCTTCACTCTGGCTCCGGATTGGATGTGCGAAATCCTCTCGCCGTCGTCTGCCCGGCTCGACCGCGGGCGCAAGCGCGACATCTATGCCCGCGAAGGCGTGGATTACCTCTGGCTCATCAGCCCCGAGGAGCAGCAGCTCGAGGCCTTCGTGCTTGAGAACGGTCGCTGGACGCTCGTGGGAACCTATTCGGGGAAGGAGACGGTGCATGTGCCACCCTTCGAAGCTGTAGGGCTAGAGCTGGGGTTGGTTTGGGGGGAGTGAATGGTGAGGGCTCCTTTCGCGGCCCACTTCGCCGTCCCTCCATCGCATCAGGCCAAGCCCGAAGTGACTGGCGTAGCCGATGCAGATCGGGCCCCTGACCTCCTCGCCGAACTCGAGCTCGACGTACCACCCGATGTCCTGGGGAGGCACCTTGCCGCCTCGCGCGCGGCGACGAACGAAGTGCCGGAACTGCGAGTTAAGCCGGTCTGGCAGTACGCCGGGCTCGGGTACCAGCGCCACGGTCACGTTTGTGGGCGCTGGAAGGCCACGCGAGGCCAGCTCGGCTCGGATCTGACCCTCGATGCTGTTCGTTCCTGACTTCTTGAGGAACCGCGGCGCGACGAAGGGGGTCTCGCTCAGCCATCGTCGAGAGCTCCCGACGAACCGTTCAAGACCCGATGGCCAACTCGTCGTGCTTGCCTGCAGTGCACGTCCTGCCATCGCAACGCGAAGCGCTTCCTTGCCGCCTTTGGCAAATGTGCGTCGAAGCCCAGCCGCGGCTTCCTGAGCTGGCAGTGAGAAACCCGTCTTGGCCCATAGCAGCACGTGATCCAAGTGGCCGTCCTCGTCGAGATCGAGCGGAAGCACGTGGGCGTGCCGGTGCCCACTGAGCGGACTCCCGTCTAAGGCGCGCCCGGAAATCTCCTCGGGCGGCACCTGACCGTCGGCGCAAGCGCGCCTCACGAGTGCGTCATGTATCAGCTCCGCCTGAGGTAGTGTTCGGTGAGAAGCTGGCAGAAGCCCCGAACCCCCCGACGACGAAGCCACGGAGAGCAAAATCAAATCGGCTGGCTCGCAGTGGGAGACCACTCTGGCCATCGGCTGTGCCATGGCGGACAGCACACCGCGCGGTCGCCGGTATTGAACGAGCTCCGACCCCGGTGGTTGGCTCCAGCCGTACCCTTGCCATCGCTTGGTGTCCCACTCGAGCGCGTCGAGTAGACTTGACGGATACGGCTCTTCCCGCTTCTTTTGGTCCCCCAGTTGCTTCGCGCTGGGCTTTCTTTTCCCAGAGGGTTCCGCGGGAGGTACCCGCTCTGCGCGCCACGCTGCGTAGCGGTCGAACGCAACGGGGGCCATCAAGGACACCAGTTCCTCGCCGCGGTCGAGCGGTGTCCCGAACTCGTGGGGGACAACGTTCGGCGCCACGCGAGCTTCACCGTCCGGTACTACGCGCCCAATGACCCAGCTCTCGCTGCGCCCCAGATAATTCATCCGCTCGACGAGGGTGCCGAGGAGCTGGCGGTGTTCCGCCGGGAGAGTAACGTCCCACGTCACCTGCAATTCACCGCCTGCCACGTTCCCCCAGGTATCCAGCACGAGCGTGGTCGCCTCGAGCTGTTTGCCGGTTTGGAACTGCGCCGTCGGCATGTAATGCCTCGTATGCGCGACACTCGCCGCCGGCACATGATAGACCGGAAGCTTGCCGCACAGGGATTCCAGGAGCTCCTTGGCAACGGCCGGTGGCGCCTCTTGCCAACCCAGACGGGTATACCCGGAGCTCAAGAGCGCCCGCAGCAGGCGCCACGGGCTTGGCGGCCACTCCACGAGGCCCTCGTTCACTTGGTGGCCCCAAGGCGTGGCGTGGTAGCGCCCCGCGGGGAACCTGAAGCCGAGAGTCACCATGTTCAGCTCGCGTCCGAATCCTGGCTGTCGTCCGCGTCCTTCTTGGAGGCCTTCTTCTTGGCAGGACCGGAGTAGGTCACCCGCGAGGTCTCCATACCGGAAACTTTCCCGATGGCGGCCTTGAGCTCGCTGAGAAGCGCTGACTTCTCCGGGAGTGCCCAACCTCGGGGGCTCGATGCCTCGATGCCCTGACCACTGGCGACCACGAGATCACACGCTGTTCGCAAGCGCAGATCACCATCGAGAAGCGCCCGCAGCTTGAAGAGGGCAAGAACCGTGAGGAGCCGCGTCACTTGATCCCCGAGTCCGTAGCCTCGGATCTGAGCCAGATCGATGTTCACGTAGAGCGTGATTCGATCAGCCGTGTACTCGTCGCGACTGAAGGGGACGTTGCCGTAGCCGGCAGCCGCATCTTTCCCTTCCTCCTTACCCGGGGTCACGTGATCGTTCTTCACGCCACCAGAGGGCGCCACACGCACTCCCTCGGCCTCGATGAAAGACGACATCGCTCGCGCGACTCGAAGCCGACCCCCGATGGACTCGAGGAACGCGCCGTGGAGCAGACTGTTGACATCGTACTTCACCAGTGCGCTCAGAAAAGCAGCGCGGTCGATGGGCGCCTTCTCGTCGAACTTGCAGTCCGCAGCAACCTTCGAGTGAAATGCTCCCGCGTCGGCGTGCTCGATGTAGACGCTGTTCAAACGATGGGCCTCGAGAATGGACGAGGTAAGGAATGTCCCCCCCTTGTCAGCAACCGAAACCCAGCTCAGCCCCTGGGCTTCCTCGATGAGGTCATTCTTGGACGGGTCCCAGATGGTCAACTCGAGCCGATTCGCCATGCTCTGCGCGCTCTCGACGAGCAGGCACTGTCCCTTGGACGAAGCGAAGGTCGCCGCGCCCAGATTGGGGAAGCCGGTGGGCTGGAAGCGTTCGCCTTGAATTGGCTTCAGCGGAATATCGAAAAGGATGCGGGACTTCTGTGCCAGAGCTTCTAGGTTGAGGGACATGCTAGCTTTCCTTCGAGGATTCGGGTTGAACGATAGAGAGGAGGCGCTTGGCGGTTGCTGGTGACACAGGAAACGCGAGCGCGGAGGCCCACCAGTGGGCATGACTTGGGTCCGCCATGACCTCGCGCACCGTTGGTCGTATCCCATGGGCACGCAGCCGCTGCGCCGCGATGTGATAGGCACTGGGCATGTCCCCAGCCTCCAGCAGCCGCAAGATCTGCGGATCGAAGGGGATATCGCGCTCGGCATCGAGCCTGAAAGGCAGGCAACAGAGGCGCAAGACCGCCCAAGCGTCATCGGGCAAGTCGCCCGGTGCCGGCCGCGAGAGTCGATGCGCAGTGTCGTCCCACTTGTCCCAGTCTACGGCCATGAAGGCACGGGCTAGCTGGACACAACGTTGCGCGTCGACGTCCCCCATAGCCCACTGAGCCAAGTCGCTGAGCCTCGCCCCCACTCGAGAGAGGAGCTGAGGGTGGCGCTGCTCGGCCGCCTGCGACTCGAGAGTGCGGCGTTCGAGCATGGCGATGAGATCGAGACAGGGGTTGCTATTCGTCGCGACGACGCGCAAATCGCGAGAGAGGCGCTTGTCCGAGGAGGCATAGCCACGGCACCACTGCTGGAGAGGGAGCCAGTGATGGCGCACTGAACCCCCGGCTGCGCCCTTGGCCGAATAGGGAGCCCGTGCACTACCAAGCGCCGCGGCCAGGCGAAATTCGGGCGATCCATCGTCACAGGCCAGAACCCATTCTGGGATCAGCGAAGGGATCGGGCCCACCCGGAAGGCGACTCCCGAGGCTTGAATGGCCTCCACGTCCACCGCTGCGAGGAGGGCGTCCTGCCACAGAAGTGCATTCTGATCGTGAGTGAGGGCTGCAAGAACGGCGTCCGAAACCCGGCGCTCCGCCTGGGCCAAACGCGCGGGTGCGGCGTCGCGTGCAGCGCGCATCAAGCGGTCCACCCAGTGGACGAGGTCGTCCACCAGGCGAGCCCGCGACGTGTGATGGACGCCCACGCGCCCGAGCGGCACCGCAAAGTTGGACTGGCCATTACGCTCCAGATATCCGTACCGCTCGAAGTCCGTGACGCCCCGGACAACACCGAGACGGGTGATTGCCCTCGCCATGTCGATCGGACGCGACGCGGCACTCCTACCCACTTGCGCCCGCCCCTCCTCCAGCAGTCGTCTGAGCTCGGGCGCGGAGGCAAACCGATTCCACAGCGGAAACCATTGTTCGCCCCGCGCACTTTCCTCGCCAGCCTCGAAGGTACCGGCGCCAGCTGCATGGCTACGCAACGCAAACGGAGCGGCGGCCTGCGTCTGCGCAGATGGCCCCAGTTGTCTCGTAGCAGCGGGCGCAAAGACGACGGTCCCCTCCAGCATGAGGACGAAATCCCAGGGATTGATCAGGGGTTCGCCATCTGGCCCAGTGCTGCTGTTCGCGCCACCCGCCGCCCCCGGAAGGTACTGCCCCACCGATGCGCTCGTAGTCACCCTCGCCGAGGGAGTCCGCCACAGTGCGTCGCGCAGGCGGTCAGCGGCGGATGGATTCGCCCCGAGCTCAGTGGAGGTCACGTCGAACAGCTCCGCGAGCCGCTGCATGAAGTTGTTGGTGAAGTCCAAACGGCCATCATTACCGCCGGTCCCCAGCAGCGCCGGGTAGGCAGGCTCTCCGTCGGAATCCAACACCATGGTGGCGCTCATCCACTCGAGATGGCTGCCGCGCCAGGCAAGTCGGCATTCGGGAATGAAGTTGGCCTTCAGCGACTTGAAGCGACGCTCGGCTGCCGCCAATCGAGACCGATACTCC
>CAYRKE010000272.1:0-9665 GCA_964424695.1 uncultured Polyangiaceae bacterium
TGACCGCTCCGCCGTTGGCTGTCCGGCACGCGACCCCAGATCTCACGGCAGCACTAAATGGCCCGAGCTGCCGGCATTGAGGCCGACCTCAGAGGAACTTGGAGAGCCGCCTGCGCCGCGGCGGAACCGGCCACAGGAAGACGGATACGCATCCTCGCACCGCCAAGACTGCCCTCGCCGGCTTCAATGCTGCCGCCGTGTTCCACCACGATCTTCTTCACGATGGCGAGGCCAAGCCCGGTGCCCCCCTCCTTGAAGGTAACGTATGGGTCGAAGATGACTTCCCTCTGTTCAGCGTCGATACCGGGGCCGTTATCCTCCACGTCGAGCGTCCACTCGTCGGCGCCTCGCTTGAGCGAGATGAGGACCCGAGGCGGGTCGCGCCCTGCCGCGCGCGCCGCCTCTGCGCCGTTCTTCACTAGATTGACCAAGGCCCGCTTGAGCATGTGTTTGTCCACAAGGACCTCAGCGGGGTCATCCGGAAGCTCGAAATCGAGGTCGATGGATTGATCGTCCATCGAGGCCTCGCCTCCAGTTTCCACAGCATCGTCGAAGAGCGAGCGACGCTGTCGGTACTCTTCGAGGTACTCCTTGAGATCGACGAGCCCGAGCTCGGCTTGAGGTAGCCGAGCAAAGCTCGAGAACTCGGTGACGAGCCGGCGCAGAGTGTGAACCTCGTCTTCGACGATTTCCCGCGTCGTCGACACCAATCTGGCGAACGCTGGGTCTTCGCCGCTGTACCGAGTGCACATCTCTTGCACCGCCAGCTGAATGGGAGTGAGGGGATTCTTGATCTCGTGGGCGAGACGGCGGGCCATTTCCTGCCACGCCCCGATCCGCTGGAGATACTCGATGCGGGCCCTACTCGCCTCCACCTCCAGAACCATGCGGTTGAATGCTCGAGCCAGAGCAGCAAGCTCATCGGTGCCCTTCTCGGGTACCCGAATACTGAAATCACCGGCGCCCACGCGCTCGGTCGCAGCCGCAAGCTCCGCAACTCGCCGGGTCACTCCGCGTGCCACGAGCACGCCAACCCAGACCGCACAGAAGAGGGTGATCCCCACGAGGACGGCGAACGCGTACACGTAGCTGCGCTCATCAGCTTCACGCCGCCCCTCGACGTGCCGATACGTGTCGACGAACTGGCTCATCGACTCGAGCCCTTCGAAACGAGCCTTGGGTGCGCCGAAAACCACCACGAGTTCGGCTTCCCCCTCCTCCCCGTTGCCCCACGGTGGAAGAGGCTCCATCACCTCGAACTGGTGCTCCGTTGCTTCGTCGATCGGTTTGGCGCGAACCGCGATGGCTACCGAACTACCGTCCCCCTTCCGGACGGCAAGCGACACGACGCCATCCTCCTTGCTGACGTTCTGAGCGAGGAGGGCGTTCGCCCCTTTGGCATCCCCTCGAGCAACCACCTGCTGTAGCTCGGCGTCGCGCGCCATCATCCGCGCCTGCACGCGCATGCGCGCCTTGGTCGCTCGCGCGAGTTCCTGGTAGAGGCCAAGGGCCTGATCGAGCCTGGTCCCGATCTCCGGCACGTAGAAGCGGTCGGCAGCGCTGCTCACCATGGCTCGCGCCAGCCAGATCGCGACCAGCATCGGGATCAGGGCAGTAAGGAACATGGCGAGCGCCAACCGACGCCAAATTCGCCCATTCACCGGCATGCGCCCGATGTTGCTCCGCCGCTCGGCAGAGGTAAAGCGCAGCGCGCGATCGTAAGCGGGCGGCAAGGGCGCAACGAACAGCGCTGACACGCTGGGTGCTCCACGAAGCGCCCGAGCGAACGGCGGGCCAAGCCAGAAAGGTTGTGTCCCCCTCCGCGAACAGCCCAGAATGGGCATGCATGCCCAGCCCGGCCGAGCTCAGCACCGCGCGCGATCTCCTCTCGTTCATCGCCGCTTCGCCGACCCCCTACCACGCAGTCACCGAAGTCTCGCGAAGACTGGAGGCAGCGGGGTATCGACCGCTCGATGAGCGCGAGGAATGGCGTCCAAAGCTGGGCGGTCGCTACACGACGGCTCGCGCGGGCGGAAGCCTGGTGGCATTCCAGGTGGGGAGACGCCCACCCGCCGAAGGCGGCTTTCTGATCGTGGGAGCCCACACGGACTCGCCAAACCTTCGCCTGAAACCGCGTCCCGATATGGCCGAGGCCGGATACGCCAAGTGCGGCGTCGAGGTCTACGGCGGCGCGCTCATATACACGTGGCTCGACCGAGCCCTTGGCATCGCGGGGCGCGTCACGCTGCGCAGCGGACGCTCGGCCCGGGTCCGGTTGGACGCTCCAGCACTGGTGATTCCAAGCCTGGCGATTCACCTCGATCGCGAGATATTGAGCCAAGGACTCAAGCTCAACCCTCAAACGAGCATCGTCCCCATCTGGGGCATCGACGATGGATCGGGACCCGGAGTGCTCGAGCTAGTGTCGAGTGAGCTCCTCCGCAGTCAAGGGATAGACGCAGGGGCAGATCCCATCGACGCCTTCGATCTTTGCCTCTTCGACCTCGAGCCGCCACGCCTGGGCGGTGCGAATGATGCGTTCGTGTTCTCACCACGTCTGGACAACCTGGCCAGCTGCCATGCCGGGCTCTTGGCGCTGCTGGGCTCGGTCGACCCGATCGATGCGACCCGTGTCCTGGTGCTCTGCGACCACGAGGAGGTTGGAAGCCGCAGCGCCTCGGGTGCCCAATCGCGGCAGCTGCTCGGAATCCTCGAACGCCTTGCCCGCAGCGTCGGGGATCAAGGGGAGCAGTCGGGAGCTCGCGCCCTGGCGCGAAGCTTCCTGGTGTCCTGTGATATGGCTCACGCCGTTCACCCGAACTATGCCGACAAGCACGATCCCCAACACCGTCCGGTGATCAATGGGGGTCCAGTCATCAAGGTCAACGCGTCTCAAGCGTACGCCAGTGACGGACCCGCCGAGGCGGTGTTCGAACGGGCATGCCGTCGCGCTGGGTTCGCGGCGCAGCGCTACGTCTGCCGCAACGACATTCCATGCGGCAGCACCATTGGGCCGATCACTGCGGCCAGGCTCGGTATTCGGGGTGTCGACGTGGGCTCGCCCATGCTCGCCATGCACAGCTGCCGCGAGGTCGCAGGAAGTGCCGACCCCCAACGGATGGTCGAAGCCCTGACGGAGTGGTGGCGGGTTGGAGACGTCCCGTCGCCTGGTGAGTAGTCGGGCCAACTGGATCCGGGCCGGTGCGCCACGCCGCGGCAGAAGCGCTGATCCTCATGGAGGACGCCGACCCCATGGATCCTCCACATTTGGGGGAAAGGCCCCTGGGCCGCAACCCTGGCTCGCCACACGTTCGTCGGGGAATTGGCCCCGAGGTGCTCTCCGCACTCCCCCCCCGCCGGCTCCGAGGCTAGAGTACGAACGCGAATGACGACCCTGCCCTCGCCCCCGCGAAATCAGTTCATCCTGTTCGTAACGCCCGAAATGGCGCCGCTCGCCAAAGAGGGGGGACTGGCTGACGTCGCTGGCGCGCTACCGCACGCCCTGAGACAGCGTGGCCACGACGTCCGCGTCGTGATGCCACTATACGGCAGTATCGATCGCAACCGCTTCGGCCTGCGTCCCTGCCACGCCCCGATGGGGGTCTGGATGGGCGACTGCCAAGAGTGGTGCGCCGTACACGAGGCCCGGACGACGGGAGATGTCCCCGTCTACCTGATCGAGCACTCGGCCTTCTTCGAGCGCTCGGGCTTCTATCACGATCAATCGATGCATGACTACGACGACAATGCACGGCGCTTTGGCTTTCTCTGCCGCGCCGCGCTCCAGCTCTGCATCGACAAGGGGCTTCGCCCTGACATCGTGCACGCCAACGACTGGCAGACGGCGCTGACTCCCGCGTACCTCAGACTCTGGCATCGCCGAGAGCCGGTTTTTGCCCGGACCGCCAGCGTGATCACCCTACACAACCTCGCGCACCAGGGGATCTACCCCAAGCGCAACTACGGGTACCTAGGCCTCGGTTGGGAGAATTTCCGAGCGGAGGTCTTCGAGACCTACGACCAGGTGAACATGCTCAAGGGCGGCATTCACTACGCTGACATGATTACGGCAGTCAGCCCGAGCTACGCCCGAGAAGTCGTCACGGCGTTCGGTGGGTTCGGCCTCGCCCCGTACCTCAGCAGTCGAGGAACGGACTTGGTGGGAATCCTGAACGGCATCGACACCGAGGTCTGGAACCCGGGAACGGATCCGTTCATTCCAGCGAAGTACGACGCGCACGATCGAAGTGGGAAGCGCGAATGCAAGCGCGAGCTACAGCGGCGTTTCGGCCTCGCACAGGATGACCACGTAGCCCTGATTGGCGCGATTGGGCGCTTCGTGCATCAGAAGGGCTATCAACTCTTGTCCGAAGCCATGGACGGCATCTTGAGAGACATGCATGTCCAGTTCGTGATCCTCGGAAGCGGGGAACGCCACCTGGAGCACTTCTTTGGCACACTGCCCTCACGTTATCCGGGACGCGTGGGTTCCTATATCGGGTTCGACGATGCTCGCGCGCACCTCGTCGAAGCCGGCTCGGACCTCTTCATCATGCCATCCTTGTTCGAGCCCTGCGGGCTCAACCAGATGTATTCGATGCGCTACGGAACGGTCCCCATCGCGCACGCGACGGGGGGCCTCAATGATACGGTAGAGCCCTACAGCGAACCCACCGGTACGGGCACCGGGTTCAAGTTCTCGCCTGCCGACCCCATGGCCCTCCACTTCGGCGTCGGGCTGGCGATCTCCACGTACTACGACCGTCGCCAGCACTTCGACGCCATGCTCGAACGGGGAATGGCCCAGGATTTCTCGTGGGCCCGCAGCGCCGCCCGTTACGAAGAGGTCTACGCGCGAGCAATCGCCAAGCGGGAACTCGAGGGGTAGCTCACCCGAGGACGTCTTTCACGGCGTAGAGCCTCGGCTCGCGTCCGTAGAGGAACCTGGCCGCGCGGAGAGCTCCATGGGCGAAGAGTGTTCGACTCGTCGCGCGATGGGTGAGCTCGAGACGTTCACCGGGACCGAGGATGTGCACCATGTGATCCCCAATGACGTCGCCTCCGCGCACGGCCAGAATCCCGAGTTCGTCGTCGCCGCGGGGGCCTACATCCCCCTCCCTGCCGCTCACCTCACGCAGCGCCCCTCGCGCAGCCTTCACAGCGCCAGCAAGCCGTTTGGCGGTCCCACTGGGAGAGTCGACCTTACGCCGATGGTGTACTTCGACGATCTCCACGTCGTACCCAGGACCGAGACGCCGCAGAGCCTGCTCGACGACCTCTGCCAGGACCTGCACGCCGAGACTCGTATTCGGTGCCCACATCACCGGTACCCGCTGCGCGGCCTTTTCCAGCGCCGCCATTCCGAGACTGTCGAGGTTGGTCGTACCGCTCACGACCGCGATCTTCTCCCGCGCGGCAACCGCCATGAGGGCAGGTACCGCGGAAGCAGTCGAGAAATCGATCACGACGTCAGCGCCCAGCAGCCCCGATCCCAGATCTGCAGTCGCTACGACGCCAACAGTTCCAACGCCAGCCAGCTCGCCGATATCTCGCCCCTGGTGGGGATCGACACCGGAGCAGACCGCACCCACCACCTGCAGATCCTCTGCAGCGTGAGCCAGCTGCATGATCGCGAGTCCCATTCGGCCTGTGGCACCGTGTAACGCAATTTTCATCGTGAACCTCGGCCCCCCTATGGCACGGAGTAGGAGCCTCTTCAATCGGTTCCACGCTGCGCCCACCAGGACCGGCGTGGTCAGGTTCAATCGGTTCCACACTGCGCCCAGCGGGGTCGGTGTGGTCAAGTCATAGGGCTGACGGGTCGAATCCCCGACGGGGACCAGAGCGATATAACATCCCGGAATGCGTTCATGCTCCCAGACAACCCGCTTGCCCAAGCCGCCTCTCGCAGGCGGCGCCCCGAAAACGTGAGCAGCGAGTCACGAAGGAACGCGAGCCCCGGGCCACAGCTGCGTCCTCCCCCTTTTCCCCCCTCGCAGGCTCCTGCCCGAGGGAACCGCGAGCCTCCGCACCCCATGGCGTAAAGCAGATCCCCGAGCGAGCTGACAGGTCGGCGGGCGTGAACGGGTACGCTTCCTGTTCGACTGCGGCGGAAATGGTGGCGCGACGTCACCCCGCCCGGGGGACAACGCCAGGCTCACCGCACGGTCGACGCGGGAGCCCGCGGACGCTAAGGCGAACCGTTGACGGGCAGGTCAGGGTACATCCCGGGGCGGAGCCAACTCATCGAGATCGGTACCGATCGTCCACCAAGCGTGGCTCGTGCCAAACCGGCACCTGGCGCGCCCCGGGAACGACCTCGTCCCACAAATCTCGTGACGCTACCGATCAGACCTTGTTGATTGGCGCGACCGGTTCAAGACTTGGCGGAGGTAGGCAGTGTTGCCGACTGGCGGCGGCAAGACCGGGGACGAACTCGTGAACCACAGCCCAGCGTTCCCGTGAATCGGATTGGGGTGCCTCATGGCGTTTCGGGGCGAGGATATTGACGCGATGGCGGATGGAGCAACTCGCAACGGAGTCGATCAGCAGGCCCCCACGCAGGAAAGCCCGAAACCGACGTCCATGCTCCGTCTACGCGCTGGCACGGCCCAGCCGACACCAGGGAACGCCGCCCAAGGGCCCGGCCCAGCCACTAGGCCGGCCGTGCCGAGGCCAGCAAGACTGCCATTAACGGACAGCGGGCACGGCGCCGCCGGCACCGGCCAGCTCGGAGTTCCGCCCGGCACTAATGGGACGGCGAACGCCCTCTCCCCGAGAGTCGAGGCCTCGGCAGGTGGGCATCCATCGCACGAAGGGCTCTCCTGGCCGGAGCAGTTGCGGCAGGCGGGAAGCCATGTCGGGGAACTCATCGACGACCCATGGGAATCAGAGGAGTCAGGCATTGCGGTAGCGCCGCCTAGCGTTTCCCCGAGCCTGGGCATGCTACGGGCGCAAGAGGACTCTGGCGCTTTCAAGGCCCACTCCCCGGTCACCGGTACCTTCGCGAACCCGGCAGCCCTGTCCCATGCCCTCCGCGCCACTCATGCCGAGATCCTTCGGCTCGAAGCCATCGTCGCTCGGCTCCGGACCGAGCGGGACATGGCACGGTCTGAGCTCGCAGCCGTCCGTGACGATGCTGCGCGCAAGCTCGCTGAAATGGGGCAGGAGCTTCGGGCAGCCCGAGTCAATGCGCAGCACGCGAGGGATGCCCAGCGGCGGGCAGAGCAGCGCGCCATCGTCAAGCTCGACCAGCTCCAGCGCCAGGTCGCCGATCTTCAGACTCGGGTGGCGACCGCGCAAGAGCTGCTCGTGCTCCTGAAGTAGCGGCACGCCACCTCCCGGTCGCTTGGCGCAGACATCGGGTCCAGGGTAGCCTCGCCGCATGACTGGATGGTGTCGGGACCGAAGCGAGGCAGTGGTCGCAGTCGTCTTCACTGCAGCGTGCGCTCCGTCGCTCGGCGGTGGACCACCAGAGCCGAGCTTCCGGCAGCGCGAAAGCATGGCAGAGTCGGACGCGCCGCCATCCCGGTCATCGGAGCGAGACGCGAATCGCCCGGAAGAGCGTAGCGGCGCCTACCCAAGCCCACCAGCTCTGGAAGCTCTGGCGCTCCCGCAAAGCGACACGCTCGAGCCCGTCCCTGACAACATCGTGCCAGTGGTCGTCAGCAGCGGCGGGCTGTGGTTGGGCCTGGATCTGATCCAGGTACTGGGCAGCCTCCCTGGAATTCCCGCGCAGGCCATCGAGGGTGTCGGACTCGAGAACAAGACGTCCCGCGCGAGCTCGTACATCTTGCCGCTGGCGGCGGCGGCAAAGTCCATCCTGTGCGGGACCCCGGATCCGCCCCGCACCGCCACGCTCTTCGCCGACGGCCGTCTCCCGCTTCGCACCATCGTCGACGTCGTCCACACGCTCGGACATGGCTTCGACTCAGTGCTCCTTGGCGTGTCGAACCCGGGCGCGACAGAGAACACGGTGGGAGTGCTGCCCGTCCGGCTATCGGCGGAAAAGGACGTCCGCAGTGGAGTCACCCTCTCAGCGTCGGACAGTGGGCTCAATGTCAGCAACCGCCACGGATCGTGGCAGGGGTCGGGGTGTGCTCGCGGCGGCTCGGCACCAACACTTCGGCGAGCAGCTGGTGCGTGGCCGCTGGAAGCCATCGAAGCGTGTGTGCGCACCCTCCACGAAGGAACGACGGATCGGGTGACCCTCGTGGCCCCCGCGGAGATCACATTCGCTGAGGTCGTCACGCTGGCCCGCGCTGCGCGCCGCGGCCTCGGAACGACGGCCCTCTTCACCGAGCTCGCGCTCGTCGTCGGTCCCGCCGCGGAGTCCACTGGCCCACTGGGCGAGACTCCGGACGGCGGAAGGGAAGGGCATGCGTCGCCGGAGGGCAGCAGAAGGCAAGACCGCATGACGCGCGATGCTGCTGGCATTGCCTCGATCCAGGACGGCTTTCGCGCCTGCTACGAGGCTGAGCTGGCCACCAATCCCAGAGCCACGGGAAAGGTCGTGGTGAGCCTCGACGTCAATGGTTCGGGTTCGGTCGAATCGGTGCGAGTGGAGCCACGCGGAGTGCTTGCCCCGATTCACGACTGCCTGCGCAGCGCCGCAGCCAGCGCGCTGTTCGAGCCGTCAGAAGAGGGACCGGTGACCATCCGCGTGCCGCTCCACTTCGTCCCCGGTGCGGCGGAGTCCGCGCAGTCGTCAGCATCCTGCTGGCGTGACCCACCGCCCGCGGAGTAGCCGAGCCCAGGGATTCGCTCGCGCAGGTGGGGGGGGGGCTCGGAGGCGCCCCCGCTGGCGCGACAGATTTCGGCGCGGAGCTCTACGTGCTCACGCTAGTTCACGCTGACCGAGTAGTTCTGCAGGGTGAAGGTCTCGGTGCTGTCCCAGATCTCGAAACCTGCCTCGATGCCGAGCACGTAGTCGCTCGATGAATAGTAGCTTCGCGAGACACCGTCCAGGACGAAGTCCATCAGATCGAAATCCACGGCCTGGGTGTTGGTGACGCGGCGGTACGAGAGGGTCTGCCAGCCGCCAGCGTTGCCTCCGTACCAAACCTCCCAGTTTGCCCCTCCGATCGAAACGGAGTCCACCTCGTCGCCGATGGGGGTAGCATCACGCGTGCCGATCCAGATCATCAGCTCGGTACTTCCACCTCCAGGCTCGCTTGCCGTCGGCTGGTCGTGAATCCAGACATCATAGGACACATCATAGCTTCCATCAGCCGGCGCGCAGTACTCAAAAACCGAGGGCATCGCACCAATGGCAGAAATCTTGCGAGCAGAGCTATAGCCACCATAGAAGGTCCCGTAGTGCCAACCATAAACCACTGACGGATACGACGCGGGCTCATCGCTGGAAACGCTGATGTTGGGCCGAACCTGGAAGGCAACGGCGTTCGCACCAGCGCCGCGGTACGCCGTGACGGTCTGGCTCGCGCCGTTGATCGCGTTCCAGATATTGTTCTGCACCATGTAGTTGCCAGCGGTGATGGTCCCGTACTGATCGCTGGTGCTGCCGTGTTGGGTGAGACCGGAGACGTCGCACTCCACGGTGGGAACGGAACCATCGGTAATGGGCTCGACGTTCGTAATGCAGAAGCTGTGGGTGCATATCCAGGATGGACGGTCACGCGGCACACTTCATGTCGCGGCGGTAG
>CAYRKE010000273.1:0-9580 GCA_964424695.1 uncultured Polyangiaceae bacterium
CTAGCATGAGAAGTCGAGGTTGACTTTTCGGCACGTGGGAAGGCCGGCACGCACTGTACCCGACAGAGCTCGGACGGAACCCGCTCGGCTCGCGAGAGAACGCCGGAGAACGCCACCAGCCCACGGCGGCCACGGCGACTACACTCGCCAATGCGGAGCCCTTGATGAGTCCGCAGTCGAGGTATTGCTTGCCCCCGTGCGCCCAACGCGGGCTTACCGCGTGCGTGGATACAGGCAAGAAGGACTCGGGGTCTCGATTCGACACTCGAAACGGATAAACGAGAGAGCGCGGCGACTTAACATAGAGAGAGCGACTGAACGACAGATAAGCCATTTGTCGTTCCAGAAATGAGCAACTGGAGCACCGATCGCGGAGAAGCATCGGACCAAACGTCTGTGTGCGCACGCCTCGCACAGCCTGGGCGAGCGGAGGCAGGCGTCTTCTGCATCAGGCAGACTGCTCGGTGCTCTACTGGCAATCTGCCATAGAGAGTGCCAACAATCGACGCGAGCACTGCTCTGCCGCGACCACGAGCGGCGGCACAGGGGTACGCTTGACGGCACGGAGGAGTGGCATGGAACGTCGACTCTACGGGTTGCTCGGCGTCAGGCAGGATGAGCGCGCGAGCGGGATTCTTCACGCATTTCACGATCTCGATCGTCATCTCCACCCGGAACGCGGCGGACGGCGGGGCACCCCGCAGTATCGGCGGACGGTGCAAGCTTTTGCCGTGCTCGGCGACTCCGGGGAGCGGATACGCTACGACGCTTCCGAGGAGAGCGACGCCCCCGGTGCGCCGGTTTCGAGCGCGAGCGGCACGCTCTGGCTCAGCATGAAGGACGACTTCGATGTGACGGATACCGAGCGGCAGCGCGTCGATTCCACCATTCGCGCGAACTTCGCGGACGACTCGCTCCCCAAGTCGGGCCGCGTCGAGTCCCTGGAGCTGCACGTCGCAGCGCCACTAGGAATCCACAACCCGACCGTGGAGCTCGGCGTTCCCGTCTACCACCCCTGCGCCGCGTGTCACGGTAGCGGCCACATCTATTCGGAACCCTGTGCCACTTGTGACGCCACAGGGCTCCGCCCCGCCGAGGAATGGCTCGAGCTCTACCCCGCTGAAACGGAGTTCACCGAGGTTTCGCTGATGGAACTCGGCATACGCAACCTCCATCTGCGTTTGCAGGTCACGGCAATCTAGCCGCGAGCGTACGGCAGAGCGACGCGGGCACCAGCGCCGCCCCTCGTATCGGGACGCAAGCATCTTGCGCCACGGCGTGTGATGCTCAGGGCTGCGCTCACCGCTCCTCCGGGCACATCCTCGCCCCCATCGGCCTGGGTTCGCCCTGCCCAGGCGCGGCGAACGGCGACCCAACGTATCCGTTGACGGGGCATGGCCCTGCTCGAGGCCGCCTCGAGTCATTGTGGTGTCGTTGACCACGACGGACATCCGCCTGGACTCGGGAGAACCCCATTCTGGTACAGCTGCTTTTCCGGACAGTCAGTACTGCAAGAGGACAGCCCGTTTGGTAAATGCGTGCGCGCGGGCCGCCACCTATAACACCGGCAATGCGCAGGGATTCCCGCAAGAATCCTTCAACCGAGCGCGGTGGATAGCGGCCTCCCCGACGTGCCCAGGGTCGGTGGCCTGGATTCCCCGCTTGTCTCGGAAAACTGAGGCGAGCGCCCCGGGGCGCGGTTCGCTCTTGATCGGTGAAGCCAGTAACAATACGCTGCGAGTTGCCGGGCGATCGGTGGAGGGAGTCACCGACCTGAATCCTTGGGGGTTCGGTATCATTTTGGGCTGCAATCGCTCGCGGTTTGTTCGGTCGTGTCCGGCCGACGCCAGGAGGTTCAAGTGAAGTCTAGTCTCTCTTTGGGAACGTGGTTCATCGTCGCCGCCGGCATGGGAGTCGCCGGGTGCAGTTGCGGAAGCGACGACGGCTCGAGCGGTGGGAGCGGCAATGCCGGGCGCGGCGGGACCGCGGGAGCCTCGGGCAGCGGCTCGGGCGGGTCCAGAGACACCACCGACGGAATCGCCGGCAGTAGCTCGGGCGGGTCCAGAGACACCGCCGACGGGGTCGCCGGCAGCAGCACGGGGGCTCGAACGGGGACCGCGGGTAACGCGGGTTCGACGGAGACTGGCGAAGGCGGCGATGAGACCGGCGGCAGAGGCAACGGCAGGGCCGGGAACGCCGGCAATGGGCCCAGCAGCACTGCCGGCAATGGGCCTAGCAGCACTGCCGGAAACGGCGGTGAAGAGTCCGGCGGCAGCCACACCGGCGGCAGTGGCCACACGGGCGGAGGAGACAACGACTCTGGCGGTGGCCACACCGGCGGAGATGGCAATCACTCCGGGGGCAACGACACCGGCGAGGCGGGTAGCTCCAGCAGCGGGAACGAGGCAGGCACCTCGAACGTCGAAGAGACGGGCGGTGCGCCTGGCTCTGGCGGAGATACCGCAACGGGCGGAATTCAAGGGACCGCGGGCTCCGGAACCGTGAGTGGCTGGACGTCACGTGGACCGGGCGGGGGCGGCGCGCTCTACTCGCCAACGATTGGCCGACACAGTCCGCTGGAGATCTACATGGCGACGGACATGACCGCCGTCTTTCACACCACGGACTTCGGTGCCAGCTGGACGACCTTGCCCTTCCATGAGCTGCGGGGGGGCACGCACAGTCAGGTGCGAGAAACGAGCGACCCGAACACCCTCTACGCCGTCGACTATAGCAACGAGGATCTGCTCGTCGTCACACGCACCACCGACGGCGGCGCTACCTGGAACGCGATCGAGCCCAACCCGTCTCCCGAAGGAGCCTATTACCTCTACGCCGATCCAGGCTCCACCGAACGATTCTTGGTGAGCGACTACAGCTACATCTACTACTCTTCCGATGGTGGAGCGACCACGAGCGTGGCCTATTCCGGCTATGCCCTCGTGGTGGGTGGAGTGTTCTGGGATGGAGACGACATCTATATGGGGACCAGCGATGGGCTGGTGGTCTCCCACGATAGCGGAGCCAGCTTCAACCTCGAGGCGTTCGGCGGCATCCCGAGTGGTGAGCGGATCGTCTCGTTTGCTGGCGCCAAAGTTGGCGATGCCATCCGGTTCTTCGCTGTTACCAGAGACGGCGCATGGCCGGGAATCACGGGCAACGAGTACGGTGGCTACCAAGGGGTCTACCGGCTAGACCTTGGCGACGCCGATTGGGTCGACATCAGTCCCCAGCTCGAAGCCGATGATGGCTACATGTTCCTGGCCATGGCGGAAAACGACCTCGACACGGTCTACGTGGCTGGAGGAAGCTATTCTACGTCTCGGCCCGTGGTCGCCAAGACCGAGGACGCTGGCGACACGTGGAGCGCGGTATTCGGCACCGAGAACAACAGCAACATCGAGACCGGGTGGAGCGGCTTCGGCGGAGACACGGAATGGTGGTTTGGAGAGATGGCCTTCGGCCTCGCCGTCGCCCCTCTGGATTCCAGTCGGGCAATCCTCACGGACATGGGGTTCGTGCATGTCACGGCGAACGGCGGCGACACCTGGCAGCAGGCCTACGTTAACCCCGAGGACCAGAATCCGGCAGGAAGCCCCACCCCCAGGGGGCATGCCTACCGAACCAGCGGCGTGGACCAGACGTCGTGGTGGTGGCTCACGTTCCTGGGAGATACCACCATCTTCGCCTCCCTCACGGACATCACCTCTACGCGGAGTGACTCCAGCGGCGTCTCGTGGGTTCGGGACAGCACCGATGGTCTAGTCCTGAACTCCACCTATCACGCAGTGCAGCACCCTGGCACCGGCACCGCGTATGCCGCTACCTCCTCGGTACACGACATCTACGAAAGCCAGTTCTTGTCGGACGACAGGCTCGACGGTGGGGAGGGGGCGGTCATGGTCAGCACCGACAATGCACGAACCTGGTCGACCCTCCACGATTTCACCCACCCCGTGGTGTGGCTCGCCCTCGACCCCAACAACCCCGAGCGTCTCTACGCCAGCGTGGTGGACAGCGCCGAGGGCGACCTCTACGTCACCAACAACCTCAGCGATGGCCCGGCTTCCACTTGGGAGCGCTTGGCGTCGCCGCCCCGCACCGAGGGACATCCCTTCGTCACCCACGTTTTGGACGACGGGACGCTGATCGCCAGCTACTCGGGTCGTCGTGACGACGATGGAGCCTTCACCACGAGCTCAGGGTTCTTCGTCAGTGACGACGGCGGGGACACCTGGGAGGACCGCTCGGCACCAGAGATGCAGCGTTGGACCAAGGACGTGGTGGTCGACCCCCACGACGCCGCGCAGCAGACCTTCTACGTTGCGGTCTTCAGCCACTGGGGCGCGTATCCAAACGAAGTGGGAGGCATCTACCGGACCACGGATCGCGGACAGAATTGGACGCGCATCAGCGACCTGTACCGCGTGGAGTCCTGCGCGATCGATCCGAGGAATCCCGACCGCATGTACGTGACCACGGAGACCGAGGGTCTGTGGCTCACTGAGAATCTCAGCGCGGATCAGCCCACCTTCACCCAGGATCTGACCTATCCGTTTGCCCACCCCAGCCGAGTCTTCTTCTCACCGGTGGCCCCCGAAGACGTGTGGATCACGAGCTTCGGCGGTGGGCTGCGCTTGGGTAGGCCCTAACCCGGCGCCCGTGGAGCGGGGAGCATCGCTCCCCGCAGCCCCAGGAATTCTGATACCCGAGCTAGTCGATCATGCGATCACGGACGAAAAGGGCGTGACCCTTGAAGTCCGCATCGGTCCACCCGCCGTCCGCGGAGGGGCCACGCGGGCCGAAGAAGCAGGTCGAATCCGAGCAGTTGTCGAACTTCCACGCCGCCCAGCCGATTCCCTTGGTGTCCATCCAGTCGTGCCAGGCCTGCGCCTCGTCGAGGCAGACCAGTCCATCGGTGCCACCATCCGAGTGGGTGGCGCCCCACTCGGTGACGAAGATGGGCAGGCCTGCTGCTAGTGCGGTATCGCCGCGTCTGCGCGTCCCGGCCCCGTGCGAGCACGAGTAGAAGTGCAACGTGTACATCAGGTTGCTGCCCGACACTGGATCTTTGGAAGCCTCGTCGACGTACTGGCTCCAGTTTGGCGACCCCAGGATGATGACGTTGTCGCTGTCCACGGCGCGAATCGTCGACATGACCGCCTCGTGGTAGGGCTTGACGACGTCGGACCAACTCACCTGGAGCGGCTCGTTGAAGGTCTCGTAGATCACGTTCGGGGTCGCTCCGTACTCTGTGGCCATCTCCTGGAAGAATGCCTGAGCCTCGGTCTGACGGAGCTGGGCCTCGTGGTCATGCCAGTCGATAATCACGTAGATCCCGAGCTCGATGGCGTTGTTGACGATATTGCGGACCTGGCTCTTGGCCGTCTGCGGATCCTCGATGTACGCGCCCTCGGGCTCGACGCCCATGGCGGCTCGAATGATGGATAGGTTCCAGTTGTCGCGCAGCCAGCGAACACCCTCGAGACTCTCGGCGTAGCCATCGCCCTCCCAGTTCAGCCACATGCTGCTCACCCCCTTGAGCTGCACTGGGCTACCCGAAGCACTCAGAAGCAGAGTGCCCTCGACCCGCAGCTGGCCCCAGCGTTCGACGGGGGTAAGCCCATCCTTGGGAGGATTGGGGACGAGCGGCACCACGGTCGACCCACCGGTGGAGGCGGCTTCCGATGCGCCTCCGCTCCCGGGCATGGACGTGGCGCCTCCAGCGGCGTCGACGGCCGCGCCACCTGAGGCCAAGGGGCTGTACGTGTACCCTCCCGTGGCCTCGCTCGAGGTCTCGGTGCCGGTGTCGCCGCATGCGGTGACGAGGGCAATCGAACCAAAGCGTATGGCAGTACGAAGTGTAGCGGTAAGATTGAGATGCATGGGTCGCTCGGTGTCGTGCCGGTCGGATCTGACGAGTGGAGTGGGGCGACCCCTGTACCGGGTTCCGAACGTGAGACCGCGCCGGGATCGGCGCTCGGTGGAGCCCCGCTGATACGGCGTGAGCCTCGCGACGGCGGAGACGAGAGCCGCGTGGTTCGCTCGAGTAGTACGCGACACCCTCTCCATTGGGCCGCTCTGGCGAGGCGTCGTGCTCAACGCCGGGCGTTCCGGTAACACACTGTTTGCCGTCTCAGATCGGGAAATGACGCGTCTATTTGGCACCCGCGCGATGCGGCAGCACCGGTACCGCGCGCTGACCTCAGAGTATCAGCGCGCACCGGACCGAGTTGGCTGCCGAAGCGACGGTTCCCTACGAATCGGCCGCGCGCTCAACGGACGGACTTGCGGCCCGCCCTATTCGAACGCAATGCGTCCAACGCCGTCGATCTCGATGGCGGTCCACCCCGATGCGGGCGGAGGCACCAGATAGCTCTTGGACGATCCGAGGGTCGTGGGCGTCGCGTAAACGGTGGTCGTCGTGATGACTGCGCCATCGGCGCCGAGAATCCGAGCTGGCTCCGGCGCCCCGTAGGGTGGCTTCTCCTCCCGGTACGGGATGCCCCAATGAAGGCGCCCGCCGTTGCCGAGAAGGACGCGCCAGCGCTCCGCCGTGTCGGAAAGGGTAGTGACGTTCATCCCGACTTCGCCATTCAGACGCGCAATCCGATCCGCCATGGCCTGGTAGGTGTAGTCACTCGTCCACTGGGGCGAGCAGTAGCTCATGATGTCCGCGTAGCGCTCAGGGGAGTAGAGCTCGTTCGTCCGCAAATCGAACCCCCAACCACCAATGCTGCCGCCCTCGTAGGGGAATGCGTTGTCCCCAGTAACACCGCACGGTGCGTGATCTCGCCCGAGCGTGTGGCCCATCTCATGGGCCATGGTACCGACCGATATATCGTCGGTGTAGGCCACGCCGCACGACACTTGGTAATCGGCGGCCCCCCACAACGTGTCAACCAGATACCCCACACCGGTGATACACTCGCCCATACAGTAGTCCATGAGCGTACGGGCCGGGCGAACGAGCCCGTAGTAGAGAACATTGTCCGCTGGGCCATCGGAAGCGCGCCGATCGCGAAGCTGATCCACCAAGGTGTCCCAGTCGAAACGATCCGAGATAGACATGGAATCGATGACGGTGGTGGTAATCCCAGGTATCGGATAGAGCGCCTGCACGTAGTCGCGATACACCTCGATGGCTTCGTCCGAGGTATCCGGCACCCATTCGCCCACTATGACGGGTAACAGCGCCACCGTCAGCGGCCCAGTCGCCCGCGGCGAGAGGGAAACGCTCCCCTCACTCGGATAGCGGGGCGCCATCTGCGAACCCGAGCCAGCCGAGCCACACTCCACGGCCTCCACGGCGAACGTAGTGTCTTCGGCGATGAGGTCGGCGGGCACGTCGACTTGGAAGGTGCTAGACAGGGACTCTTGCTGTGAGCTTTGACTGATCTGCTTGCGGGCGTACAGCGTCTGAGACGCCCCGCCCGTCTCGACGATGAGCCGCATCGAGATCTCCCGCGGCGTGAACCCCGACTCCAGCGTGTGGAAGACCCGCACCACCGCGTCACGCCCCACAATGACATCCGCGTTACGCTGATCCAGGGCCACGGCGGTTTGATCGCGCATCAGATCGATCTCCACGGCTTGGTAGATCGCCACCCGATCGATGCTGAGTCCTTGGGCAAGCCCGCCGCATCCGTCCGGGCCGTCTTCCTCGCCACCTCGGCACGTCCCCTCCTGGCAGCTGGCATCTTCGGCGCACTCGGTCTCGCAATCTCCGCAGTGCGCGGCATCGGTACTTAGGTCCACGCACAGGTCGCCACACGCGGAGAGTGGCTGCGCACAGACACATTCTCCTGCCAGACACGTCAGATCACCAGTGCAGCTCGTCCCGCATTCTCCACAGTGTTGGCTGTCGGTCTGAAGGTCGACGCATTCCCCAGAGCAAGAGGTGGTCCCATTGGAGCACACTTGGCAAACCCCCAGCACGCACGACACGCCTTGGGGACAGGCGGTCGAGCAGCTGCCGCAGTGTTGGGAATCGCTCTCGAGATCGAAACACCCCAGGGGGCAGGCATCAGTGCCGACTGGACACTCACAGATCCCGCTCACGCACGCGCTGCCGCTCGAACACGCGGTGTCGCAGTCACCGCAGTGAAGGCTGTCCGTGGCAAGTTGGGTGCAAATGCCGTCGCAGGAAACATACCCTTGTGGGCACGTGGCCGAAGTACCGCCGCTGCCGGATCGTCCCCCGGTCAACGATGCTCCGCCCGACGCGAAGGAACCACCTCCGACGTTGGACGACCTACCGCCGATGCCCGGCCATTCCGATAAGGCCCCTCCAGACGCTGGGAACGCGCCGCCCGAGGCAGCCCCTGTGCCCCCGGTATCCGGAGTCGCGTCCCCTGCGTTCGGCACCGCGCCGCCAACCCCCGGTGCAGCACCACCGCTGCCCGGCGAGCCACCCCCAACACCCGACGACGTGCCAACAGCGGACTGCGACGAGCCACCAACACCGGGCACGGCTCCACCACTGCCCGGCGAGCCACCCCCGACGCCCGACAAGGTACCCCCGCTCGCCGCGACGTCACCGTCGTCCCCCGAACCGTCAGACCCACAAGCGGCGCAGACGGCCGCAACGAGAACCACCCAGGCACTCCCAGCACGATGTGACACCATTGACCTCTCCCAGGCAAGCAACCGAGGAAGCATAGCTCTATTAGTCGCTCAAGGGGGGGCCTGGATCGCAGGATCTCGCACCGCAGGCAGCATTACCTGCCAGGCTGAAAATTTCCTGAATGTAACCGGGCCATCGAGCGCGACGCTTGCCTCGCGCCTTCCAAATCAGCGAGCGCGATTCTCGAGCGGTTTGGCTTGACCCCCGTCGGGCTGAGGGCAGGCCAAACCTGTCGAGTCCCGAAGTCTGCTCGAACAAGGCTGGCGGGCCGCCGAGGGTGTGTCCGTCGCTCGCCTGGGATCAGCAGGCCCCCTCACCCACCAGGCAGCTCAGGTACTCCTCGACGTTCGTGTAGCCGTCCCCGTCGTCGTCCCCGCTGTCGTCCGGGGCGTTCGGATCGAGGCCACGCCCCAGCTCCCAAGCGTCGGGCATCCCGTCCCGATCGGTGTCGACGGGGGGCGTGCCGCCCTCTACCGTGCCAACGTCGTTGGGGATCCCGTTGTCCGATTCCTGGGTGATGATCTGTCCCTCGGTTCCGTTCGAACGCAGCTGCTCCAACAGGAGCTCGTCCACCGCGTCCCGCACCAGCGAGGCGCCAGCGTGCTCCGCCACATGAGCGAGCGCCGCCGCAGCAGACAGCTTTCCGGTCACGCCAGCCGGGTAATCAAAGGGCGAGTCGACCACGGTGGCGGTCTTGAAATCCGTGAGCAAAGAGCCGTCGAGGACGCCATTCTTGTTGTGGTCGACCCAGTTGTCGGCGGCATAGACGTGAAAGTACTCCGTGGTCCCCGTGATGTGGGTGTCCGCATTGCTCGAGGGGCCGTACACGAAGTAGTTGCCGATCAGGTTACACTCCGACACCCCGCCGGTCGTGTCGCCCATGATGTAGCCATGCTCGGCCCAATCAGGTACCACCCGCAGAGCGGGTGGTTTGAGGAAGGCCCCCCGAGGGGG
>CAYRKE010000274.1:0-9576 GCA_964424695.1 uncultured Polyangiaceae bacterium
GGGGCCGATGTCGCGAAGCTGAGCACAGCGCCGACCGCGACCTTCCAGCGTTGAGGCCGCGCGCGCCAGGGGGGCACCAGGGCTGCTTCGACGGTTCCCGCGTCTCCCTTGGCGGCGGCCGCACGCGACGATGTACTCTCCCAGAGAAATAGGATGAGCACAGCAGCAACGAAGAGCCCCGCCAGCATAACTTCCCGCGTTCTATCAAACGGCGCACTCCTTTTGAACCGCGCACTGTTGCTGGGCTGTGGAGCGGGGTAAGCTCCGGATGTTGAGCCGCGCTCCCTACTTCTCGAACCACGACCGACGAGACCGCTTTCCATGGTCGCTGTACCACCGCGAGCTTGCGCAACGCCTCGCTCGAGCTGTTGATGCCCTGGGCCCCGGTGCTCGTGTTCTCGTTGTCGGGTGCGGCCTTGAGCCATGGATCCCCGGCGCAGCTGCGGCGGACTGCTACGGCGTCGATCTCGATGCTTCCGCCATCGAGCTCTGCCGGGCTCGCCATCCGGCGCTCGTCGAGCACCTGGCAGTGTGCCCGGGCCCCTGCGAGCTTCCCAGTCACGCGCCCTTCGATCGCCCCTTCGACGCCGTTGTCGCCAAGGAGGTGATTGAGCACGTTCCCACGCCCGAGCCATGGGCGCGGGCCCTTGCTGCACGTGTCGCTCCGGGCGGCGAGTTGATCCTTACCACCCCCAACTACGGCCGATGGTCCACGTTGCCTCTCCTCGAACGGACCGTGCTGGAGGTCATCGCCTGGCGTGATGGCTACTCGCGTCGTGACATCCATCCGACTCGGTTCGATCGCCGTCGTCTGGAGGCTCTCGATGTGGGGCCGGGGATGGAGCTTGTGGAAGTGGTCGTGACCAGGATCAGGTGGGCACTGCTCGGGCGCTGGCGCGCCACCGGCACACGCCGAGTTAGTGCATGATGCGCCGATTATGTGCGGCTCTGTGCGGTCTGGGCTCGGGTGGCTTCGGTTGGAAGTCTCCGGAGTTGCATCGGATTATCTGGATTTCGACCCTCCTCACCATCGCGCTACTTGTCGAGCAGCTCGCGTTCGGTCGGTCGTTCATGGACGAGCCGGTTCGCCTTGTCATTAACGCGGTCCGCAGCGATGCGCTTGATGACGTCATGGGGGCACTGACGTGGCTCGGGCGTGGCGAGCTCCTTTCTGTGCTGGTGATCGGATGCGCTGCCATTGCATGGTGGCGCGGGGAGCCCAGCGCGGTCCGGTTCCTGATCGCTGCCGGCTTGGGAGCCGCTGTCCTCACTGCCGCTCTGAAGCTACTCGTTGGAAGGGAAAGGCCCGACCTGTTCGAACGCATGGTTCCGGCCAGTGGCTACTCGTTTCCGAGCGGGCACAGTCTGGGCAGTATGGCGGTGTATGGCGCCGTTGCCCTGTGGTTGGGGGGCCAGGGGCAGGCGGTGTGGCGCCGTAGCGTCATGGGCGGAGCGGTAGCGCTGGCGCTGGTGGTGGGGGTGTCGCGCGTGTACCTGAGGGTCCATTACCCTTCAGACGTCGTGGCCGGCTTGGCTCTGGGGTACATTCTCATCGCCTTGCTGGCGCTGCGGGCAGCCCCCGGCGCTCGCCGCCGCAGGGGGAGCTAGGACGGATAGGCGTACTGCCGGGCCGCGTAGGTGATCTTCTGGATCTGACGTTCGACCTGAGCAACTACCGGGCCGCGTAGGTGAACTTCTGGATCTGGCGTTCGACCTGAGCGACGACTTGGCTTGCGGTGCCTTGGGTCAGCTCGACGGTGAGCCTCCGCTCCAGCTCATGCTGATGCGGGAGGAGCGTTGCTGGCTCGGTGATGAGGGTGACACGGGTCTCCAGCGACTTGAAGCGGACCGTGACCCCCTTGGGGGCCGCCTGTTGCTCTTGAAGTGCCTGCGCGAGGATTGCCGCGGAGGTTGGATCTGGGGTTCCCGTGCTGGTGATCTTGATGCACTGGGTGGGGCCGGACGGCGTGGTGCAGGGAACGAAGCCTTCCGTGCGAATCTTCGTCGTGATTTGGAGCGGGGGGCCATCGGGTGTCGGAGCGAGATCCGTCAGCACGGTCTGTCGCTCACCCTGGACCGGCAGTTCCATCCCGTTCCAGGTGGCGACCAGGCTATCCCAGCCATTGTGGGCCCGGGCATGCACGACGACCGCCATGAGCGACGTGAGTTGAGCGACTGGAGGCGCCCCAGGCGTCTTGCTGACGGATTTGACCAGCGTCTGAACGAGCGCCTGTTCGTCGTCCACGCTGGCGATGGTGCCCTTCTTGTCGACGATGAGCGGCGGATTCAGCAGATCGAGGGCCTGCGGCGGCGGTTGTCCAGGAGTGGCCTGCGGCGTGGGGTTTTCGAAACTGATGCGCCGCTGGCCATCACTGAGCGAGGCCACCGAGATCTCGTAGGTTATGGTGGCCTGCATGGCGGGCGCATCCGGGCGCTCACGGATGTGCTGGATCTCGACCCTCCCGAGCTTGCCATCGGGCCATGCGAAGGTCGGCGAAACCGTACCCCCGCGCTCGGCTGGGGAGATCCGGGGAGCCGCAGAACTGCTCTGAGCAGCCGCGGGCTTTTCTACGGTGCTGTTCGGCGCCTTGCCGGCGTGGGTAACGCGCCACGCTGCAGAACCCACGACACTTCCGATCCCGATCAGGCCCAGGGTCCACATGATGGCGTTTTCGGCTCGCATTGGACGCGGTCTACTCGAGAACGGCGGCGCCGCAAGGGGCTGTGGGGACCAGCAACCCCGGCCGTGTTGCCATCGGCTGCCTGGTCGGGAGTCGCGCTGGGGCGTCGCCGTCTACGTGCTCCCGAAGAGATCTCGAAGCCTGCGCAGGAGTCCATCCGACGAGAACCAGGACTCGACCGCGCGTCGGCCGATTCCGTACGCGGCGGCGCTGTACGGGAACCAGGTCGGGTCGCGGGTGGGAGTCGCGATCCGGGGCAGGCTGATGTGTCGAACCTGGCACAGTTGGCGGAGGGAGTCCTGGCCATGCACCGAACCGAGCCCGCTGTCTTTCATGCCAGCAAGGGGGACTTCGGGACACCCGTAGTGGGACATGACGTCGTTAACGAGGACGCTGCCGGCGTGGATCCCGAGACCGAGGCGCTCCGCTGCTCCGAGATCCCTCGTGAACAGGTACGCCGCCAACCCCACGGAGGGTTCGTTAGCTAGCCTGATCGCATCATCGAGCCGATCGAAGGGCATGAAGGGAGCAATCGGGCAGAACGACTCCTCGAGCATGATGCGCATCGAGTGGTTACAGTCGGCGATGACCGTGGGCTGCAGGAAGCGACCCGGCCCAGGAAGGCGGTGTCCGCCGGCTACCACGCGTGCGCCGCGGGCCACGGCGTCCGCGATTTGGGCCAGAGCCTTGTCGAGCTGAGCCTCCACGGTAATGGCCCCCACGTCGACCACTCCCTGGCTTGGATCTCCGATCCGGAGGCGCTCGGCCAGCGCCGCGACCCGCGTCAGGAGCCGGTGATAGACGGTTCGCTCGACGTAGATACGTTCCACCGAAATGCACGCCTGGCCGGCGTTGGCGAACGCTCCGAAACAGATGGCCTGAGCTGCGCGCTCCAGATCGGCGTCCGCTAGAACGATGAGGGGGGCGAGCCCTCCGAGCTCAAGGGTGCAGGGGATCAGTCGGCGGCCACATTCCTCTGCCACACGGCGACCATTCGCGACCCCACCGGTGAACAGAACCTGATCCACCACACGCACTAGCGCTTCGGCCGTCGGCGAGGCGCCGACCAGGACCTGCAGAAGCTCCACCGGTAGTCCGGCATCCTTCCAAATGCGCTCGACGGCTATGGCCGTGAGCGGCGTATGCTCGCTGGGTTTGACCAGCACGGCGGAGCCTGTGACGAGCGCAGCAACGGCTCCGGTGAACGGAATCAGGAGCGGGTAGTTCCACGGGGAAATGACGCCCGTGAGCTGGCGGGGTTCGTAGTGGAGGACACTGCGACGGTGCTTGAGGAGGTGTAGCTCGAGCGTCTCTGGCGAGAGCGTCTGCCCGGCGCGCGAGGTGACCCAGGTGACGTAGTCGAGGAGGAGGAAGAGTTCCTGGAGTAGGGCTTCTTGCCTTGCCTTGCCGGTCTCGGCGACCAACGTGTCGAGCAATTGCTCGCTGTTCGCGACGAGTGCCCCGCGAAAACGGAGCAGCATCTCCGACCGCCGCTGGATGCCGATCCTGGACCATTCCCGTTGCGCCGTGCGCGCACACGCGGCGGCTCGGACAACGTCTTCGGTGCCCGCGACGGGGAGCTCGGCGAGCACTGCACCAGAGGCTGGGTTCCGTACGACGAGGGGGGCAGCTCTATCTGGCGTTCGCGGCGTCATGATCGTTTTGCGGGCACCGGGGTGCGTCAAGCCGTCAGGGGTGCCCCTTGGGTGTCGTACTGGGAACGCCTGCGAGGGCCCGCTAGAGTGAGCCCTCCACGCCGCCGCGAAGCGATAGGGTGGTGTCCTCCACGGTGAGCGTGCCCACCCAAGCACCATCGAAACTCGTGAGCTGGGAGCCCTCGTCGACTTGGGCCGCTGCCCGGGCGGACCAATCCAGCGTTGCTTCGGAGGAGCGTTGAGCCGATGCCCCGCGTACGGCAATCCAGATCAGATCGCACGCGGCAAGGCACACCTCGGCGGCGCAAGCCTCGTCACATCCCTCATAAATCGACGCGTCGTCCGAGGCCTCGACCAGGGACCGAGCGACCCCGCCACAGTCCAACTGAGCTGCCAAGGCTTCTGTCGCCGATGTCGCTTCCGGGGTCGCTGCCAATGCCGGGGTCAGTGCCAGCCCGGCCAGGAGCCGACTCGGTTGCCAGTAGAAGCGCCCACCGAGTGCGACGGAATTCGATGGCCCGAGTTCGAGCGCGACGTCCACGGGGGTGGCCAACGCTGCCTGAGTGGCTTCGACGCCGGCAAGGCTGGTCATCGGCATGATGGGCGCCTCCGGGGTGGTCTCGAAGTCCAGCGTCCCGACAAACACGTCCGTCGAGGCCGAGTCGTCCACGCCCTGCTGCATCCAGCCCCGGAGCACATCAGCGATGCGCGTCGATGCCGAGTTGCCCCAGAGAGCCCAGATTCTGGCGTCCCAGGCTCGCAGGTTGCGCGTGGCGGTGAAGCTCGATGCTGCTTCGGGGTCGAGAGACTCCGCCATGGTGTCGAGCAAGTGTCGGAAGCTCTCTCCTTCGCCCAGCGCCGACGCGAGTGTTGGCGCAATGGATTCGGAGAGCCCATCGTACCAAGCGTTGTAGGTGTCATCGACGCTGAACCGGACGGAGAACGCGGTGGTTTCGACCTGCGTGGGTCGATCGGAAGCCCGTACCTCGACGACTCTCAGCTCTTGGGCACGGAGTGCGGCCACGTCGACACAGCCACTGACCGCCTGCTCGTACCTGGCGACGACAGCCATCGGTGTGTCGACAGGGAGGTTCTCCAGGCGAAGCACCTCACCGTCGTCGGCAGCGGTAGCGTGCGGTGCCGCGACCTCGGCTGCGGAGAGCTCCGCACAACTGACTCCCGGAAAGGCCTCGGCGATCCAGTGCGGGGTATCTCGTTCTCCGGCGTATAGCGGTACAACGGTGAGTACCGCCACCGGATCTGCCTTGACGGAGACTGCCGTTTCCAGCGACGCATCACCCGAGGTGATCCGAACTCGAAAAGTCGATGGTGTGGTGGGGGCAGTGAGCTGAACCGTAGCCCTGCCGGCCTCGTCCGTTTCGACCTTGCCCTTTGCAAGCGAAGCGTCTTGCACCTCGTCCAGGAGCGAGAGGCGGATCTCATAGATGCCAGGCGGGGAAGCCTCGATCGTCAGCTCGACCACATCTCCAGGGCCCAGCACCAACTCTCCATCCACGTTGAGTGAGAGCGAGTCGGGCGACACCACTGGAGCGACGACCGCGTCATCTGGGTCATCTAGCGCGACCCCAGGCGCTCCTGCGCTGTCCTGTGCAGCGGTTGCCGCCTCTTCGGTGCTCTCATCGCTGCCGCAGGCGTTGGCCAACAGGACCAAACCCGCCGGGAGCGCAAATGCCAGGGCACGCCGGAATCTCATCGAAACCTCACCAAGTCAAGCAGATCTGTATGGTAGGCCGAAACGTCATTGGCGCAAGAAGCTTAAGCTATTCGGGCCCCGGTGGATGACTTTCGCGTCGGGGCTTCCCGAAACCTTGGGTCGCGAGGTCGGTCTCGCTTGGGACTTCCGGGGTCACGCGCGGACGGGGCACCCGGCCGGATCCCGACGCTATGGAGGGGCCGTCTTGAGTCTGGGAGCCACGGCCGGAATCACGCGCTTGCCGTGACACTGTAGAGTCGTGCCGCGTGGGGTGGGGCAGCCACGGCCCAGGAATCGAAGCGATTCTGCCATCCTTCGATGTGGCTGTGATATTCGTTCCACCATGGTGACGCGTGTGGCCAGCGCCGTCCGTGTCTTGGTCGTCGACGACGAGCCAGGGTTACGGAAGATGCTCGAGATATCGCTCAAACGCGAGGGTTATGGGGTGACGGCGTGCCGGGGGGTACGAGAAGCTCTGGAGGCGATCCAGCAGAGCCCCAAGCCGTATCCTGTCGTTCTCACCGATCTGTCGATGCCGGATGGTTCGGGTCTGGATGTGCTAGGTGCGGCGAAGACCCGAAGTTCTGCGACCGAGGTGATCCTCATCACCGCGCACTCCACCGTGGAGAATGCTCTCGCGGCGATGCACGCCGGAGCCTACGATTTCGTGACCAAGCCGTTCGATCCCGCGGAGCTCAACGCGCTGATCGGCAAGGCTCACGAAAAGCACGCGCTGATCGCCGAGAACGAGCGGCTCAAGGCCCTCACCCTCGATAGCACTGGGATCGAGGCTGTGGCGCGCAGCCGGGCGATGAGGGACGTCCTCGAGGTTGTGGATCGCATCGCCCCAGTCCGCACCACAGTGTTCATCACCGGTCCCAGTGGGACTGGCAAAGAGCGGATCGCCCGGCGGATCCATCAGAGATCCGATCGCGCCTCGCGGCCCTTTCTCGTGGTGAATTGCGGGGCGCTGCCGGAAGCGCTCATGGAGAGCGAGTTGTTTGGTCACGAGAAGGGGGCCTTCACGGGCGCCGTGCAACGCCACATCGGGATGTTTCGTGGGGCAGACGGCGGCACCCTCTTTCTCGACGAGGTTGGAGAGTTGCCCCTGAGCCTTCAGGTAAAGCTCCTCCGGGTGCTTCAGGAGCGGACGGTGAGGCCGGTGGGCGCCTCGTCGGAGGTGCCGGTCGACGTCCGGGTGCTCGCCGCCACCAATCGTGACGTTGAAGAGGCCGTGGAGCAGGGGCGGTTTCGGCAGGACCTCTACTACCGTCTGAATGTCATTCGGCTTCGGCTTCCGCCGCTGTCCGAGCGACGGGAGGACATTCCCGGGCTGGTCGAGGTGTTTGTGAAGCGCTTCGCCGCTGAGCAAGGGAAGCCGGTGATAGGGCTGACCCCGGACGCGCAGCGCGCGCTCGAGCGCTACCCCTTTCCGGGCAATGTTCGCGAACTGGAGAACATCATCGAACGCGGGGTGGCTCTTGCCGTGTCGCCGTACATCGGACTCGGCGAGCTGGCACCCGAGGTGAGTGGCATGGCCGGCGCACTGAGTGACGCCAGTATCAGCTTGCCCGACGGGGGCTGCCAGCTCGACGAGGTTCTGGGTGACGTGGAAAGGCGGCTCTTGGTCGAGGCTTTGGATCGGGCGGGCGGCGTCCGCAAACACGCGGCGGAACTGCTCGGGATCACCTTTCGCTCGATCCGGTATCGTCTGAAGAAGCTGGGGATGGCTGGGGATGGCGCGGACGAGGAGCCGGATTCGGAGTCTTCATAGTTGCCGACAGTGAGGGCGAGTGTCGTTCACTGTGCCGAAGCTGGGTTGCCTGCCGTCGATGCGCCACCCAGACGAGGAAACCGGGCGCCTTTGTGGACCGAGGGGTCGTGGCTCGATGACTGGGCATTCCGGGTATAGGCTTGGGGGAGCTGAGTCCTGAACGCGATATGCCGACGCACGAGATGGCTGAGAGAGTCTGTCAATCCAACCGCCGAGTGAGAGGCTTTACACTCGCTGAGCTGATGGCGGTGGTCACCATCGTTTCGGTGCTGGCAACTCTCGCCATCTACAGTGTGCACCGCTACGTGAACTCGTCGCGAACCACCGAGGCCACCGCGGTGATTCAAGCGATTCGCGCTGCGCAGGAGTCCTATCGTGCGGAGAACCATCAGTACCTCAATGTCAGCCAAGGCAACCTGGAGGATTTTTATCCGGCAGCGCCGGACGCCCAGAACCGACCGTTCTTCTTGAACGACGACTCGGACCGGGATCTGCGGTGGCGCCTGCTCGGGCCAGTGGTCAAGCGTCGGGTAAGGTTCGGGTATGCCTGCGTGGCCGGGTTGGCTGGGGAAGCCCCGCCGCCGCTCCAGATCCAGGACCCTCCTGCATGGGGGGCTACGACCGAGCCGTGGTACGTGATCCAAGCCGTGAGCGACTTCGACGGCGGGGGCTCCCAGGGGCGCATGGTGGCGACGAGCTTCACTTCGGAGATCTACTCGGAGCCCGAATAGGGGCGGCGGAAGGCGGAGTGGGTCTTTGCGGCCTGGTCTGGGGCACCATCCCACCGGGGCAGGACTTCGGCGATGATGACCGAGCCGGCGCTCGCCAGGCGCAGCAGGCCGCCACGCGCTTCGGGGCGGCTCATCAGGGTGTCCCAGTGCGTGCGGTCCATGATCCCGAAGATGCGCTGTCCGCGGCTTTGGAAGACCAGGATGAGCCGCCAAGCGTCTGCCGCGTCATCCACCCCCGGGTAGGCCACGGTGACCGTACTCGGGGTAGGGGTCGGGTAGTCCAGGAACAGCAGGGCGTCCGGTGGCATGACGCGGTGAACGATCGCCGTGATGTCCGCGCTGACCGCTCGTTGACGTTGCGATAGTTGCGAGGCGTACCCGTGGCAGCTCGCTATCGACCACACCAGAGTGACTCCGAGCAAGAATGCGCAAGGCGCTCTGCTCCAACGCTTGAGCCTCCTCGTGCCTAGCCCTCGCAGGAGCACGAAGAGGACCATGCTCAGTGCGAGCCCCGTGGAGAGCGGGCTCCGAGCGAGCTCCACGGCGTAGCTTCCGCGCGGGAGGCGGAGCAGGGTCCACCACACGAAGCCCGACAGGGAAGCACCAAGCACCAGCAGCGTGCGGTGGAGAGCCGTCCAGTACCGTGGCCTGAGCTCTCGGAGCGCCGCTACCACGGCGATGGACCCAAGGGGGAGCAGCGGCAAGAAGTAGCGCAGGCTCGCGCCGCCACCGCCTTGCCAGCTGGACCAGCCGAATGCGAGAGGCAAGAAGAGACTCGGAACGACCACCACCAGCCAGCAGGTGCCCAGCCTCCGCCTTCCGGTCAGGAACGGAAGCGCTGCCAGGACGAGATGGGGACAGTCCTGGAGAACTCCAGTGCGGATCCCGTCCGAGAAGACGTAGGACCCTAGCTCGGTGCGCTCCCGGGCCACGCTTCCGCCAAGCTCCAGCGTCACGCTCGACAGCGCGAACAGGAGGGAGTAGGTCCCCCTGGCCCAGGACCAGGCTGCGTCGCGTATGG
>CAYRKE010000275.1:0-7273 GCA_964424695.1 uncultured Polyangiaceae bacterium
ATCCCCAACACAGCCGCCCAGGATGGTAACGGCTCGACGACGACGGTGAAGAGCCCCGAGAGCCCCACCACCGGCAGCTCGACGGGGAAGAGCGGCTTCAGGTAGAAGGTGACGCTCAGCAGCTGGAGTGCCGCGGGGAGCATTCCGCTGATCGACTCCCATCCAAAGAAGACGACTGCGGGAAGCACCGGGTTCTTGAAGAGAAGCCCCATGGCCAGGAACACGGCTCCGTAGCCCGCACAGGCGAGCAGGGTGACCCCGAGGTAGGCGCCGAGGTGGGCCAAGCCCCGGGCCTCGAGCAGGAACGCCGTCGCGGCCGAGCCGTGGTGCAGGTACATGAGCGCGAAGCAGCCTGCGCCGCCGGTAGCGAATACGGCGGCAGAGCCCAGGCTACCCGCGAGGTACTTGCCCACCACGAGTAGCTCGCGACGGATCGGAGCGATGAGGTAGTAGTGGAGCGTCTTGTCGACGATCTCCGCGCGGAACGTTCGCACGAAGACCCCCAGGCAACCGAAGAAGATGGCAAGCCGGAGGTAGAAGAGCTGAAAGACCCAGGCTAGCACCTGGGTGTCGTGCTCGATGGTGCACGGGGTTGGCCGAAACACGGTGAAGGAGGAATGCAGGCCCGCGATCACGGTGGGCACGAACGCCAGGAAGAGCACCCACAGGCCGCGGGGGGACAGCAGGTTGCGGCGGAGCTCCAGCCGCACGAGAGCGAAGAGCTGCCGCCGCCAGAGTGGCCACTCCGATTGGTCTGTCCCTTGCTGTCGTTCCGGCATCCGCTGCTAAGTCTCCGAGCCAATCAGGTACTGGTAGAGCGCCAACGCATCGTCGTCGGCCGGTGCCACGGATTCCAGAGCGATGTGCTCGGTGACCACGAGCTGCTGGACTAAACGGTAGAAAGACTCGACGTCGCGCGTGCGGACCAAGAGACCGCGGCCATCCCGGTGCAGCTTGGCCTCGACCACGTGTTCGTGATGGAATAGCCGAGCGGCCAAGAGGCCGGGGTCCGAGCAGCGTACCAACATCTGCATCGGGTGCTCCGTGACCTCGCTGCGCACGCCGTGGATCTGCCCCTCGGCCACCACGTAGCCGTGGGAGAGGAGGATGACTCGATCCGAGATACGGTCGACCTCGTGGAGGATGTGACTCGAGATGATGACGTGGAGGCCTTCGCGCCCGAGGGCCTGAAACAGGGCCATGGCGTCGGCCCGCGCCATTGGATCGAGCCCGTTGAGTGGCTCATCGAGCACCAAGACGGTTGGGCGGTGACTGATCGCCAACGCCAGTCGGATGCGTTGGCGCATTCCCTTGCTGTAGCCGGCCACGCGTCGGTCAGCGGCTTCGGTCAGTCCGACGCGCTCGATGGCCTCGTCGGCGAGACGGGAGACCTCGTCCTCGTCGAATCCGTGGAGCCGGAGCCAGTCCGAGATGAAGCTACGGCCGGTCACTCCCCGCGGAAACGCATCGAAATGCGAGCAATACCCCACCACGCGGAAGAGGCGCTCGGGGGCATTGGTGGGGATCCCCACGACGCTGATGGAGCCGCGGGTTGGCCGAATCAGCCCCGTCATCAGGTTCATGAGGGTGGTCTTTCCAGCGCCATTCGGGCCCACCAGGCTGGTCACGCCTGGTGGAATGGTGAAGCTGGCGCGGTTGACGCCGAGCGCCTCGCCGTAGAACTTCGCGACATCGTCGAAGACAACGCTCGCCTCTGAGCTCATCTCACCATCTCGCGGGCGCGGAGCCTATGATGGAGGACCCAGAGCGAGACGCCGCACAGGCCGGCCAAGACCAGCCAGGCTGCGTGCAGCGGCACCCCGCGGTCCGGATGCGGCGACCCCAAGAGGTGGGCCCAGACGACCTCGAAGACCTCGTTCAGGCTGAACACTCTGCCCCAGGAGACCCGCAACACCACGGCAACCGTTTCGCCCAATCCTGCGCTCACGAAGAACACCCCAAAGAGCATGGCGCTTGCCGCGAGCCGCCACTTGATCCATGCGGAGAGGGAGAGCGCGAACAACCCGACCACCGAGATCCAGCCGAAACTGCCGGCGATCAGCGCGAATGGGATCCGGACGTGCGTCATCCCCCAGGCTCCCTCAGCGAGGGCGGCATTCAACAGGTAGAGCAGGAGACCGGGGATCCACGTGAGGCCCGAGAGGAGCACCACGAGCACTGCTGCTTTGCCGAGGACATACTCGGCGCGCGAGAAGGGGCGGCTCAGATACAGGGGAAGAGCGCCGCCCGCAAGATCGGCAGCGATGAGGCCAGGCCCAACCCAGGCGGTGAGGATCAACCCCAAGAAGCACTGGGTGGAGAGCACGTGATAGAAGAACCCGCTGTCGATCCGTAGGAACTTCTCGATGTCGGCGAGGCCCACCAATGCGCGCGCGACCGGATTGTGCGCGAGGTAGATCAGCACGGCCTCCGCCAGCACGGGCAACAGAGCCACCAGCAGGAAGGCCATCAGCATGCGCGACCCCAGAAGCTCATCGAGCGCGTACCGCACCACGACCAGGAAGCGCGAACGCTCCGGGGTGAGCGCGCCGCCATATGCATGATACTGGCGCCTATAGACGGACACGGCTTGCCTCCTCGGCGGCGGGCCGCCCCCCATCCTCCGCTGCCCGCCCGGCGGACGCCGGCACTGGGCTCGCCCATGGCGGCGCCACGGAGCGCTCGGCTTGGCTGAGCGCTCCAGTGCCGTGTGAAGCGTCGTCCCGCATGGCATCGAGGAAAAGCTCTTCCAGGGAATCGCGGCGGTAGTTCATGCGTCGGATCAACACGCCGTGACGCTCCGCCAGATCGTACAGGGCCCGCACCTCGACGTCTTCGGGGAGCACCATCCTCACCCTGGCCGCCCCACCGGCTCCGGGAAAGGTGGCACATTCGCAACCGAGGGGGCGCACGGCGCGGGAGAAGTCCTCGAGCGTACCGGCTACTTCCAGTTCCAGGAACCTCCGATTGGCCCTCCGCTGCTCCTCGAGATCCACGTGGGCCGCGATGCGCCCCTGCTTGAGAATCAGGACCTGGTCGCAGCACTCCTCCACGTCGTGAAGGAGGTGTGACGAGATCAGCAGGCGGGTTTCCCCCGCGTCACGCACCTCCTGGATCAAGCGGATCATCCGCTGGCGCGCGGTCGGATCGAGGCCGTTGGTGGGTTCGTCCAGGAGCAGGAGCCTCGGACCATGGACCATCGCCTGGGCGAGTTTGGCGAGCTGCTTCATCCCGATGGAGTACGTGCCGAGCTGGCGGTAGCGGGCCTCACCGAGGCCGACGTGGACGAAGATCTCGTGGGCCCGTTCCAGGGCTTCGTTCGGCGGAAGGCCCGACAGCTCGCCCATATAGCGCACGAAGTGTACGCCGCTCATGGAGGCGATGAAGGCGTCGTTCTCCGGCATGTAGCCCAGCAACGCCCGCACCGCTCGCCCCGATACCGCGGGATCGAGGCCGAAGACCCGGGCAGAACCCGAGCTCGGGGTGTAGAAGCCCAGGAGGGTGTTGATGAGCGTCGACTTGCCCGCCCCGTTCGGGCCGAGGAGCCCCAAGGCGCGACCCTGGAAGGCCCCACGCAGATCGTCGAGCACGGTGCGCCCACCGAGGCGCACCGTCAAACCCAACAGCTCGATTACCGGTGTCATTGCCTCGCGTCACTTCCCAGCTCTGCTGAAGGTTTCGGGAATGTATGGCGCAATAGCTCGGGCAGCGCCACACCCTCCGACAGGGTACCGAACAGATTGCCGACGCCGGCCATCTCGATCCGATCCTCTCGGGCGTAGAAGCCGACTAGGCTGGGTTTGGATTCGTTGAGCAGCGTCTCGAGACCCTGCTGCTGATCAGCGGTCATGCCGACGTCCGCCGAGCCCAGCGCTGCGGCTGCGACGCTCATCAGGTCCTGAAACACTACTCCCGAGAACGACGCGTGGCCGTCTCGGGGCAGTAGGCTCGTGAAACGACTACTTCGCGCCAGGCTTTCGCCCTGGCGGTGGGTCTGGATCGCGCGCGAGAGCAGGGCTCGCGATGGCGTCACCACCAGGTAGCCGTCGACAAAGGCGTAGTTTGCCTCGAGCGGGAACTGGGTGCCGCGGGTTTCTACTCGATGGTAGGTGTAGCCGTGGACCACCTCGCGCTCGAAGACCAAGGCACCTTGGCCTCTCTTCCGGAGTTCCTGGTCAGCATGGCGAAGGAGCTTCTCGAGCCCGAGTTCGAGGCGATCGGCATCCACCACCTCAGCTACCAGCTTCCAGGATGGCTTGGGGAGCAGGGGACCGTCCAGCGCGACCGCCACCTCGGAGCCGAGGCTCTCGGCCAGATCCTCTTGGACACGGACGTTCCAGTTCGCCTCGAACTCCAGCAACTTGGTGAGCGCTTGGTTGCTGTTCGGATCGAGGCGGAGCATGTCGTTCATGACCTCGGCCGGGCGCCGAACCATGAAGGCGGCTATCGCGCTGGCGTGGGGCGTCATGTAATCGAGGCTTCCCATGGGGGCTGGTGCTGCCAACCACGACGCAACGCCGTCGCGGTGCCCGGCGAAGGAGAGCTCGCCGGTACTGAGCGACTGCCCCTGCACGTCCTTGTGCTCGAAGAGCAATCGGCGCATGGTCCTCGGGGCCGCGCCGCCGGCCTGGCTTGGGGCTCCAGAGGTCGACAGGGTTTCGAGATCGGCGGCCAGCAGGAGACTGACGCCTCCTTCATAGGCTCGCGTTACCCGCTCCCCCAGCTCGGAGAGGGGAAACGCGCTAATGTCCCCGGACTCGAGTCGCGCCGCCACCTCGGCTAGCGCCGCGGGCGCGGTGGAGAGCGCCGCGACGCTCGGGGTGAGGAGGAGCAGAGCCCCGTTGCCACGGACTTCCTCGAGCGCACCCGAGGCTACGTCCTGCTGGTCCAAAACCGTGATGGGGAATGTGGCGCCTTCCGCGAACGCGGGCTCGGCACCGATGAGGCCGCGGAGCCCTGGTTTGGTGACCTGCGCCAGCACCACCACCTCCTGGGCTTCCTCTTGGGCGTCCGAGTCGAGTGCCCCCGCGATGACGACCTCGTCTCCCAGGAATCCGCCGAGATCGTGGACCGTGCCAATCAGGTCCTCGAGCTGCTTACCCTGCGCGCCGAGCTCGCTCTCGGCCCACCACTTGCCGAGCACCTCGCTCTCTCCGAGTCGTTCCTTGAAGATCCGATAGCCCTCGTTCAGTGCCTCACCGTAGTTGGGAAGGGCCGCATACACGACTGTATTGTCGGGGACCAGCCTCGTGAAGCGAGCCTCGTAGCGTAGCGCTGGGAGGTGCACCGTCTGCCACTGCTTTCGGAGCTCAGTGAGTTCGCGCAGTAGCGCCAGATACTCGTCTAGGTTGCGGCTCCAGCCAACCTCCTGCTCGATGGGGGTGCTCGCAAGGGTCGGACTCGTCGTCACCTGGTCACCGCGGTGGAGTGCCCGCTTGCCGCCGCCCCCCTCTGCAACCTGCACCTCACCCTGGATGACCGACACGCGCGTGCCTTTGAGGCTGGCCAGCACGGAGAATACCCCTGTTGTAGCCGTCACCCGGCAATCGCGGGTCACCACGTGCAGGTGGCCCAAGCTACGCTGAGCAGACTCCACGATGATCTGGCCACGGTTCAGGTGCAGCGTCGTGTCTTTGCCGCGCGTCGATAGGGAGAACTCCGCGCGTTCGCCCAGCTCCACCATCGAACCGTCGGTGAGCTGCACCACGCTCTGGGGAGACGCCCCCGCACGGACGACCTGTCCCTCGCCGAGAGGGGCGCCTGGCTCGAGCCGCGAGGCCGTGGCGCCCGTGATCCCGTAGAGCACCTCGCTCACGATGCGCACGGTTCCGCGCTGCCCATCCGGAGCCCCGAAGAATGCCGATCGCGCCACCAAGACCGCGGCGCACAGGGCGATGGCCGCCGCGAGAACCGCGAAGGGGCGGCGCCCGCGGGGTGGCCGCTCGAGCCGCGGTTCGGCAGAACGCTGCCACGGGGTGGTGGCCAGGCGGAGCGCGCCGCGACGGCTATACACGTCGCGGCAACTGGCGCACTCAGTCAGATGATTGCGCACCAGCAGGGCGCGCGGCGCCGAGAGTTCGCCGCGACGATAGGTGGCGAGCAGCGACTGGACGTCATCGCAGCCGCGGATGGGGGCATCCGTGGGTGTCGCGCCGGGCGCGCCGAAGAGCCGCGCCTGCAGACGCGCCCGCGACTCTGCCAGCGTTTGCGGCGATGGCGTGTCGGTTCGAACCGCTTGGATCGCACGGTCCAGGGTAAGACTGCGCTTGTTGACTGGCGCCTTCACGGTGCGCCTCCGATCTGCGCCGTGAGCTCGCTCTTCAATCGAGCCCGGGCGCGGAACAGCGTGACGGCCACGACGGCCTGGGAGGTCCCACACAGGCGGGCTATCTCGCCATTATCGCAGCCCTCGACATGCTTGAGCACGAACATCTCGGCCCAACGCGGGGTGAGTTTCGCGAGGGCCTCTCGAAGCCAGCCGCGCAGAGCCTGGTCTCCCATGGTTGGGTCTCCGTCGTCGGCCGGGCGCTGGTCGACCGCGTCCAAGGAGATGATCTTGCCTTCCCGTCGTGCCCGCAGCAGATCGAGCGCGGCATTGATGGCGGCTCGATAGAGATACGCCGAGAGGTTGTCGGCATTTTGCGCCATTTGCTCATGAGTCGCGAGTCGGAGGAAGACGGTCTGCACCACGTCCTCGGCGTCACACGCCCTTCCCGTGACGCGATGGGCCGCCCGGAAGAGCCGATCGTGGTGGTCGAGGTAGATCTGCGCCAGAGTGCTCGGCAGTCCGCCTTTCTCTTGGCTGGGGATCACGGTTTTCGGAGTTCCATGCGTCACGGGTTCGCAGAACCATGACGCTCGAGGCACGAGCCCATTAACCAGTCGCCCCAAGTCGCATTGCGGTGTCCCGGCGCGTGGACTCGATGGAGTGTTCTACCATCGGCCGAATCATGGGGGCTGCTGTCGTCCGAGGGCACCGTTGCGGTTCGGATGCGGTAAGACTTTAATAAGTTCAGATGGTTGTGTGACTTGGGAGGGGGTCAATCCGCGCTCAGGCCCAGGGCGTCACGGAACTGGTCGACCGGCTCTCAAGAAGGAGCAGGGGGCGTTGGCCCGCCGCAAGCGGCGCGGGCGCCAAGCCTCGTGGCGAACCCGGGAACGTGGCTAGTCTCCGCCATGGGCTGGGCTCCGAGCGGCGCTCGGTCTGACGTAGTAGAGGCAAGCGGCTCCTTCATCCGGAGCAGGCCGTCGGTCCTACACTGGCTTGGTTACT
>CAYRKE010000275.1:7373-9542 GCA_964424695.1 uncultured Polyangiaceae bacterium
TCCGAGGCGGCGCATCCCTCTGGGGTGGCAACGCACGCGCCGTCCTCGAACCCGCAAGAGCCCGAGTACTCACAACTATTGGCACACACCTCGGCGGTAATGACACAGGTGCCGTCTACGAGTTCGCACAGGTAGTCGCTCTGGCAACCGTACGAGCCCGCACATCCTGCGGCGGTGGCGACGCATGCGCCGTCCTCGAGCCCGCACAGTCCGTGGTCTTCGCAGTCCTCTGAGTGCTGGCAGCTCTCAGCGGTGGCAACGCAAGCGCCGTCTTCGAATGTGCAGAGACCATGGCCAAAGCAGGCGTTTGTTGTCTGGTTAGCACAGATTTCGGCAGTGACAGCACAGGCGCCGTCCTCGAATGCGCACGCGCCCTGATCCCGGCAGTCCTCCGAGCCGGCACATCCTTCGGCGGTAGCGACGCATGCGCTGTCCTCGAACCCGCACAGTCCGTGGTTCTCGCACCCCGCCGAGCCGGCACAGGTCTCGGCAGTCGGAACACAAGCCCCGTCCTCGAATGCGCACAGGCCATGATCCCAGCAGTCGTCGGAGGCGGCACATGCCTGAGCGGTTGGGACACAAGCACCGTCGTCGAATCCGCACAGACCGTGTTTCGCACAGTCCGCTGACCTAGCGCATTCCTGCGGCGTTGGCTCGTCCCCGGCGTCTCGTCCGGCGTCGCCTGTGCCTTCTGACCCACTCGCTCCGGCCGCTCCGCCCGCCTCGCTCGCTCGTCCCGCTGTGCCGGCCGCCGCGGTGTCCCCGTGTGCATCGTGCTTCGACGAGGTCGGCTCGCTTCCGCACGACGCCAGCAACAAGATAGCAACCAAGCACGTCGTCAGAATTCCGCCGATTCCGGGTTGCCTGGAGATGAACCTAGACATTGGCATGACATCCTCTCGTTGCGTCACCGTGGTGGCACTGAATGCGGCGCCGAAGCTGCGTCATGGGGCCATTCCCTCCTCGTGGCACGGACCATCGACGTGGCATACTACCCCACTGGATCTTCGTTGATACAATCGGAACAGCCATCGAGTCCGCCAGCCCCGCCGTAGCCGCCAGCTGCTGGGCCTTCGTTGATACAATCGGAACAGCCATCGAGTCCGCCAGCCCCGCCGTAGCCGCCAGCTGCTGGGCCTTCGTTGATACAATCGGAACAGCCTTCGAGTCCGCTCGCGCCGCCGTGGCCGAGTCCGTTGATACAATCGGAACCGGAACAGCCTTCGAGGCACTGCCCATCCTCGAATCTGCAGTCTGCTCCGTAAGCGCAGATGCTCGAAGACGCACATCCCTCAGCGGTGACGACACAAACGCCATCTTCGAACCCGCATCGGCCATACCGACCGCAGTCAGGCGATTCGATGCATCCGTCGGTGGCGAGGACGCACGCATCGTCCTCCAATCCGCACAGGCCATACCGATCGCAGTCAAACGACTCGATACATCCGTCGGTGGTGGGGACGCACGCGCCGCTTTCGAATCCGCACAGGCCATGGCCGGAGCAGCCGTACGATTGGGCACAACCCTCTGCGGTGACAACGCACTGCCCACCCTCGAATCCACACCGGCCTTGATCGGAGCAGGACCACGTCGAGGCGCATCCCTCGGCGGTGAGGACACAAGCGCCGTCTTCGAACCCGCATACCCCTTCTTCTCTGCAGCGCCGCGAAGAGGCACACCCCTTGGCCGTGGACACACAAGCGCCGTCCTCGAATCCGCACAGGCCATGGTCGGAGCAGCCGTAGGACTGGGTGCATCCCTCAGCGGTGGCGACGCACGCGCCGTCCTCGAGTTCGCACAGGCCGTGGTCGGAGCAGTCGTAGGATTGGGTACATCCCTCAGCGGTGGCGACGCACGCGCCGTCCTCGAGTTCGCACAGGCCGCGGTTCTTGCACTCGGCCGACGTGGCGCATCCCTCCGGTGTGGTATCGTGGCCGGTACCTTGTCCGGCTTCGGCGGTGCCTCCTGCCCCGCTCGCTCCGCCCGATGCGCTTGCTCGTCCCGCTGCACCGGCGGTCGCAGTGCCCGCGTGCTGCTCGTGATTCGATTCGGTCGGCTCGCCTCTGCAGGACGCCAGCGACAAGGCGGCTACCAGGCAGGCGCTCAGGACTCCGGAGCGCCCAAGATGCTCGAACGTCGACCCAGACATAATACGCGACCTTTCGTCCG
>CAYRKE010000276.1:0-9508 GCA_964424695.1 uncultured Polyangiaceae bacterium
ATCGATACCAAAGAACACCAGGTTGTTTCGCAAATTGTAGGTGCTCGAGGTCGCTGTGGTGGTGGTGGTGGTGGTGGTGGTGGCGGAGCAACGGCCACAGCTCTGGTTGCAGTAGTTCCCAGTGATCATCCAGGAGTTCCTGCATTCATTGGTCTTCGTGGCCCAGTCGTCACAGGTAGCCGCGTCCCATGAAGTGCCGGTGGGGCGAACGTTGGTGCAAGTGGACGTGGACGTGGACGTGGACGTTGTCGTCGTCGAGGTGGCGCTACAACGACCGCAGCTCTGGTTGCAGTAGTTCCCAGTGATCATCCAGGAGTTCCTGCATTCGTTGGTTTGCGTGGCCCATTGGTAACAGGTGGCCGCATCCCACGAGGTCCCGGTGGGGCGCACATCGGTGCAGGTGGAGGCACTCGTCGACGAGGCACTCGTCGATGAGGTAGTGGCCGAGGAAGCAGCCATGGTCACGTTGAAGGTGTAATGAGTGCCGCAACCGCCCAGATCGTCCGTGGAAGCGAGCGAGAGGGTGTGAGGACCAGGAAGCTGGCTCGGAGCGTTCATCCTCAGACTCGCCGTGTGGTCCGCCTGTCGCTGAAATGAGGAATAGAGCTCACTGCGCAGGCTTGTGGTATTGAACTCGTAACTGGGTATGTAGTCGTTGACCGAGCTAGACTGCAGAGCAAGAATCGACGTCAGGTTGGGACAGCCACCCTTGGCGTTACAGATCGCCTGGGCGGCGCTACTCAGAGCCAGCCTTCCCGGAGACACAGTGTACCAAGAATTGCTCGGTGTGTTCCCTGACCAGGTGAGGTGCGCTGCGGGGTCAATGCTTCCGAGTTCCATGGCCATCGCAACCGCGAGGGCTGCCTTGTATGGGTTCACCCCTGAATTGTCGTTGCAGGCGAGCGGCTCCTGAGTGGAAGCGATCTCGTCGCCGCCGCCCTCAACCGCACAGCCTTGAACGAGCCCGAGCACCGCCACCAACCCGAATACCGTTTGAATTGCCTGCTTCACAGTCATGCTCCTTGCTGCGTCAACGTCTTGCCGATGCAGAACTCCTCTGCAGGAACCGTTCCGTTCTCCAAGGACCGAGGTTGGGCCATGGTGGGGGCTCCGGCTACAGCGGAGAAATGCGACATTTGTGAGTAATAGCGATGCCCGCGTACCGAGTGGCAGCCTGAGTGTGGCAGTGTTCGGTAACCGCGTTTGCACAATCCGTCGATCAAGTTGTGCAACGACTTGTGCATCCCGCTCGGTGTCCTGCCTCGTGCCCCGAGCCGTCCGTGGGCAGAAGTCAAGGGGATGGAGGCATCCTTGGGCGGCCACACACCGCATCGCAAACCGACCAATTCGCCTCGCGGCGGCAGCCCACGCGCCAGCGAGCGACCCTTGACTGGAAGCGTTCCCCGAGGGGCGGAGTCCGAGGGGGCGGCTACGGCCGTCAGTCCAAACCAGGCAGCCTCCGGTGCGCAGGCGCGATCCTCGGGACGGACGGGGGGCACCGGCATCCGGAAAAGTCGCTAACGGTGAGCCGCTTGCCCAGCTCCCCGCCACGTATGGATTGGTACACCGGTGAAGTCCGTTAGCAGGCTCTCTGTCGGAGCTGGGTTCGTGGTTCGTCCCCTGCAGGGTGCAAGGCTACCGCGCCCATGGCGGCCGGTCCTGTGACCCGAAGGCAGACTCGCGTGTTCGATCCGGCAGCACAGCTCGCTCCGCATGGTCAGTTTCGAGCCGAATGAGGTTGGTCAATGTCGCGTGGATCCTTGTCTATCGCTCTCTGGGTTGGCTTGGCGGCGAGTCTGCTCCTCGCATGTGGGGGTGGCGATTCGGAAGGAGCGCGCGACCACTCGAGCGGAGGCTCTTTCCCCGAGGGAGCCAGCTCGACCGGCGGGGCACCGAGCGGCTCGGGGGATGCATCTTCGCTGGACCTCGACGGAAATGCCGCTTCCGCAAGCGCCGATATCGAAGGGTGTGCCAAGGGCGAAGCCACGGCTGAACTCACCCCGATCTACCTAGTCTTTATCTATGACACCTCGGGAAGTATGGGAGACATGACCTACACCGACCCGGTCAGCGGGGTGGTCACCCAAGTGCAGAATCGCGCCTCACGGTGGGACCCGATGAAGGAGGGCATGGTCTCCTTCTTCAACGCGCCGGCCTCGAAGAACGTGCACGCGTCGCTGGCGTACTTTCCTGCGCCGGGCGGCTTCGAGACGACCTGCAAGGTGTCGCAGTACTCGTCGCCAAGTGTCCCGCTCACGCCGCTGAACTCGCCTGACCCCCTCATTGTCAGCCTGAACCAGCGTGAGCCACTAGGGGGCACCCCAACCCTTCCGGCGCTCCGCGGTGCTGTGGAATACGCGCGCGAGCTCAAACAGAACAGTCGCGACGCGCACGTGGCCGTGATACTCGTGACGGATGGGGAACCCGCCGTCATCCCCACCGGCGCCTCCGAGGAGGATCCCAACTGTCCTGCGGGTGACTCCCTGCAGAACACCGTGGAGGGCGTGGCTGCCGTGGCCCGTGCCGCCTACATGGGTGACCCATCCATTCCCATCCACGTGATTGGTGTGGGCGAATCACTCTCGAGTCTGGAAACCATCGCCGCGGCTGGCGGCGCCTCACTCACCCTCATCGGCCTCGACGATCCCGCCCAAGCAACGGCCACGCTAAGAAACAGACTGGAGGAGATCCAGGTCGAGGGTTTCTCGTGTGATGTGGCCATGCCCAGCCCGACGAGTAGCGAGGGGCTCGACCCCACCAAGGTCAACATCGACTTCGTGCATGGCGACGGCACGATCGAGGAGTTCAGCAAGTCCGAAGGGTGCGTCTCGTCCGTCGGTTGGGACTACGATGACGACGTTCATCCGACGAGGGTGCTGCTCTGCTCAGAAACGTGCACGGCCATCCAGCGCGACCCCGACGGCCGCATCAGCACCGTATTTGGTTGCCCGACCCGCATCAAGTAGTCGCGTCGTGCGCTCACGCAGCGTCTGCACGCGCGGCGGCGCTTGTGGATCCAGGTGGGCACGTTGCCGCGACGGCGCTGCACGGAGCCCACCGGGCCGGTAGCCAACGAACCGGGCGTTCACTCGAGCTCCTGGGGTGCGGCATCGCCCAGGGGGCGCGCTCGCCCGTTGTAGGCGGCACCGAGTGGTGACTCCGACTCCGACTCCGACGGATCCTCGGCGGGAACGGCCGGAGCGGAGGCCAGCGGTGGCAATGACTCCGCTGGCGAGATCGAAGCCACGGGCCGCTCGTCAGCACCATCAGCGACAGGCGGCGCCAGTTCCACCAATGTCGCAGGCACGACCGAGACGCCACCCTCTCCGTTACGGCAATAGACGATGGGATACGAGGGACCGTCTCGGGCACGACGACACAGGTCGGGAGCAGCTCCGGCGGTCCGGGTTTCCCAGGCGGATGACCGCTGCCAACGCGCCGGGTGTAGCCACCAATCGAGCTGGAGCAGCCTCCTGACACGGACTGCGGGGCGCCCCGACAGCCCAATGCCGCGGGCACCGAATGGCGACCGCGGCATTGAAGCGCCAGCGCTACGTCAGCGGACGCTTCGCGCCCGCACAGCGCACCTTCTAGGACTTGAACTCGGGATACGCCTCCATGCCGTGTTCGCCTACGTCGAGTCCTTCAATCTCCTCTTCCTCCGTCACGCGGACCCCAATCGTCGCCTTGATGGCGTACCAGAAGACCAGGCTTAGGGCGAAGGTGATGACCCCAACCAGAGCAAGTGCCACGAGCTGGGGAGTGAGTTGAGCCATCCCCCCACCGAGCAACAGGCCCTTCTTCACCACCGACGCGCAAGGAGCAACCGTGGGGTTCGCAAAGAGCCCGACGGCGATCGTTCCGAAGATCCCATTGGCCAAGTGAACAGACAGGGCACCGACTGGGTCGTCGAGCCTTCGCTTGTCGAAGAAAATGACCGCAAACACCACGAACACACCGGCGATGGCGCCGATGATGAGTGAGCTCGTGACGCTTACGAACGCACACGGTGCCGTGATGGCGACGAGACCCGCGAGCGTGCCGTTGACGATCATGCTGAGGTCAGGTTTGCCAAGCAGCAACCAGGCTGTGAGCGCAGCGGTGATGGTGGCAGCCGCAGCCGCCGTGTTGGTGGTCACGGCGATATGGGCGATCGAGGCCCCATCGGCTGCCATGGTACTGCCGGGATTGAACCCGAACCAACCGAACCAAAGAACGAGCCCGCCGAGGGTCACCGACGTCATGTTGTGACCCTGGATCGGCGTGATCTTACCTCCCGGACCGTACTTTCCGCGACGCGGACCGAGGACGATGATGCCGGCCAGAGCTGCCCAGCCGCCGACACTGTGTACGACCGAGGAACCCGCGAAGTCCAGCATGCCCTGACTAGCAAGCCATCCGCCTCCCCAGATCAGGTGCCCCACGATTGGGTAGACGACTGCCGTGAGGAGCAGAGAGAAGACTATGAATGATCCAAACTTGATGCGTTCCGCCACGGCACCGGAGACGATGGTCGCAGCCGTCCCACAGAACACCAGTTGGAAGAAGAACTTCGCCCACAGGGGAACACCGGCCCACGCGATCGAACCATAGACCCCCTGGTATGCGTCGCCCATGGCTGGGCTGTTGTCGAGCCCGCTCACCATCCAGAGCCCATGGGTTCCAATGAACCCATTTCCGTCTCCGAACATCAACCCCCACCCAATGACCAGAAAGCCGAGGGCTGATACTGCGAATACGATGAAGTTCTTGGCGAGGATGTTGACGCAGTTCTTGGCCCGAGCGAGGCCGGACTCCACCATGGCGAAGCCCAGGTTCATGAAAAACACCAGAAACGCAGCCACCATGACCCACACCGTGTCCATCGACACCTTCAGGTTGGCCGCGGCTTCGCTGGCTTGTTTGGCAGCCGCCAGGGCCTGCTCGACGGTCCCCACTGCAGCCTGGGGCTCGGCCGCGTAAGCAATGCAAGATAGAAGGCTAAGAGCCAGTGTCGCCAGGACCGTCATGGGGACCTTGCGCGACACTGACCAGCCCGCGTGCGAATCGGGTGTGGTAGTCAATGCGCTCATGTTGAGATCATGTGCCGGCGGTGGTTTCCGGGGCGTGTACGGGCGCTTTCGGTAACGGTCCTTGCCGTCGACGAGCGGTCACTCGGCGCCTGGCACCGCCCTCGCGAAACAATCTCGACATATCGCGTGACGCGGAACCGCCTTTCGCTCGGTTCTCGGCAGCCGAACGGAAATACCGTCAGCCAGGACAGGCAAGGCCCGGTGGGGCAGCTTGGACCAGCCAGCCCTCCCCCGTCGCCCCCGGGCACGCGTGCGCCTCCCCTGCTCAATGAACCGGAAAGGCCGCTCCTTGGCTTCGCCCAAGGGCGAGGAGATGGATGGTTCTCGGCGTCGAACGCTTACTTCACCGGCAGCGGTGCCGCCACGCCATCCGCACCGATACGGAGCGCCGTCGTACCGTCTTCGCGCTTGAAGAGGAGCAGCGCAGCGCCACCACTGGCGAGAACCATCGGTTCGCCGACCACCGGACCACCATGGCTTTCATCGTCGAGCAGCGAGAGCTCGCTGCCCTTTGCTAGGGCAGAAGCGTCGCCAAGCTTCGCCCTCAGATCGCCGAGGGGCGTCCGGTAGATCGCCAGGAGCTTGTCGTCGGCGAGCGGCGCCACCCCTGCCCAGGCCTGCACGCCCACGGTGGCCCACGAGGACTCGCTCACTTTGCAGCCGGCGGCAGTGCACGTGACGCGGCCAGCCGCGGGCTGCCCTTGGGTGTCGTTGGCCCACGCGATGCTCAAGCCAGACTCGGAGCAAGATGGAAGCGACTCGGTCGAGCGCTGGAAAGGCAACTTGCCCGTGACTGGACCAGACCATGCCTTCTTGGCAGCATCGTAGAACGCCGCCGAAATGCGACTACCATCGCTTCCCTCGGTCGGGTTCGCGCCACGCTTGCCCTTGGCCAGGCCCCAAGAGGCCACGATCCAACCGGTTGGGGTCTGGCATGACAGGAGCTCACTGTTCCCCCAGCTGCCGGGCAGGCGCGAGACCTCCTTCAGCTTCGCGCCCCCGGCGCTGGCAGCGATCACCAAGACGTCGCCCTTGCCCTCCTCCTTCTCCACCCATGCGACGGAGTCCCCAACCGTCTTGGGACCCGCCACCGGGGAAGCGACGTCGATCTTGATGGGCTTGCCCACCTTGCCCTTGGAAACAGAGTACGCCTCGTACCCCTCGTCGTTTGCTCCGCGCTCGACGGCCAGCCCCTGTGAGACCTCGCTCCCGGGGTAGCCCCGCACGGCAAGCTCGACTCCCGTGTCCACCACATAGCCCTTTCGGCCATCTTCGCTGAGACCGGCCACCGCAATCGCCGGGTCGTCGTCCACGAACATCACGCTCTGGAGTGGAAGCTTCGGCACGTCACTGTGAGGCTCGCGACACTTCGCCTCCGAAAACGACGCCTTCGCATCACTCCCGCCAGCGAGCTCGCACACTCGCACGGGGACTCGCCCCTCGGGAGCCCGAAATAGCAGCCAGAGCTTGCCATCGGTCGTGCTGTGCCGGTCCACCAGTGCCCAACCCTTGCCAGCCAGTGTCGGCCAACTCTTCGCGTCGACGAAGGAACGAGCCTCGAATTTCGGTGGTTCGACACCCGGAGTGGGTTTGCGCTCCAACCCCATGACCTTCGCGGCCTGCCAAATCGCCGCAGGGCCAGCGAGTACCGTGCCCTGATCGGGGAACTTGCAGCTCCCCGGCTCGTCCTTACACCCCAGCTGAGTGGCAAGCTCCTTGCGCAGCATCGTGCTCTCCGCCCCAGACCCCAAGGACTGATAGAGAGCGTTCGCGTGTACTTCGCACCGCTTGGGCCAGTCCTTGGCCGTCGTCTCACTCGGTGCCTTGCGGAGCGCGAGCTCCAACGCTCGCATTCGTTGGGCGAGCTCCGCGTCGTCCTTCGGCGCCTCGCCGATCACGCAGCGCTCGAAGGCGCTGAAGCTTTCTTCCGCCTTGCCCTCTTCGCAGCCCATCGCTAGAAGTGCTGCCATTGCCGCCAGGAGCGGAGCCCGCCTCGTGCTGTTCCTCATGCTGCCCGCATGCCAGTGAATCCGCGCGGTGGCAAGCCCCATCCCCACGGGCGACACCCTGGACAGCCAAGTCGCGCCATCCGTCCGACCCGAGACCTCGTTTTCTCACAGGAGTAGAAGGGCGAATAGGCGTCGAGGAACCGCGTCACCCCTCACTGGGGGACTGCCACGCCTTGCCGCTTGGCGGTAGAATTGCCGCATGATGGGCAACTGGTGGATCGCTCTCTTGGGACTCGTGGCCTTGGCCTGCAGCAAGAATGACAGCGACGGGGATCCATCAGATGGCGATATCCCGATTCCCGACCAACCCGTCGAGGGTCTAGGGAGCACGTGTGGAAGCCTCCGGCTCACTCAGTACTGGTCAGCAGAGAGCGGATGGTGCGAGTTTCGTCGAACAAGCAGCGTGCTGCCGGAATTCGTCCGGTCAGGAATGACCACTGCGATCGCTGAACCGTACAATGGAAGTTCCTACGAGGGAGACCCGGGAGAGGCCTGCGGTGAGTGCTGGGAGGTCGCCACCATCAGCGGCAGGGAGATCGTGATGGTGTACGATCTATGCCCGATCGAGGGCAATCCGCTCTGTGCTGGCGGAGCCTTCCACTTCGATCTCTCCCCAGAGGCCGCCGAAGCGCTGCACGGCGGGGGCCTCGACGAGGCGAGTGCCCGGCGTGTCCCCTGTCCGGTCACGGGCAACATCCATGCTGAAATCCTCGATCGTAACGAGTGGGGATACGTTCGGCTAGCGTTCGTCAACCATCGCTTCCCAATCCGAACAGCCGAGTACCGCGCAGTGGACGGAGAGGCTTGGATGTCCGTTCAGCGCAGCGGCGGTGCATGGCATGTCCTGGACGACAACGCCACCTTCGCAGACGGCGCGCCCGGCGGGGTATTCCGCTTCACGAGCGCGGCAGGTGAAACCACCGAGGGAGCCGAGCCCCTGACCGAAGACGTGGAAATTGGAGCGCTCTTCGATACCGGCGCGCACTTCGCTGAAGTCACCGACTCGGGCGAATCATGCGTCTTCGTGCCCCCCAGTGCCGTCTACGACGAGGGCTGGGGCGGGATCGATCAAGTGCGATGGGAGCCCAACGCGTGGGGCAGCGCTTCGGCGTCCGAAGTCACAGAGGATTGTGCTGAAGGCAGCGCCTCTTGCGTACTCATCTCGAATCTCGAACAGTGGGATGGCTTCCACCTCTACTATCGCCAGCCGTTCCCACGCGAGACTTTCTCCCGTCTATCGCTCTCGCTCCGCGCTCTTTCGGGCGGCGGCGAACTCGGTGTCGCACCCAGCAACGACGGCGAGGAATGCGAGGCCACGCTAGTCGAAGTCGGCAATGATTGGGTGACTGTGGACATCGACATCGCCGATCGCTGCGCTTCGCTCGACATGCTGAATGCCGTTACCGTCAGCAACCACGGAGCAGCGATGGACCTCTTGGTCGACGAGGTGCGCTACGAATGAGTTCTGCGTCGGGTAGCGGTGTCGTGCTCGATGGAGGCGGACGGCTTCTGAAGGGAGCCAATGGTCCGTGGAGAGGCACTAGCACGGTATCGGAAGTCGCCAGTTCAGGGATCCCCAGAGCGACTCTCACGACGGATCGGGCCTAACGGCAAGCAGAAGCCTGCTGACCTCACGCTGCAGCGCCAGCGGATCGAATGGTTTGCGCAAGAGTGCCCGCGCAGGATCCTCGGGCAGTGTTTCCAGGGCGTTGAACTCGAAGCCTGTCACGAACAGCACGGGGATGGAGCTCACTAGACGGAGTTGTCGATAGACTTCGGGGCCATTTGCGCCCGGCATGATGGCGTCGATCACGGCAAGATCCAGCTCTGTGCCCCGCTCGTCGATGATAAAGAGGGCTTCTCTGCCGTCTCTGGCAGACAGAACCTCGTGCCCTGCGTCCTCCAAGAAGGCTCGGCTGACCCGATGAACCGACGGATCGTCTTCGGCGAGCAGCACGAGACTGCGTCTATCACGGAACCCTCGTCGTCGCTCGCGCAAGTCACTACGTTCAACGGGGCTCTGGCTGCGTGGAAGAATGACGCGGAATCGGCTCCCCTCACCGGGCTTAGAATCGACTTCGACCGCGCCGTTGTGGTCTCGAGCGATGGCATACACGGTGGAGAGCCCCAGCCCCGTACCCGAGGTAGCCCCCTTCGTCGTGAAGAACGGTTCGAATATCCGGCTACGAACGGCCTCCGTCATCCCATAGCCCGTGTCGGCCACTTGCAGGATGACGTAGCTTCCGGGCTCCTTCAGCCCAAGTGCTTTGGCGCTGGCGGCATCGAACTCCTGCCACCCAAGCCCAATGTCGACACGCCCACCACCGGGCATTGCGTCTCGCGCGTTGACGCAAAGGTTCATGATGATCTGCTCCAGTTGGGTTCCATCTCCCCATACCGGCAGAGGATCAGCTGCGCCGTGCAGCG
>CAYRKE010000277.1:0-9366 GCA_964424695.1 uncultured Polyangiaceae bacterium
CGCCAAGACGAGCAGCATGGCCAGAGCCGAGGCGCCACCTCCGGGTCGAGTCGTTGTTCGGCATCCACAACCGCTGTCGTCGGTCGCCCCTTCGTTGTCTCCCGGCGATGCGTCCCTGCCACCGCTCGCTGCCGGGTCCGCGAGACTACCACCAGTCGCGACGGTTCCCGTGCCGTTCCCGCCGCCGACCCCTGTGGAGGTCTCCGTGCCGCCACTCGGTGGAACGTCCGTCGCTACCCCCCCGGTATCGGCCGGGCTCGGTTCGGTGCCACCGCTTCCAGCCGGGCTCACCGCACCCTGCCCACCAGTCGCCGCACTCGATCCGCCAACGCTCGTGGGAATGGTCCCGCCCCCAACCCCCGCGACCCCGCCAAGCGCCGTGCTCCCCCCGGCTCCGGGCGCGCCGCCAGCCGGGCCCCCGCCGGTGCTATTCGCTCCGCCCATCACTTCACCGCTGGCGCCCGCCACCCCAGAATTCCCAGCGGATTCACCACTCGAGCCGCCAGCACCCCCAACGGGGGCGGGTTCGTCTGGCGGAGTCACGAACCCCGCAAGGGCATATATCAGCGCCCCCTGCCAGTTGATCGCGATCTCGTTGGTCTCGTAGCTCGCCTGTTCGTCGAGCCAGTCGCCCGGGCTCGACGCGCCCCCAACCAGATAGCCCGGATAAGGCAGGTCGATACCGTCCGAGCCCGAGCGCCGGTCGTGGGGGTAGATGGGAGGCTCGATGCCAACACCCGTCACCTGTGAGCGGCCGTACTCATTGCGCCCAAACAGATGGGCGATCTGGTCCGCACAGACCCCGAGATACTGCTCGCTTCCTGCAAGATCGTAGGCGACGCGGAGCGTCGAACAAATCCGCGCGATAGTTCCATTGCTTCCCCAGTACACCGCCTCGATACCGCGACCATAGGCTGAATCAGCGAGGGCAACGTGCTCGTCCGCCACAGCCAGCACCGCGGCCTCCAGCTCGGCGACGAGCCCCGAATCCCTGCCCCCACGCTGCGAACGCAGATACGTAAACACGCCAAGATTGGACTGGGTGCCCCAATCCCAGTCCACCAAGACGAGGTCCTCGAGCGCACGAACCCGAGCCTCGAAATCGGCGAGCGCGCTGGTGTCTCCAACGGTCTCCCACAGCTCCGCCGCCGCCCAGACCCGATCGTCCGCGTCATCCGTCTGGTACTGGCCCTGCTCGAAATCGCTGAGATCTGCAGGATGATTCGCGGGATTCTGTGCAAGGAAAGCGTAAGACTGGACGGCTGCAGCCTCGAGCCGATCCGCGTAAGCCTCGTCGAACTCCCGGAAGACCCGGGCCGCCTTGGCCATGGTTGCCACGAAGCCCGCGGTGGCGGCAGATCCCCAGGGCGAGAAGTAGCGCGGCACGGTGTCCTCGACGGGCAGCATGAACTCAGGGAAGTCGGCGGGGGTGATCTTGTGTGAGACGCTCCCGTCGTCGAACTGCATCTTCAGCATCCAATCGAGCTGAAACCGGAGCTCGTCGAGGTAGTCCGGAAACGCGCCACCAGTCTCCGGAATGTCGAGAGAGATTGGCTCGAGATTGGCTCGGTAGTCCTCCCAAGCTTGGAGGAGAAGGCCCATCGTGATGGCCGAATTCACGATGTACTTGCCATAGTCCCCGGCGTCGTACCATCCGCCGGTGCCGTCGCGGATGACCCCTGGCTGGCCGACGAAGTCCAGGTATGCGTCATCGAGATGCCCCGCCGTGTGGGACCAGGTTTGACCCTGATAGGTGACCGAAATGTCAACCCCGGAACGCCACCCGTAGAATCCGAGCATCGCTGTGCGGTACGGCTCCACGTAAGCCAGTACGCCGATGGGAAAGGCCGCTGATCTCCCCACGCCCTCCACCTCCAGCACGAATGTGCCCTCTTCGGAGAGCGCGGTGAAGTCGGCAATGCCAGCATCCCCCCGCGCCACGAGATCGCCGCTGAACGCCTCGGTATCGTCCGAAGCACGTCGCACCACGAAGGTCCCCGAGGGTGCCCCTAGCACCGTGGCGCGCTTTGCCTCCTGGGGTACGTACCCAATGGACGAGAGCCTCAAGTCGGAGTCCGCCGCATACGCCGGGCCATCGAGTGACATGAGGGCGAGGACTGCAGTAAGGGACGAAGCGAAGCGCGACCGAAAAAGCAACATGGGGTAACCATCACACGGTACCCCGCTGTCGGCCACCCTGGCCCCCAATGGCTCGGCGAAGTGGCGAGCCGCGCCCAAGCCATCGGGAATTTTCCTCGACGGAGTGGTCAACGCTGGCACTAGCGTCTGCATCTCGGGGTACCTCTGGTACGCGATTGACTCTGGGATGCACGGAGACGGACAATCCGCTATTGTCTCAACGATTCCGTGTCGATCGAATCTATCCTCCCAGCCGCGAACGCCGGCTCGGCGTCGCTGACCGAGCGACTCGGCCTGGCCATCATGCTTCGGCAACCTCGTATCGCCGCGGTCGCTCCCAGCGATGACCCGGTCCACCTCCTGAACCCCGAAGAGCGCGCAGCACTCCAGCGCATCGAGCGGCAAGCCATCGTTCGTGCTGCCGTCGCGGGCGCGCTGTCCGCGCTCGCCAGTTCGACGACGGCCATCATCGCCCATCGCTACTACCCGATCGACGTGGCGGAGGCGAGCCGGGAGAGTCTCGTCGCGTATTGGTCATGGGTTCTCGCGGTGACCGTCGCAGCGTCGATCCTCGAGATCGCCTTCCTCTACTGGGACGCCCTGCGGACCGTTCATCGAATGGCTTGCGCCGTAGGCCTGAACTACGACGCACAGACGGCACGCGACCGCGACGCAGACGTCGTGAACGCGCTAGCGCGCGCGGCTCTGGAGCTGCCCAATCCTCTGAAACCCCTGTTTGGCATCGACCCCCGTCGGGAAGCCCGCCCGCTGTTCGTCGCGATCTCGTCTCTGATCTACAAGGCCAAGATCGCGCTGACCACGTTCCTCTCGAAGGTGCTCCTTCGCAGGATGCTTGGCCGAGCCGCAGCCAGGACGCTCCTCGAGCTCGTCGCAGTCCCGATCACGGCCGCCTGGAACGCGGCAGTTTGTCGCTACGTCCTCAATGAAGCAAGGCTACGAATCCTCGGACCGTCAGCGATTATCGAACTGCTCACGGCGAGCGAGCTATTCGACAATGCGAGCCCCCAGGTGTGGCCGGTGGCCCTCCGGGCAGCTGGAAGCGCCGTGGTCCGCACTCGGGATTTTCACCCGAACCACGTGGCGCTGGTGCGCGCCCTGCGCGAGCGGGTCCCAGCGGATGCGGTCGAGTCTCCCGATGATACAGCCACCTTCTTCAGGGAGCTCGCTCGCCTCTCGGCGACGGATCAGAAGGCGGTGCTCTACGTCCTGGTCGTCGCCGCGGTTCTGGATGGGCGTCTGACCCGAGCGGAGCGTCGGCTTCTCGAGGAGGCATCTACCATCTGCGGTCGCCCCCTGCGGGTCGAAGCGATCCACTCGCTCGCCAAGGCGTTCGGGAAAGGAGACCCCATCATTCGGGCGATCCACGCCGCGGTAGACGCCTGAGCGACGTGCGTTCGCGGTCCCAACGAGCTCGGATCCGAAACCACCTCGAGAAAGGCGCTGCGCACGCCGGAACGGAGCGTCACGTGGGGGAGTGAGCCCCGAGCCACGCGCGAGACTCCCCTGGCTCCCTGCCCCTCGACACGAGTGGAACCCTGCGCCCCACCCTCAAGGCGTCCGCGACGCACCTTGGGCGTTCTCCGGTGACGTGAGTGGCGGAGCCGCGCAGCCCTGCGCACCAATCTCGTGCGCGGGACTTCAGTGGGACGCTGGCTGAGCGTTAGAGACATGGCTCCATCGCGCATGGGGCCGCCGCAACGCTCGCGCAGAGCTCTCACCACCAGCAGAGAGGACCAGTCCCCGTGAGCCGTCATGTTTCCCAAGCCAGCGCTCTCATCGTCGCTGTTCTCGGTACCGCTCTCACCATCGGATGCGGTCTTGACGGGTCCTGGTCGGATTTCGAGGCTCCCGACAGGATCGACGGCGAGTCAGGGGAGCAGGCCACCAGCACCGAGAACATCGCGCTGCAGCTCCAGCAGCCCACGGGGACCGTCGATGCCTCGACAGCAATGCAGGTTGCCGAAGCCTTTGCTGCCGCGGACACCTCCGGCCTTGACGGCAGCCGTACCTATTCACAGTCGATCCAGACATCCAATCTGGCGTGCGAAAGCGGTGGTACGATGAGTGCCTCGGGGACAGCGGACGAATCGGGCGGCGACATGTCGATGGTCTACGACAACTGCTGCGTTCAGGACTGTTGCTACGTCGGCACCGCCGTGGTGGTCTACGGTAAAGCTGACGAAGGCTCGTACTCGTACTGTGCGAGTTTCGAAATGGCCTACAGCTGCAACGGGCGGGACGAGTTGGCCGACTACGCTACCTGCGCGCAGACCGACGGCACCGTGGCGTACTCGGTGAAGGTAGGCGACACCACGTTCACGGTCACGGGGTCCTACGCTGACGGCAGTGGCGCACTGACGATCAGTGGCGCCAATGGTACCTGGTACTGCTCCTATTCGGAGGCGGCCGGCTCCTGCACTGGCCCTGGCGGCGAGTTCTCGTTCTGATCGGGTCGGTTCTCGCGACGCGGCGACGGAACTCCTCACTCGTCCTTGGCCCCGCTCGGGGAACCCGCGGGCGTGTCCAGAGCGCCCGAGTGGAACTCAACCGCCGGACTTGGCGGGGGGGACGATGAGGTTTCGATGTCGCGCAAGAACCTGTCCCGGAATGTCGTCTTGGCCTTGAGCTCCGCGACTCGCAGCTCGAGCTCGGCGTTCCTCTTGAGCAGAAGCTCGTTCTGCTCCTTGAGGTTTGCGAGCTCGCCAGCGTTGGCTGGGCCCGGGTGAGGTATCTCGGCCACGCCCAAGGCGCTCTCCAAGGCCTTGACTCGACGCCGCAGCGCCACGATTTGCGCGTCACCGAAATCGCCAGACTCGCGTGGTGCCTCAGAAACCGATGCGGCTCCGAGCTGAGCGAGCCGCTCGGTCGCCGCCTGAAGCTGGTTTCGGAGCTGGGCCTTACGTTCCAGCGCAGCCGCGAGCTCCTGCTCACGCTGTCGAAGGTCTTTCAGGAGCCGGCTCACCATCATCTTCAGGCGCTGAACACGCTCCTCTGCGCTCAGTTCGGAACTGTCCAACCCCGGGGGCATGCTGGAGATCCTTCCAGAACCGAACCCTGCCGTGGAGTGGGCCGTGTCAATACTGAGCGGCGCCGGATAGCTGATTCGCTCGGGCTCTGATGTGGTCGAGTAGCGCCCCGACGGACGCTCCGACCCGATGGGATTGGTGGCGGCTCTTGGTTTCGGGGACTCGGAGGGCGGTGGACGCCCCGATGGACGGTGCGGACGCGGTGGGGGGGCGCTTCGCAACCTGTTGGCGTCGACGAGAGCACGCCCCAATTCGCGGCCTCCTTCGACGGTGTCGGGTTCGATCTCGACGGCTTCCTCGACCACCATCGCATACGATGAGTCGGTAGTTAGCGCAGAAGTAGGGTGCGGGCGCGGCAGTCCACTGCCAGGGGAACTCGGAGTGCCCGAGGGCGACGCGTGGCTTCGGGGAGGAGAGGGCGGCTTGATGCTCTTCCGAGGTTCGCTTGCCTGAGACCGATCGACGCTACCAGGGCTGAGGAGCGACGCCACACTCTTGGCGGTGTCGAGCGCCGAGGTCTCCGTGCCAGCTGCAGGAGGCGCCACCGCATCCCTCCCAGGGCGACAGGAGGGTGGTGGTGGCGTCCAGTTGGGACGCGGCACCGCAATCGGGGTCGAGCTGGGGCGCGGCACCGGGAGTGGTGTCCTGCTCGGACTGGGACGTGGAACCGATGGCGGAACTCCAGGCTTGGAGACGGGCGGATGGGATGCGTTGGACGACCCGGCATTCGCTCCGGACCCCGCTCGATCGCGACTCGATGACGAGGGGGAAGGACTGCCTGATGCCACGCCATTGCCAGTCGGGGGATCACACGATGGTTTCGAGTCCTTCGACTGCACGCTCGCTCCAACCTTGGACGCTGTCCGGCCCGGCTTGGATTTTCTACGGTGATTCGCCCGCTGCATTGCCTCGATCCCTGCGCTCCAAGAGACCCGCCAGGGCAAGTATACGCCGCATCCCATCTGGCGTGTGGGAGTCAGGAGACCGACACCATCATTGGCTTCATTACATGGCGACAGGATTATTCACAGGGGAGCCCCGAACTCGACCCGCCAACCAGTCCACGCACATCAGCCTTGAATTCTCGTGTCCAGGCCGGCTGACCCCGCGTTGAGGGTTCGTGAAGATGTGTCCCCTTCGCGAAGCCGGCGGTTCGGCAGCCTGTGGCTTGCCATGATCCCTCAATCGTCCTACCCGAGCCACCACCGTGAATCACCACCCAAGGACCCCCAACCGCCTCGCCCGAGAAACCAGCCCGTACCTCCTCCAGCACGCCCAAAACCCCGTGGACTGGTACCCCTGGGGGGAGGAGGCCTTCGCGCAAGCCAAGTTGGAAGACAAACCGATGCTGCTCAGCATCGGTTACTCCGCATGCCACTGGTGCCACGTGATGGAGCGGGAATCCTTCGAGAATGACGAGATTGCGGGGCTCATGAACGAGCACTTCGTGTGCGTCAAGGTGGACCGCGAGGAACGGCCAGACGTCGACGGGCTGTACATGACCGCCACCATCGCACTCAGTGGAAGCGGCGGATGGCCCATGACGGTGTTCCTGACACCCGATCGCGAACCCTTCTTCGCAGGGACGTACTTTCCCCCAGACGAGCGCGACGGACGCCCCGGGTTTCGCGCGTTGCTTCGGCGCGTCGCCGAGCTCTGGAAGGAAGACCGCAGCTCGCTGCTTCGGCAAGCCAGCGAGCTCACCGCCGCCATTCGAACCACGAGCCCACACTCGGGTGATGGCCCAGTTGGCCAGACGGCACTCGAGCGCGCGATCGAGCGCCTCTCGCTGTCCTTCGATGAGCGGTTCGGTGGCTTCGGGGGCGCACCGAAGTTCCCTCCCCATGGCGCTCTGACCGTACTGGTCTCTCACGTCCACCGAACCCAGGATCCGCGCGCCGAGTCCATGCTCCGCCGAACCCTCGATGCCATGGCATCGGGCGGCATCCATGACCACCTCGGCGGTGGATTTGCCCGCTACTCCACCGACGCCGAGTGGCTGGTGCCGCACTTCGAGAAGATGCTGTGTGACAATGCCCAACTCGGACGGATCTACGCGGAAGCGTCGGTCGTCTTGGGGGAGCCCCGGTACGAAGTCGTGGCTCGAAAGACCATCGACTATGTTCTTCGCGAGTTGCTGGACCCCTGCGGCGGCTTCTACTCAGCCACCGACGCGGATAGCGAGGGTGAAGAGGGAAAGTACTTCGTGTGGTCTCAGGACGAGCTCGTCGATGCGCTCGGCGCCGAGTCGGCCACACATTTCTCCGCGTACTACGGGGCAGTTGCCCCGGGCAACTGGGAGGGAAAGAACGTCCTTCACACGGCTCGCTCGCTGGAAGACGTAGCCGCAGACGTCGAGGTGCCACCCGACGAGCTCGAAGAGACCCTGGCTTGCGCCCGTCAGGTCCTCCTCGAGGTGCGCGGGGAGAGAGTCCCGCCGGCAATCGATGACCAGGTGATCACCGCCCACAACGCCCTGATGATCAGCACCCTAGCCGAAGCATCGAGGCTGTTCGGGGAGTCCCGTTACCGAGAGGCGGCCGAACGTGCGGCGCGATTCATTCTTCGAGAGCTCCGTCGAAGCGACGGCGGACTGCTGAGGACCTGGCGTGCAGGTGCCGCGAGGACACCGGGGTTCCTGGATGATCACGCCTATCTCGCGGACGCGCTCATCGATCTCTATGAGGCAGGAGGCGACCGAGAGCACCTCGCAACGGCAAGAGCGCTCGCGGTGCGGATCATCAGCGAGTTCTCCGACTCGGAAGCTGGAGACTACTACACGACCACGACCGAGCATGACGGCCTCCTCTTTCGGGACAAGGCCCCCCACGATGGAGCGCTGCCCCATGCGACGGCCATCGCCGCACGCGCCGCAATCCGTCTCTCTCGCTACTTCGACGACCCGGCGCTGCTGACCCATGGCCACAGAGCACTCCGTTCACAAGCCGATCTCCTCGAACGAAGCCCGCACGCAGCCTTGACGGTGCTTCGCACGCTCGATCTCGCGCTCGATGCCCCCATCGAGTTGGTGCTGGTCGGTGGCCCAGAATCCCCTCAATACCAGGCGCTGGCGCGAGCCCTGGGCAGAGCGTATCTGCCGAGCCGAGTGCTGGTGCACTACGACCCCAGTAGGCCCGAGACCGAAGCGGAGCTCCCCATCGTCAGGGGCAAGACGCTGGTTGCCGGGGAGGCTGCTTTATACGTCTGCGGGCATGGCACGTGTCACGCAACGGTAACCGCACCCGAGGGCGTAGCCGGAGCAATCCAGACGGCCAAAGCATTCGGATCCCAGTCTCGCGCCGTCTCGCTCGGAGTCCCGAGACTCGTCGGGAGCGCCTCCTCTCAGGGCACGGAGCGCTTCATGCAGCGACATGCAGAAACCCTGCCGCCCGCTGCCTTCGTCGAGCTAGTGACAGGGCTGCGAGTCAGCCGTCTGGGCATCGCAGCTCGGCGCACGCACGGCACAGCAGCTCAGCAGCGCCGCAGGCTGGGGGCAGCACTCGGCGCCGGAATAAACCTGATCGACGTCACGGCGGGAAGCGCGATGGAAGAGACCGAACTCTTCGTGGGCGAGGCGCTTGCCGAAGCCTGCGCCAGCGGCACGTGCCATCGTGAGGAGATCGTCATCGTCTCCAAGGTAGGACCGATTCGCGGAAGGGCTCTCGCTCTTCTTCGGAAGCGCAGGGCGTCCGGCAAGACTGCCATACGGTCACTCCGAGTCGACGACTCGCTGGAGTATAGTGTCGAGCCCCAGTGGCTCGAGCAACACCTGACCCGCGTCCTGGAGCGTTTGGGACTCGATTGCCTAGACGCCTACCTCATTGATGCCCCGGAGCTCCTACTCACCCCGCCCGAAGGCGCGAATGCCGGAGCCGGGACCGAAACGCCACTCCCACTCTACGCATCGCTGGAGACGGCATTCCGTCACCTCGAGGGGGAGGTGCTACGGGGTCGCATTCGTTTCTACGGCATTTCCACCGGTGCTTGGCAAGGCGAGGCCGCGGCCTCCGAGCGGTTCAGACTTGGCCCAATCGTCGACGCGGCTCTCGCGACCGGTGGTGCCGATCATCGGTTCAGAATCATCGAGGTGCCTCTGAACCTCGTCGAGCAGGGCGTCCTCGCGTCTCGGGGCCACGAGCAGGATCACCGGTCCATCCTGGCCGAGGCCACTGCGCGCGGT
>CAYRKE010000278.1:0-9329 GCA_964424695.1 uncultured Polyangiaceae bacterium
GAAATGGCGCCGCTCGGTGTCGTCTTGGTGGACCGCGACTGGGGCGAGGCGCCGACGTACATCGTCATCGACGGGCTCGAGATCCAGGGGGCGCTTCCGGAGAATACGTTCCGAACCACGGAGGGTGGCAACGGTACGTATGACATGGGGGCTGCGTGCATTCGCGTTCAGAGGGGTCGGCACGTCATCATTCGCGAGAACGTGCTGCACGATTGCGGCAACGGGATCTTCACGATGTCGAAGGATGACGAGGTCATCGCTGAAGTGACGAGCGATCTGCTCATCGAGGGCAACCACATCTATGGCAACGGCAACCCCGGGAGTGATCGCGAGCACAATTCTTACGTCCAGAGCGCGCGCGTCATCTATCAGTTCAATCACTACGGCCAGCTACGGTCATCCGGGGCGGAGGTGGCGGGCGGCAGCGCGCTCAAGGACCGCTCGACTGGAACGGTGATCCGCTACAATCTGATCGAGGAAGGGGCTCGCTCGCTCGATCTGGTCGAGCCCGAGGATTGGTGGGAGCGGGCCTCGGCGGAGCCGGACAACGGTGTGGCCTACGTCTACGGTAACATCTTCAAGAAGAACGGCGAGACGGGCGACGCGATCCACTACGGTGGTGACTCATACGAGTACGATGTCTACCGCGCCGGCGGCTTCTACTTCTACCACAATACCTACGTGCTCACAGGCACTGGCTACATCTTCCAGCTATCCACGATCGATCAGTCCGCGCGCGTCTTCAATAACGTCTTCTACGCGGATTCCGGGGTGTCGCTCTACCTCCGGAGCGACCAGGACGGCGGCGGCGGGGACCTTTCCGGCGGCGAGATCGCGCTGGGTGTCAACTGGCTTTCTGCGGGATGGTCCCTCAGTGGCGAGTGGGACGAGACCGAAGACCACGTGACAGGTGAAGACAATGCACTCACAGGTTCGACGGCGCCCATCGATCTGGGGACCTACGTGCCGCGGGCTGGCTCGGCCGTGATCGACGCAAGCGACCCCAACGAGGCTATTCCAGCCGAGCACCCCGTGCTGTATGAGTACACGTCGGATCTGTTGGGGGCCGAGCGGCAGCAGACCGGATCTGCCTTGGATCTGGGCGCAATCGAGGCGCGGTAGAAGGATCGGCGGTCCAGCGGCGGACGCGCCGCCATGCGCGCTGCGGGCCGGTCCAGGGTAAAGGCTCGGCCCCGCCGGTTGGCACGGCCGCTCTATCGGAGTACCATGCCGCCCTCACTGGGTAGCTAGGAGAAACCGATGGCGATAGAAGACCGGGTTGCAGTCCTTTCTTTCGCGTTCGTGACGAGCTGTGCTCTCGCGCTCGGAGCGGTCTCCGGCTGCAAACGCAGCGCTGGCGGCAGCGGGGACCGCGGCGTGCCCAGCGACGGCGGGGGATGGGATGCGAGCGAGGGCGCCGCAGCGAGCGGGGCCAAGAGTGAGCAGCCCGGTGGTGACGGGGCATCCAGTACGGCGAAGCGTTTGCAGGGCACCAGCGCGGCTCCCGAGCATTCCTTTCTCCAGCGGGACGAATGCAAGCCTTCCGGACATGGCAAGGACTACCTGGTAGGGCCAGGTCCCAAGGCGCTTGCCTCGCTCGACGACGTGCCCTGGGAGAGCCTGGGCCCCGGTGACACCGTGCGCATCCAATGGCGTCCCGAGCCGTACCGGAGCAGGTTTCAGATCTCCGGCAAGGGCAGCGCGCAAAGCCCGATTCGTGTCTGCGGGATCAAGGGGGAGAACGGGCAGCGGCCCGTCATCGACGGCAAGGGCGCCACGGCGCGCCGTCAGATTGCGTACAGCTCGAACGAGGCGGAGATGGGGCCTCTCGCGATTGTCCTGATCGATCGCGACTGGGGGGAGGCGCCGACCTACGTCGTCATCGACGGGCTCGAGATTCGAGGCGCATTGGAGGACCATTCGCTGAAGCTCACGAACGGGAAAGAGGCCAAGTACGCGCGAGGCGCGGCCTGCATTCGCGTGCAGCGGGGGCAGCACATCATCCTTCGAGAGAATGTCGTGCACGAGTGTGGAAACGGCATTTTCAGCATGTCGAAGGACGAATCGAAGGAAGCCGAAACGACCAGCGACTTGCTGATCGAGGGCAACCACATCTACGACTGTGGTAATCCAGGCAGCGATCGCGAGCACAGCAGCTACGTGCAGACGCAAGGCGTCGTTTACCAGTTCAATCACTATGGGCCACTGCGTTCCCGGGACGGGAAGGTTGCCGGTGGCTCGTCACTCAAGGACCGATCGAGCGGGACGGTCGTTCGCTACAACTACATCGAGGAGGGGGCGCGTTCACTCGATTTGGTGGACCCCCAAGACTGGCCCGATAGGGCGCTGAAGAGCCCATCTTTTGGAGCAACCTACGTCTACGGCAACATCTTCAAGAAGAGCGGGTTGAGCGGCAAGGCGATCCACTACGGAGGCGACACCTACGAGACCAAGATCTACCGCAAAGGAACCCTGTACTTCTACAACAATACCTTCGTGCTGACCGGAGAAGGGCACATCTTCCAGCTCTCGACCCAGGAAGAGCACGCCAAGGTTTTCAACAACGTCTTCTACGCCGAGCCCGGCGTGCCGCTCTATCTCCGGGACGACCAGGGCGGAAATGGGGGAGACGTCTCCGGCGGCACGATCATTCTCGGGGTGAACTGGTTCTCCAATGGCTGGAAGCTTCAGGGGGAATACGACGAGACTCAGGATCACGTGACTGGCGAAGAGAAGGCGCTCAGTGGCCCTTCCGCGCCGATCGACCTCTCCACGTTCGTTCCGCGTTCTGGAGCTGCCATCGTCGACAAGGGGGAGGCGGTTCCCTCGGAGCACCCCGTGCGCTTCGAGTACACGCCCGATCTGCTGGGAAGACCGCGGTCGCAGCGCGGAGCTGCGCTCGATCTTGGCGCCCTCGAGCTCCGCTGACCGGCGTGACGCACTCGCGCACCTGGCGCGCGCCGCGACCCTGGGCTCGGGGCTTTCGGGGGCGAAAGCAGACCGTGCTGGCCCGGCTGCCATTCGAGAGAAGAGCCGTTCAGTCGAGCTTGGGACCCGGGACATAGTGGTTGACTTCCGGTCGGCCACCTGAAAGTCTCGGGCTCGAGTTCCTACGCGGGGAGGCCGGCGAGGACGCCTGCCCCTCATCTCCCGATGAATGTGTCCTATGGCGTCAAGCATTCCGATCAGCCAAGAACGTCTCACCTCTGCAACGGACCGGTTCGTGAGTTTCTTCCACGAGCTAGCCGAGCACTTCGTGGAACGACAGGAGGTACTGGCGCAGATTGCGATCGCCCTGATCGCCCGTGAGCACGTCCTTATGACCGGACCTCCCGGCACGGCCAAGAGCCGACTCGCTCGGGCGGTGCTGGGGAGGATCATCGATGGAACCACCGGGCAACCCAGCATGTTCGCGCGGCAGTTCACCGAGAGCACGGTGCAGACCGATCTGGTTGGGCCCATCAACTTCAAGACCCTCATGGATACCGGGCGCACCACCCATTTTACCGACGAGGGGATGCTCGGCAGCGTCCACGCCTTTCTCGACGAGGTCTTCGATGGTCGAGACATGTTGCTCCGTTCTGCGCTGAGCGTGCTTCAGGAGCGGGAATTGAAGCAGGGCGCAATCACCACCAAGGGGCAGATCGAGTGTGCCTTGATGGCCACCAACCGGTATCTTGCCGAGATCCTCGAAGGGTCGCGGGAGACCCTGCTTGCCTTCGTGGATCGCATCGCGTTTGTCGCGTACGTGCCGAAGTCGTTCGCGAGCGCAGATGCTACGGCAAAAGTCCTGGAGGATCAGATCGCTGGGATCGGGGCGAAACCCCTCCGCTCACAGCTGACGATCCAGGATCTGGACGTTCTGCAGTCAGCCGCGGAGCACGTCACCGTCGGGCGCGTCGTATGTCAGGAGTTGGCGGCCTTCTTGAACCGCTTCGAGAACGAGATCGCCCAAGTGATGCGAGCGGACCCGACCTTTGTTCCCACCCGCTATCTCTCGACGCGCACGGCGGTGCGCCTTGGGTCGATCTTGAAGGCGTGCTGCATCTACGACTACGCCTTCATGGATCGTAAGAGGGCACTCGGGGTGCTTCCTCAGGATTTCGGTTACCTGCGCCTGTCCATGCTCCTGACTGGGCCGTCCTACGAAGCCATCGCTACGCTTCTCGAGAGGGAGACTTGTCCCCGCGAACGACGTCAGCTCGAACTGATTCGCACGGAACGCGAAGCGTTCGATCGTTGCCTCGAGAAAGTCGGGACGTGGCTGGTCGTGCCTCCGCCATCGAGCAGGCCTGATCCAGCGGATCGAGTGTCGCTCACCCAGCTCGTCAATCAGAAGACGGATGTTCTGGTGAGCAACGCGAAGCGTTTTGCCGATGCCGTGGCGCTGGGAGAACCGTCGATTCCCGATGCGAGGGAGCGGCTCGAGGTGACTCTCTTCGAGATCACGCGGCGCGCGGCGCGTCTCGGGTATGGGGCAAGTTTTTCCCATCAGGCGCCTCGCCTCGCCGTCGACGACCTTGGAAACCTGGCCGTGGCCTTGGCGGCGGCCCCCTCCGTGAGTGACGAGGTGGTGCGGTGGCTGCGGGAGCAGGCCCTCCAGATCCTGGAGCTCGAGCTGCGTTTTGCGTCTTCCCACGTCAACGAGATTCTGGCGCGCATGAAGGGGGGCCTATCGCTGAAGCAGGCGCTCGGCGGGACGTCCGCTGCTGTGGAGCGGTTCCGAGGTCTGGTTGCCAAGCGCGACGCTCTGGTGGCCCTCGGAGCTCAACCATCGGCTGATGCTGACAAGGCTTGGACCGCGGCGCGCGAGGAGCTTCTGCTCGCGCTTCGAACCCTCTGGGAGGGCCACCTGCAGCGGCTGCTCAAGGAGGAGCTCTCGGAGGGACGAATCGGCAACCTCCATGCGCTGCTGAAGCGCGTCGAGGGGGCGGCGGCCGAGATTCGCGCGCAGGACCGGACGCTCCGAGAACTTGGGTTCGACGCCCACGAGCTGGAGCGAGCGGTTCTTCAACCGGCGCTCATGCCGTTCTTGCGGCTCACGCTCTCACGGCTGGACGTGGGGGATCGGGATGCGGTGTCCGGGCACGTGGAAGGGACATTTCTGGAGCTGCAGCGAATGGGTCTTGCCCAGGTCGTGGACGGAAAAGCATGGCTCGCCTGGATCGCCGAGGCGATGGTTCGCCAGATTCCCAAGCCAACGGATCTCACCAAGTATCCCCCCACCGAGAAGGGATACCGGGCACTTCGCCAGGACGAGTCGAGCCCCTCCATGTCCTTCGTTCTCGCCGACACGGCAATGCGTCTTGCCTCCGAAACTCGGGAAATGCAGCGGGCACCCCGGGAGGCAATTCACGCCCTTCTCTCTCATGTCGACGCTGCTGTGCGCAGGCGGATCGTCGAGGTAGACGTCAAGCGGGTTCGTGCAGGCCTGGGATTTCTCGAGACCTGGTGGCAGAACATCAGGAGAACATCTGGCTCTTCTCCCCTCACGGAGTCACCGGAATTCGCGGCGTTTCTCACGGTGGTCAACGAGGAGTCCGCGCTGTCACGCCTGGGTCTCGAACTCTCCCTGGTCCGAGAGGTTTCCTCCGAAGTGGCCTCCGAGGACTGCCTGCAGACCATCGAGGGCTTCCGTGAGAGGCTTCATCAAGAGCTGGCGGGGCTGTTCTCTTCGCACCAGCAAGGGGTCTGGTCGTTTCTCGAAGCCGACCCGAGTCCCGGTCCAGCGTCGAGCTTATGACGAAGTAGAAACCCATGGAACGAGACTCGCAATCGATGGTGCGCCTTGCCGAGCTCGTGGGACGCATCGAAGTACTGCGGCGCTGTCCGGAGGACGCGGCCACCTTTTGGCTGAAGCTGAAGGCTCCGGTGTATCGGCTCTTCGGGTACCGCCCGAAGTTCAGTGTCGAGTGGATCAGCCTTCTCGTCGAGGACGTGCGTGTCAAGCGTCGGCGAGTGAGTCAGTCCAGCCTCGAGGCCCTCGTCCAACCCGAGGACCGGGTCGAGGAACGGTTCTCCGAGCTGTTCGAGCAGGCACTCCAGGAACTCGAGAAGAACGTTTGCAGCGCCGAGTTGGGAGCCAGGTTGGAGGGAGGTCTCGCCCCCTCCTACGGCGTCTGGCTTAGGAACATGGCCACGGTGCTTCAGCGCATCTGGCCTTTGGTGGACGGAGCCAAGGACAGTTGGGAGAGACAGATCGCCGAGTCTGTTTCCCTGTATCACTTCGCACCACCGCTCGTCGGCGTCGACGCATCACCCGAGGATGCGGGGGGGATTGGCGGGGGACGGCTCGTCTCGATCGACGCGCTGATCGCAGCAGTACGGGCGGAGAACCAATCGCTCGAACGGCGTCGGCGATTGCTCGAGGCTGCCCGGGAGACTCTCATCGAAGCCAATGCTTCCTTGGCTTTGGACCAGGAAGCCGTCAAACTGCGGCAAGGATTGATCGCGGACCAGCTGGTGGAGATCGGACGCCTCGAGGCTGCCGGGATTTCGCCGCGAGTTCAGCTCAACTACCAGCTGAAGGAGGCTTACACCCGAAGGGATTGGAACCGCCTCCACGCCGGGCTGGTCGGTCTCGAGCAGTTCTCCCTCGATGGCGCCGAGCGCGGCATGGGGCAGACGGCGCACCAGGGAATCAGCGCCGTCTGGAAAGGGCGGGACCGTCTCGATTCATCCCTCACCCAGGAATCCTCCCTGCGCAGCGTCGACGAGATCTTCGGCAAAGCAACCAAGGAGCGACTGCAGCGCGGCATCCAGAAGGCGAAAGAGGATTACCGGGGTCCCAATGCCTCCGAGAACGCGAAGCAGCTCGACCCTCAAACCATGGACTTCACGAGGCGCCACGTGGAGAGTCTCGACACTTCGGTGTACCTGAACGGTCTGCTGGCGGTGGACGGGTCGTTTGACGTTGGGGGGGTCCTGACTCCGACTCGCGTCGTCGAAGAGAAACGTCGCAAGTCCGCCGTGCGGCATCCAACCGCCGAGCTTGCGCTTCTTCCCGCCCAAGGGCCCGAAGACATGCCGGACTGCGTGATCGGAGATCCCCGCGCCATCGTGCCCGATCTGGCGGCGGGCAAGCTGCTCGCTCGCCGCTTCGTGAACGAAGAGGTCGCGAAGAACAACAGGACCGTGCTGCTCGGGGAACTCCGGATCTATCTGCTCGACGGCTCCACCTCGATGTTGACGCCGCGATCCATCCTCCGGGATGCGATTCTGATCGCCGAGCTTTGCACGCTCATTGCTCGGCTCAGCGACGCTCGCCGCAGCGTCAATCCCACCCTATACTTTCAGTACTTCGAGAAGACCGTCGGGGAGGTCACCGAGATCACCACTGCGGAGCAGGCTGCGGACGCCATTGCGGAGCTACTGGCGACGGTCAGGACGGGAGGCACCGACATTCAGGCGGCGATGCTTCGGAGCATCGAACAGATCCGCGCCGCTCAAGCGAAGGGCATGGATCTGGCTCGGGCGAACATCATCCTCGTTACCGACGGGGAATCCCCGATCGACGAGCTCGAGGTCGTTGCGAGACTCGACTCGCTGGGCGACCTCCAAACGGGCATCAGTATCATCGCGCTGGGGGTGGAAAACCCCTCGCTTCGCAATCTTGCCGCTCACCAGAAGGCGATGGGGCGGCGTGTCTTCTACCAGTACGTCGATGATCCGACGATTCGTAGTATCATCAACGGCCAGCGAGACAGGGTGTGTCTGCATCCTCCTGCGGGCGTGGAGCTCGAGAGTTGCGCGGAGCTACTCAAGGATACGATCGAGCAAATCGAGTCCATTCACCGAGCATCGACCGAAGGGGCTAGCAGCGACGCATACCTGGAACAGGCGCTGGGCGAGATGGAGGAAGACGCCGCGCTTCGCGAGGCGCTTCGGGGGCGTATCGAGGCGGCAGATCGAAACACCGAAGCGCTGGCGCGTCGGTTCCGTTATTGGTTCCCGGATTTCGGGCCATCCAGGGCGGAGGTCGTGTGCTATCCCGATCAACGGACGGAGTCGCAGATCGTCGAAGTCGTCTCGCTCTTGGAGGCAGTCGTCGAGGTGTCGACCCTGATGACCGCTGACTCGCTCGCGCTCCAGGCGGACGCGCTGGAGATCTTCCAGCGCGGTCTCTATGACGCGGGGATCTCCCCACTCGAGTATGCGACGCTTCGCGACCGCTTCCCGGAGCGCTTTTCGGAGCAGACGCAGAAGCTGTGCCAGGCAGTGGGGCTCGAGCCGGTGCCAGCGGCGGCGACTTCAAGCTAGCGCCAGCGCCGCGCCTTCACTTCTCCTTCGCCACAGGCCGGGCCGCTTGCCACCAGAACCGCATCACAGTCGGCCGGTGGATCGCTACCGGTACAGGGTTCTGAGGCGTCTGCCCCGCCAGCCGTGTCGTCGTCGAGGACGACGTTGCTCCATCAGTGGTCGAGCCTCCGGTGCTTGAACCACCACGGCGTGACCGCCAGCCTCGTCACCGCTCGGCCGCTTGGCGGAACACACCGATCCGGAGTTCTCACGTTCGAGTTCTTTGGCTAGGCTGCGCCCGCCATGAAACCAACCATCAAGCCATCGATCTCGACCTTCTCGTCTGGCCCCTGCGCGAAGCGCCCGGGCTACTCCTTGAGCCAACTGCCCACCGACATCCTCGGTCGATCGCATCGTTCCAGCCTCGGCAAGGCGCGACTCGCCAAGGCGATTGCCGAGACCAAGTCGGTGTTGGGGATCCCAGACGACTATCGCGTTGGTATCGTTCCAGCGTCGGACACGGGTGCATTCGAGATGGCGATGTGGAATCTGCTCGGCGCGCGACCCGTCGACGCCTTCGTGTGGGAATCCTTCGGCGCCGGTTGGGTCACGGACATTCAGAAGCAGCTCAAGCTGAACGACGTGCGCGTGTTCCAGGCCGACTACGGACGTCTCCCGGATCTCTCCCAGGCGAACGGGGACAACGATATCGTGTTCTGTTGGAACGGCACGACTGGCGGCGTCAAGGTTCCGAACGGTGACTGGATCCCCGCCAATCGCAAGGGGCTCGTTCTTTGCGATGCGACGAGCGCAGCCTACGCCATGGTTCTGCCGTGGGACAAGCTGGACGTCGTGACCTTCTCTTGGCAGAAGGTGCTCGGCGGTGAAGCGGCGCACGGCATGCTCGTGCTGTCGCCACGCGCTGTCGAGCGTCTCGCCACCTACAAGCCCGCGTGGCCCCTTCCCAAGATCTTCCGCATCGCCAAGGGCGGCGCCATCATGGAAGAGATCTTCCAGGGCTCGACCATCAATACGCCGTCGATGATTGCCAACGAGGACTATCTCGACGCACTCGCCTGGGCAAAATCGAT
>CAYRKE010000279.1:0-2404 GCA_964424695.1 uncultured Polyangiaceae bacterium
CACTGTGCGCCGTGACCATCGAACCGTCCGCAAGCTCGATGACCTCGTACGATGCGATGACGTTGGACCCACCGAGCTCGAAGAGTCCGCTATAGCGCATGGCGCCGTCGAAGCGCACTCCCTGGAACCCGTAGCCCACTGCACCGACGAAGGACTTGCACGCAGGTGGAGCGCCGGAGGCCGACTGGCAGAGGCCAACCGGGGCCAGGTTCTGGCTCGTGGTCTGACAGTAGGTCGTGAAGGGCGCGTTGGGGAGGGAGCCATCGGTGTCGATGACATAGGAACCAGGAGTCGCCCCTTGGGAAGCAAGCTCACGACAGCTGGCAGGATAGCCCGCACAGAATCCATCGACGCATTCCGAGGTTCCGCAGTCTTCATTCGTAGTGCAGGGGATGCGGGGAGCCACAGTCCCCTCACAGGTCACCGCGACCGTACGGGTCGTGTTGGCGACTCCAGCGCAACCTGTACCAGCCTCGAGCGTGGCCGTCAGTTGAACGGTACCTCGATGGCTCCCGCAATTGAACGACGTATCGGCGGAGTTCGGAGCCAAGACGGTACCCGCGGTGGAGGACCAGACGATGCGCGTGGGCGTGGGACCCACGGTCTCGATGTGCAGGGTGGCGGAGCCGCCAGCCTGGACGACGGTCGGACTGACGGCGAAGTCGTTGATGGCAGGGCAAGCCGCCCCTTCGCCAGCAACGCTCGTCACGGTGCCGTTCACGAGCACCGATCCGGAATCGACGGCCGTGGGGGTCCGGGGGCCGGGCACGCCGCACTCCACGTCTACGGTGGTGCTCGTCGTAGCGCCGGCCGCGACGTTGAACTCCAGCGATGTGCCATCGCAGCCGTCGCCGTTGGATGTCTCGCCATCGAGCTGGATGGTATAGGGGCCGCCCACGGGAACGCCTCCGACCACGAACCCGACCGCCTCGGCGTCACCGCCATTCCATGGGCTCTGACCGGGGCTCGCGCTCGAAAGCACCACCGCTTGCTGGGCGTCGTAGATGGACCAATCCAGGGTCGTAAGCTCGACTCCCGGTGCCACCGTGAGGTTCATGCCCACGCTACCAAAGTCGCTGTCCCCTCGCCTCTCGACCATGGGGTTCTCCGACCCACACGCGGCCGCTACGGCTGCCGCCATCGAGAGCTTCACGGATGCCGACATCATCCGGTAAGACTTGAACGTTCGCTTCGTCGTCATCTTCACTCCTCTGCCCCGGACGCCACGTGACCCTTATCCGTCGACGCGAGCCCAGGCCACGCCCCAGCCACCATGGCGGAGACGAGAGCCCGGTTTGCGTGTATGTGACGCCCGATCGCGGCGAGGCTTCTGCACATGCCGTGCCGAAGACGTGGCCCGGCGTTTCGCGCGAAAATACGGCTCTGTACTGGGGTCGGGCGTTAGCATCGGGTGTTTGGGACGGGTTCGGATGTGACAGGTTCGGACGTGTCCGAACCTGTTCGGAGCCGGGGGGAAGCGCGCAGGGAAAGCCCTGCTGGGGCGCGGCCCGCGCCCGTCGCTCAGCCGTTCCCAACGCACTGGGGCATCTCAGTCCCCAGAGGGTTTGCCTGGCTCGTCGCGAAGGTATGGGCCAGGCACTGAACGATGCTATCCTACGCCCGTGAGCATCGCCCCAGCCCAGTGGACCATCGATCCGGACGACCCGCGCGCGCCCCCCACGGAGCTGTGGAACAGTCTCACGCCCGAACAACAGGCAGCGATCGTCGCGTCGTTGCCCAGTGACTTCCCGGCTTCCGAGGCGTGCCCGCCGGAGGGAGACGACCACTTCGACGCATTTTCCGGTGCCCGCGACGCACTTCGTCGCTGGTTTCGCGGTCGTGGGCGGCGCATCTATGTCGCTGGTGATCTACCAATCTACTATCCGAACGAACGGATGTTCTCTCCGGACATCATCGCGGTCGACGGCGCCGAGCAGCGCCAACGAGACAGCTGGATCGTGGATGCCGAAGGTGGCAAAGGGCTCGACCTTGCCTTGGAGATCGTCGTTCGTGGCGATCGCTGGAAGGATCTCGAGCGCAACGTAGAGCGCTATGCTCGTCTCGGTATCCCCGAGTACTACGTCTTTGATCGCCGCAAGCTGACCCTCGCAGCCTGGGAGCTCGAAGGCGACCGATACCGGCGTCGCGTTCCTCAGGCAGGGCAGTACGCTTCAGCCGTGCTGGGCCTCGGTCTATCGCTGGATGGGGACAGGCTGCGCTTCTCCGTGGGTGACGCGCCGGTACCCTACGCAGACGAGCTACTCGACCGCCTCACTCGCCTGTCCAATCAGGCGCACAGAAGCGTCGAGCTGCTCGAGGCCGAGCTAGCAGACGCGCAGCGAAGAAGCGAGGAGGAGCAGCGTCGTCGCGAGGAGGAGCAGCGTCGTCGCGAGGAGGAGCAGCG
>CAYRKE010000279.1:2504-9320 GCA_964424695.1 uncultured Polyangiaceae bacterium
AGGAGGAGCAGCGTCGTCGCGAGGAGGAGCAGCGTCGTCGCGAGGAGGAGCAGCGTCGTCGCGAGGAGGAGCAGCGCCGTCGCGAAGCTGCCGAGGCAGAGATCGAGAAGCTGCGTGCTGAGATTGAGCGGCTCCGCGGAAACCAGGAATAGCGGTTCGGCGGCTAATCCTCCGATGATCGAGGCGAGTGCTTCCTGCACCGCCTTCCGGCCACGAAACCTATTCGACAGAATTTCGACGGGGCGACGTGATCGGATCGCCGCAAGCGGCGTTTAGCGGTTCCGCCAAGGGAAGGGCACTGCCAGCGTTCGGGCTCGTCCCAGTCCGAGACGACAGCGCCGCGCGGGATTGGACGAGCTCTCGAGACGTGGTTCACTGTGCGAACCAGTCGATCCTTAATTGCCCCTGTCGAAATGATTCGAGGGCAGAACAGCATCAAGTACCATGCGACTACGCGAAACGACTCTTTCGGGCGGCGGACTACTCTATCTCTTGCTCATGGCGGCCTGTGGCTCCTCGGGGCCCGGCAGCAGCGACGGGGCGTGTGAGCTCCCAACCGATTGCCCCACGGGCGAAACCTGCAGTGAGGGCACCTGCATCCCGCTCGACAGCGGCACTGGCGGCGGCGCGAGCACAGGCGGAGCCAACCACGGTGTGGGAGGAGCTCCCACCGGCGGAGCGGACGCCTCTGGCGGACCGCAATCCACCGGCGGTGTGGTGGCAACGGGCGGAACCCAGTCCACCGGAGGCTCGATAGCGACGGGCGGTACGAGTTCCGGTGGCTCCCATGCGACGGGTGGCGTGCCCACCACCACCGGAGGAATGACGAGCACGGGGGGAACCCTGAACACCGGTGGCGTCCCGAGCACTGGAGGATCCACGACCAGTGGCGGAGCTCCGGCAACGGGCGGCACCAATACCGGCGGGGCAAGCGACACCGGCACTGCGGGGGTCGAGGTGTCTGGCGGTGCTGCGGGAACGGTCGCAACGGGCGGAGCCCCGAGCAGCGGAGGCAGCGCAGAAACCGGTGGAACCACCGGAAGCGACAACACGGGCGGCACCGGGTCGGGTACCATCATCACGACAGAAGGCCGCAACATGGGGGATGGCGAGTGCCACCCGCTTTGCGTCGACGCAGCCTCCGATCCCGATGGTGACGGCTGGGGTTGGGAACAGCAGGCATCGTGCGTCGTCGTCGGTTCATCGCCGTACGACTCAGGGTCTTCGTGCACCATCGAGCAAACTCTGATTCGTCCCGTAGGCGGTGGAGAATGCCAGGCTCCGGTGAATCCCAACGCCTCGACGAAGGCGCGGAACCTCCTCTGTTACCTCTACGAGATCTACGGCAACCACGTCCTCTCCGGGCAACAAGAAACGAGCTGGGCCGGAGATCCCGCGGCGGACGTGGAGTGGGTCCATGACACCACCGGCGAGTACCCGGCGATCCTCGGCGGCGACTATCTCTACCCCAGTGGCACGACGGACCGCGCGATTGCCTGGGCCAACGCGGGCGGCATCACGATGATCCGCTACCACATGGGCGCGCCACCACTCGAGGACACCTACGAGAACTCGCAGCAAGCCGTCGCTAACGGGATCAGCTCCGTCCTCACCGCGGGGACGCCGGAGTATGCGTCGTTCTTGCAGAAGCTCGACTACGCGGCGACAGAGCTCCAGCGGCTCGAGGACGCCGACGTTCCGGTGCTCTGGGCACCGTTCCACGAAGCGAGCGGGGACTGGTTCTGGTGGGGCATGGAGGATGGCGCCTATGTGGCCCAACTCTGGAACTTCACCTACGATTACCTCACGAACACCAAGGGCCTAGACAACCTCATATGGCTGTTTCCGTTTGCCGGAGCCATCAATGACGTGGTCTACCCCGGCAAAGCCACGGTCGATCTCGCGGGGCCCGATACCTACGACGCCAACCAGCCTTTCCCCTCGCACTTCAACAACGCCGTCGAGCTACTGGGTCCCTCCCTCCCCGTTCCTCTCCACGAGACGGGACTGGTCGTCGACCCCAACGTCATGTTCAACGAACAGACGGCTCCCTGGGTGCTGTTCAACGTCTGGGCCACGTACCAAAACGACGGCCAGCACAACACGGTGGAGGGCATTCAGACCGCCTACTCGAGTTCCTTCACGATCAATCGCGACGATCTACCCAGCTTCGACTGATTCACCGCCAAGGAGTCATGCGGCGCGCCGGCCTCGGACGTCGCCGCATCAGACTCGCCGCACCACGATTCAGATCCGCCGCATCACGGTGAGTACTTGCTCAGATCCGACGTCTCAGACCCGCCGCATCAGACTCGCCGCACCACGATTCAGATCCGCCGCATCACGGTGAGAACCTACGCCCCATGACGAAGAATACCTGGACGCTCATAGCCTGCGCGGGATTGGTGGCCGGTGGAATAGCGCTCACGTGGGGCAGAGGCGAGCCGAACGGAAGGCGCGAGACGCAGGGCACCCAGGCACCTGCCCACCCGTCGGAAAGCCGTCTCCACGACGCGGAGACGGCCCCCGAGGGGGCCCGAGTCACCGCCGCAAATCGGACGCCAAGCATCGCAGCTTCGTCCACCGCGAGCGAGCAAGCGTCAGCGCCGGTCCAAGAGGACATCCTGAGGGACGACGCGCAGCTCACGTCCAGGCTCGCAGATCTCCGAAAGCGTGATCCCGAGCTCGCGCTAGAGATGACCCGCGCCGTCCTCGAGCGCGAGCCGAACCATCCGGATGTGCCGGAGCGCAACTGGATCGTAATTCGCGCTCTCGTCGATCTGAAACGCCGTGACGAGGCAAAACGCGAGGCGCGAGAGCTCGTTCGGAGGTTCCCCAAGAGCCAATGGGCGCTCGATGCTGAACGGCACTTGTTGGTGCAACCGTAGCCTCGGCTCGCTGCGTGAGCCGAGAAGCGGCGCCGCGAAGCCGAGCCGGGACGTGGCAATGGCGCCAACATCGGGCTACCCTGGGCCCACCAGCACATGACGAATTCCGCACCGCCGGCGCCAGACCGACTGCACTGGCTCTTCGACTTCGACCTGACGCTCTACGGCTACGACGAGGAGTTCGTCCTTCTGGCACTCGACCGCAACATCTCGCGCTTCGTCATGGCGCGGCTGGGCATATCGGAGGAGGCCGCCAACGCGCTTCGGCGCGAGTATTGGCAGGAGTTCGGGACGACGCTCAATGGCCTGCGGCAGTTGCACGGCGTGAACGAGACCGAGTACTTCGACTTCATCCACGAAGGTGGCACGCTGGTCTCGCCGCGTTTCGCCCCCGAGAAGCGCCAGCTACTCCTCCAGCTGCCCGGGCGGCGCTGGGTCTTCACCAACGCACGGCGCGACTGGGCCGAGCGGGGCCTCCGCGCCATGGGTATCGCCGATTGCTTCGAGGGGATCTTCGACATCGAATGCTTCGGGTGGAGATCCAAGCCCGACCCAACCGTATACACCGAGATCGAGCACCGCATCGAGGCTCGTGGCCCAGACCTCATCCTCGTGGACGATCGCACCGTCAACCTCGGCCCTGCACGTGAGCGGGGGTGGCGCACGGTCTTCGTTCATCCCGAGGCAGAAGAGCAATCCGTCGACTGCGATCTCAAGCTCGCCAGCATTCTGGAGCTAGGAGCGAAATGGCCGCTCCTGGCAAAGGAGCACGGCTCTCTGTAGCGCCCCTGGGCTCACTGGGCAGCGACCGCCAACCCGGGCGTCCCGAGTGGAGAACTCCTGGACTCCCCACGAGATGACGCCCATGGACCGAATGCAAGATGATGGCGCTGGAGGCCCATGTTTTGTCCCAGCGACGTGGTGTCAAGCTCGAGCACGGCAAGCGACAGAGGTGGCGCCGTCCTCGGTCGCAGCGCACGAGTCTCTCGACCCGACGCTAGCTGACCGGGGACGGTGACCAGGGACTGACCTGTAGCCGCATTGGCACTGACCTGTAGCCCCATTGACGGAGCCCGGAGGTGGCGCAGCATTCGCGAGCTTCACGTCAGGGAATGGTCGTGATGCGTTGTTGATACAGCTGGGAGGAGGCCGCGCCCGTCGAGACTGCTGACGGAGGGGCGCCCGTGAGCGCCGGCGTCGACCTACTTCCGCTCGCGGTTCCGAACTCGACGACGGTTGTCGTACCGCCGAGATGCCAGGTCGCTGACGTATCGCCCCAATAGAGCCCGATATGATAATACTGGCCGGAGGTCAGTTCAACCGGCACGTCGAATACGCAAGACTGCCGGACGTCCGTGGGGGACACCGTGATCGGTAGCGACGCCACCAGGGGATTCGAGCCATAGGGCGAGGAACCACCGTACACGACACACGTGGCTTCGGTCGAGTCCGTCACCTGCAGGTACTGTTCGAAGCTCTTCAGATGCCGTGTCGAGGTCACCACGAACTGGTTCGTGAGCGCCAATTCGCTGCCGCTGTTCGGGGTTCCGGCGTCAGGCTCCACACCGACTTCATCGACGACTGCAGGCAAACACCCTCCCGCGGAACATCCGAAACCCCCGCCACAATCCGTCCGATCTCCAGTGTAACCCGAGCCGTCGGCGTTGCAGGTCGTAGCCACGTTGGCGTCACAGGCGGGATTGTCTGGCGTACAGATCTGAGGAAAGCAGTCGAGTGCCGTGGAATCGCAGAACTCGCTGGCGAGGCACTGCTTGTACACGGTCGAGCTGTTTCCTGTGCCGTCACACTGCCTGAGCGCTAGTCCCTGGCAGAAGAAGGATCCGCTGCGACACACCGTGCACGCCCCATCGTCGCATGCGCCACCGCTCGCATCGCAGTCCGTTCGGTCTCCGGTGTACCCCGAGCCGTCCGCGTTACACGTGGTGGCGACTTCACCGTCGCAGGTAGCGGTATTCGGAGTGCAAAGCTGGTCGAGGCATTGCCCGGTCGCGGCGTCACAGTACGTCTCCGAGCTACAGCTGGCGAGCGCAGCCGCGAGCCCATCCGCGCTACAGTGATAGCGCTGCCCCGCGTCACAGTAGTAGGCGTCCGGATCGCAGATCATGGGATCGCAGGCGCCCTCGTGGCAGCTCGTGGCGCCCGTGCACTCGGTGCCGCCCGCTCGATAGCCTGAACCATCGGCGTTGCAGGTCGTGGCGATCTGGTTGTTGCAGGCCGGCGCATCGGGCTCGCAGATCCGGGCGTGGCAGGTCCCTTCACTGCAGTACTCCTCCGCGCCACAGGCAACAGGTCGCATACCGAGTCCGTCCGTGTCGCAGAGGTAGCGTAACCCGGACTCGCAGAGGTAAGCGTCGGGCTGGCAGATCCATGGCTGGCACTCACCGCCGCTGCAGCTCGTGCTACCCGTGCATGCCGGCCCGAGGGGCTCGTAGTCAATCCCTTGTTCGTTGCAGATCATCGGAACCGCGCCAACACAGATCTCGTCGCTGGGGGTGCAGCCCTCGATGCAAGCTGCCTCGCCGTCGAAGTCGACGCAGGTGGTTCCGCCCAAACAAGTCGCGGGCGTGCTCCACGCATCCCCGTCTGCGCTGCAGGTTTGGATGCCGTTCGCCTCGCAGCGAGTCGAGAGGGAAGCGCACACATCAGGGTCACATCGATCGACATTGCAGTATTCGCTCGGCGCGCAGTCCTCGTTTCCCGTACACTCGGGCTCGAATGGCGGGGTGCCGCCGCTGCCGTCTGGGGTGCCACCGCTGCCGCTCGGCGCGCCACCGCTGCCGTCTGGGGTGCCACCGCTGCCGCCTGGAGTGCCACTGCTGCCGCCTGGGGTGCTACCGCTACCGCCTGGGGTGCCACCGCTGCTGCTCGGCGCGCCGCCGCCCCCGGCGCCAGCGTTGTCGGATAGCCCAGAGGCCCCGCCGGTCACCGATCCTTCTCGAGCACCTCCCGTGGCAACGTCGGCGGTACCGCCCGAAGCCCCCGACTCTCCGCCGTCACTGCCCCCGACGGCATCGTCAGGGTCAGCGCTACCGAGCGTGCCGCCCGTGCTCGACCCGTTTTGCGACCCTGCCTGAACCTCACTGGCTCCGGCGTGACCCGAGGCGGCCGAGCCTTCGTCGGCGCCGTTGCCACCGTTGACCGCGCTGGCACCTCCGACATGGGTGCGCGAGCTTCCGTCGGAGCTCGCCCTCCCACCGCTGGTGCTCGTCGAGGCGCCAGAAGCTCCCGCAGCTCCCCCGTCGTCTACCCCTCCCTTGCGCACCGTTGCCTCGTCGACACTGCAGCCAAGGGCACCAACCACGACGAGGAGCATCAACCCCTCACGACCAATACTGGTCCGATTTGGATTCATCTCACACTCTCTCCGATAGTGCAGTCATGCATAGCATTGCCCGACTGCTCGTAACTCCGCCAAACGCCAACCGTTTGGGGTCTGGTAGCTGGGCGCTCTAGCGGGCGCTACCACGTCCCGCGCGCCAGGAACCCGGCACTGTCCGCGTCGAACCAGGATCCCAGGGCAGCGGCCGGGGTGCCGCTCTCGGCCGCGGTAGGCGGAGCCGTAAGGTAGAGTACAGCGCCACCTACCAAGAGGGCGCCGCCCGCGATAAAACCGGTGTTGGCGACCGTTGCCTTGTTCGACGCCCTGTCCGTGAGGGCATTGACGCGAGCTTCGTCAGCATTGGTACAGCTGATGGTCGCGGAACAGCGGTTGGCATCATCTCGGTCCGAAAGATCGGACTGCATTCGCAGCGCATAGACTGCACCCACGGCAAGTCCGAGCACACCTGCGCCCCCCATGGCGACGCCAAGCCTTCCTTGCGTCGACTCTGGCCAGAGCAGGCGCGAGACGTCGCTCGTTTCTGGAGCCGTGTGCCGAGCATCGGCCTCGTAGACGAGCGGAGCACTC
>CAYRKE010000280.1:0-9263 GCA_964424695.1 uncultured Polyangiaceae bacterium
TCTCATTACGGCGGGGACATATCCTCATAGTACCCAACGAGTGAGCCTCCCGATTCTCCCGGGGCAGTCACATCCCAATCCAGCGGCTGCAGCGGCACCAGCAGCTGCGGCGGCTACTGCTGCTGCTTCGGTTGCAGTGGCGGAATCAGCAGTTGGACCGGTGTCGCTCTGGGAGCGAGGTTGTCGCGGTTGCTGCCGCCGCAGGGTGCGGCATACACCGCACTCCCGAAAGACGAGGGCACCAACCACTGGGGCAAGCGGTTGGGGCCAATGAAAGGCGCAGGCGACTCGAACTGATGGAGGGGCTATGTAGGAGGAGAACGGTGTCGCCGCGCGGAGTGGACGGCGCAGGGGACCAGAGTGAACCAGCCGCCACTGCTGCCAGCTTCCTTTCAAGCACGCTCCGTGCCATTATCGCGCTGAATAAAATCAGACACTTGCGGATGGCCCGAAGGGGCTCACCATTCAGTTTCGCCAGCACCCATGCCGCCGGAATGCAATTCTGTAACGACAACAGAATGACGCCCCAGCGGTCCGAACAGTCCGTGCTGCAATCAGATCAGCTCTCGAGAGTTCCCTCGCGTCGCGCGCAAGGTGTCCTGACCCCTGGCCGCCAGAGGAATCCTCGACCCCCTTCAAAGACCTGCTCCTCGGCAGCTCGAGACGCGTCGGCACGACACCCAATAGCCGGTCCGTCCCCCGCCACACCCGGGACTCGCGGGCCAGCGACGGAGAACGCGGGGCGCTGTGCGCCGATGGCTTGGAAACCGGTGGAGCGGAGCCGCCTCACGTTCCCGAGTTCCCCCAAACGAATTCCGCCAAACGAAGCGCCAGTTCCGCTGACACGGTGCCCCCGATTTCGCGCACCGAGACTCGCCCGCCGCATAGGATTGCGTTGACAGCGAGCCGTCCCCGAGACACCCTTGACCTCTTCTTGGGTAGCGCTGATGTTGAGTTCCTCGCCTGTCCGACGAGCGGATCATCGGCATATTCCCGCGCTTGATGGCCTGCGCGGACTCGCCGTGCTTGCCGTGCTCCTGTATCACGCCAATGGCACGCTCACGGGCGGCTACCTCGGCGTGGACCTGTTCTTCGTCCTGTCGGGGTTTCTCATTACCTCGCTGCTGCTGGAAGAGCACAGCCGTCACGGTCGGATCGACCTCAAAGCCTTCTGGATTCGGCGAGCACGCCGGCTCTTCCCCGCTCTGCTCCTGTTGATGATGGCGATCGCGCTCTACGCGCGCTTCATCGCGGCGCCAACCGAGCTATCTGCAATACGCGGGGACGCCCTGGCGACGCTCGCCTACGTCGCCAACTGGCGGACCATCCTCGCTGAGCGCAGCTACTGGGATCTCTTCGTCTCGCCCTCCCCCTTGGAGCATACCTGGAGCCTGGCAATCGAAGAGCAGTTCTACCTGGCGTGGCCGATTGCCGTTGCCCTCCTGCTCCGGCGGCAGACGTCTCGCTCCGTGCTCGGGCTCGCGCTCGGCCTCTCGATACTGTCGATGGCAGCAATGGTTGCCTTGGCTGATCGCGCTGGGGGCTCGCGAGCTTACCTGGGCACCGACACGCGCGCGGCCGGAATCCTAGTGGGCGCGGCCCTTGCGACCGTGATGCCGGCTGGCATCACCCAGATACCAACCAGAGCGGTGCGCACGCTGGACGCCTTCGGTGCCGCTGGCGCAGCCTTGCTGGGCGTGGCCTGGCTGAACCTCGACGGGCAGGATCCGTGGCTCTACCGAGGCGGCTTCTGGGCGACGGAAGCCGCGGCTCTGGTCCTCATCGTGTGCGGTGCCGTAGGGCAGCGGAGCGTGGTGGCGCGGATGCTCAGCGTGCGGCCCCTGAGACTGCTGGGACAGTTGAGCTACGGTGTCTACCTCTGGCATTGGCCGATCAATCTCGTGCTGACGTCGGAACGCATCGGAGTCGAGGGCCTGTGGCTCCACGCCCTGCGGTTTGCCGTTACTTTCGCGGTAGCCGCAACCTCCTACCGGTTCTTCGAGCAACCCATCCGCAAGAAGGGTATCCCAGTGGGACGTCCACTCGTGGTCGTCCCGGCTGCCGTCTCCTTCACGGTCGCACTGGTGTGGGGCGCCACGGCGGCACGTCCCCTTCCGCCTCCTCCAGCGCGTTTGCTTGCGATCCTCTCCCGCGTCAGGCCCACCTTCGATGTTCCCGAGTTCCGCGTGCTTCTGTTTGGCGACTCCACCGCCAACGCGCTCGGCTGGGCACTGCGCGGCTTGCACGCCCCGGGTCTGTCGGTCGACAACCAGGGCAAGGATGGGGGCACGATGATCTTAGACACGTGCAACGGAGATACCTGGCTCGACCAACAACAGCGCTCGCGCCCCCACGCGACACTGGTCTTCCTCGGAGGTGCATTTCTCTACGGAGTATCCCTCGACGGTCGCTGGCGGCGTGCCTGTTACCCCAAGTGGCACCGACTCTTCGAGGACACCTTGAGGAGGCGTCTGGAACCCGTTGCCAAGGGAGAAGCTCCCGTCTGGGTCGTCACGGTGCCTTACGCGCTTGGCCCCTACGATAACGCTCGATACCGTCGGGAAGTAGACTGCATCAACCGGTCGATCCGAAAGGTCTCATCGTCCGTCCCGAGCGTCAGAATTCTCGATTTCGCCGAGATGCTTTGCCCTGACGGCAAGTGCGAGCGAGAGCACAACGGCCAAGTCATTCGACCAGACGGAGTCCACTATGCCATCGAGGCGTCTCGCGCCCTCGCCCAGCGCGTGCTCGAGCGCATCACGGAACTGCCACCTGGGCAGAGCGAGTCGCGAGGCCCGACAACGTAAATGGAAGCGGCACTTCCGCGCGAGACAGTCGCCCGTGATTCGACCTGGGTGGAACCAGGTCGCATGGCATGTCTGAAAAGCGACTCAAATCGGCCTGATCCATCTGTGGGGGTTGCATTCGACCCATGGCTCGTTCTATGCCTTGCCCCCTAAGGTTAGCTCCGAGGGGTTAACGTTCACCACACGGGGGTCGATACATGCGCGTTGCGGTATTTACTTGGGAGTCGCTGCATTCCATCTCGCTCGGCGGATTGGGGGTGCATGTTACTGAGCTATCAGCGGGACTGGAGCGGCGAGGTCACGAGATTCACGTTTTCACCCGCCGCGGGCCGGATCAGAGCAGCTACGACCGCATCGATGGGGTCCACTATCACCGCGTCGACCATGGCGTGAGCGACAACTTCGTGCAGACGATGGAGTGGATGTGCCAATCGATGGTGCATCGGTTCGCCGAGGTAACCAATCTCATCGGCAAGTTCGAATTGGTGCACGCCCATGATTGGATGACCGCAAACTGCATCCACTACGTCTGGGACGGGTTCCGCACTCCCAGCGTTCTCACCATGCACTCGACGGAGTACGGCAGGGACGGGAATCAGCTATTCGACGGTTTTGCTCAGTGGATCCGAGATACGGAGGCCACTGGCTGCTACAGCGCCAAGACCATCATCGCGGTGAGCGGGTTTCTGGCGAGCGAGCTTCAACGCTTCTACTACGTGCCGCACACCAAGATCCATGTCGTTCCAAACGGCATCGCATATCACCACTTCGATGGCTTTGTGGACCCGAGCACAGTGAAAGCTCGCTTCGGGATCAGCCCCATGGATCCGACCATCCTCGCCGCGGGTCGCATGAGTCTGCAGAAAGGAATGGACCTCTTGGTGGAAGCGGTCCCCATGGTCCTCGGCTACTTCCCCACTGCGAAGTTCGTCATTTCCGGTGATGGTCCAGAATTCGGGACCGTGACTCGTCGGGCACAGGACCTCGGCGTCGAGCATGCCATCCGCTTCCGCAACGCTCTGCCGCGGGGTGAGTATATCGATCTGATGCGCTCAGTAGACATCGTGGCACTGCCGAGTCGCAACGAGCCATTTGGCTTGGTGGCGCTCGAAGGTTGGGCAGCAGGCAAGCCGGTCGTGGCCACTGCCCCGGGTGGCCCGACGGAGTTCGTGTGGCATGACGTGAACGGCTTCCTCGTCGAGCCAACCCCGGGCGGGCTCGCACATGGCATCGGTTCGTTGCTCGCGGACCATGACCATTGCCGCGCACTCGGCCACAACGGTCGAGTCGCCGTGGAGCAGCGGTATAACTGGAACGAGGTTGCCAAGCACACCGAGGGCGTCTACCAACACGCGCTCTCGAGCTAGGCAGCTTCCGCCCAGAAGGAGGGGCGTGCACGGCCCCAGTGGCGCCGTCCCGGGGCCGCCTCGACCGGCAGGGCGAGCACCGGGAAACGCCACGATATTTTCGCCTGCGTTGGAAGGCCGTACTCGCTTGGCTTGAGGGATCCTCGGATTCGCTCCGCTCCCCACCACCGGTTCCCTTTAGGACTCCCGCCACCACCGGTTCCCTTTGGACATCCAGACGCTCGGGTCGACCGTCTCTTGTAGTAGAAGGTTTCGGAGCTTCACCTGCCTTCGACTTCCGACTCCGCAGCAGGCGAGATCCATCACGGTACCAACGGAGGATGGTGTCCGGCTCACAAGCAGAGTCGCATCGCGCCAGCGGCGCAGCTTGATGGTAGAATCACGCAGCAATGTGCGAGAGTGAAACGAGGGGGCTTGTCACAACCCCATCGCGGGAAGCCCGTCTCACCCTTCTGGGTTTCCTCGGGACCATAAGCATTTTGGTGGTCTGGATCATGGTCTTCTCCCGTGCTGGAGCCTTGGCTTCACTCTTGGGACCCCTCGCCCCGGCCCTTTGCTCCACCTAGCAGGAAGCACCGGCGACCGTCACGCATGCTTGTCGAAAGGGCACCAATAATCCAGCCTCAGCCCCTCAGCGCCTCACAAACCTTGCGGGAAAGCTGTCTCCCCGAAAAGGGCTTGCGTAGCAGACAAGTGCCGGCGGGAGGAACACCTCGCTCGGCGATCGCGTTGTCGAAGTACCCGGACATGTACAGAACCTTGAGGGTCGGCTGCATTTTCGCGAGCGCCTGATACACCTCTCGACCGCTGTGCCGAGGCATGATCACGTCGGTGAGTAGCAGGTCGAACGGGGCGCTGCCCGCTGCCGCGGCGACCGCCCCCTCCATGCCATCCGCCTCCAGCACGGAGTATCCTGACGCGACCAGCATGCGGACGGCGAGCTTGCGTACCCCCATGTCGTCTTCCACGACGAGGATGCGCTCGCCTCCTCCTCGAACCGCCTCGGCCACGACACGAGACGGCTGCAGGTTCAGCGGAGCTACAGGAGCCAGCGGCAGGAGGACGCGAAAGCATGCCCCCGCTCCTTCTGAGCTCTCGACCTCGATGTAACCGCCGTGCTGCTTCACGATCCCGTACACCGTGGCAAGGCCGAGACCCGTGCCTTGACCGAGTTCCTTGGTGGAAAAGAAGGGCTCGAAGATGTGAGACACCACATCGGGGCTGATCCCGCAACCGGTGTCCGTTGCGACGAGCTCCGCGTATTCACCCGGTGGCGGCACACTGCCCCCCCCAACCGGAACACATGCGGCGTGCTGAGTCCGTTTGCAGGTCAACGTGAGCACTCCCCCTTGGCGCATCGCGTCGCGTGCGTTGACGGCCAAGTTCAGCACAATCTGCTCGATCTGGGATCGGTCAGCGTCAATCTCGATGGGCTCGTCACCGAGAGACGTGACGAGGGTGATGTCCTCGCCAATGATGCGCGCCAGCACCTGCCTGAAGTCCGAAACGACGGCGTTCAGGTCAATGCGCGATAGCTCGAGTACCTGTCGCCTGCTGAACGCCAGGAGCTGCTGGGTGAGACTCCGCGCTCGGCAGCCCGCTGACTGAATCTCCAACAGCGAGTCACGGGGCAGGGAGCCCAGCGCGCCAGCGCCCGCTTCCAGCAGCACCTCGGCATTGCCCATAATCACCGTCAGCAGATTGTTGAAGTCGTGCGCTATTCCTCCTGCGAGGCGTCCGACCAACTCCATTTTCTGCGATTGGATGAGACGGGCCTCCAGTGCTTCGTGTGCCTCCTCTTGGCGCTTTCGCTCGCTGATATCCTGGATGGTGCCCATCAAGCGCACCGGCTTCCCAGCGTCGGACAGCACCCGCTTGCCCTGCACGTGACACCACTTGACTTCACCATCGCCCGCGCAGACCCGTACATCGTAGTCGGCTGGCTCTCCAGTCCTCAGGGCGCGCTCGCCCGCCTCCCGGTAGATGGCACGGTCATCGGGGTGAATGTACCTCTCTCCGCCAGCAAACCCGGGCACCTCCTGATCCGGGGATGCCCCAAAGATCCGATAGGTCTGTTCAGACCACCAAGACGTACCGGAAACGAGGTCCCAATCCCAGCTGCCGATCCCCGCGACCTGCTGCGCCGCATTCAGCCGCGCCAGGAGCTCGGCCTGGGCGCGCTCACTGGCTTCGGCCCGCCCCAGACTCCGACGAAGCTCGGCCTCCATGCGACACCGCTCGGAGGTCTCGTTCTGCAGCCGTTGGTTCGCTCGTCGCAGGGCATCCGCCGGTTCTGCGAGGGGAGAACTCGATCGGACGCCGTGGTGATGAGTTCGGAAAGGCGTCACCAGCGCGAGCGGCTGCGGCGACCCGCCAATGTAATCTACGTGCCCAAGCCTGAACCCCTCCACCAACTCGCCAGCGTCTCCATCGGCGGTCATCAAGACGACCACTGCGTGTGGCATCCGCTTTAGCGCCGCAAGCTGCCGGCACGCCTCGAATGCACTCACCGCCGACACACCGTTGTCCAGAAGAACGAGCTCCGCCGGGCGCGCCGCCGCGAGGGAGAGCGCTCTGTCTCGACTCGCGGCCGTGCACACGGCGTAACCGGCGGAAACGAGCACCTCACGGATACCGGAAATCAAATCGGCGCGTGCTCCAGCAACCAGGATCGCGGGCTCGAGAATCACGGCAGCCCCCCTCCCCCGTCTGTCCAACCGGCTCGCCACAAATAGGGCAGCAGTTCCCCCACGCTTCGCCGCAGAGAGAGCGCGCTTGCTTCGTGCACCCTGCCACGCACCATGAAACCCAGAGTAGTACCGTCGCCCACCAACACGCCTGAACGTTCCACACCCAGCGCCGACTCTTCGAGTTCTGCCATCTCGCCCCCCGAGACAGATTGTTGCCGATTCAGGGTTGACCGATCACCGCGCCACGCCCTCGACCCCGAACGCTATTTCACTCCGGTGCGCCTGTCCAGAGGGTCGAGAGCTTAATGCACCAGGCCTCGCCAGTGGCGGGTGGCACGGAGAAGCAAGAAACCGAAACCATGCCAAACGAACTCTTGCCCGAGTGGATGAGTGCAGCACGCTCTGCGGATTGTCGAAGGCCTCCGGCCCGAGCCGAGCAGGGGAGCGCGCAAAGGAGCAGGGCACGAGAACTGGGTCCGAGCGCCCAGTCCGACGCGTTCCCCTCGGCAAGGGTTGTGGACTGCTCCGGGCTGGAACAAACCAAACGAGCCCCTGCTGTCTTGCCGTGACACCGAGGATTCGGGAGAGCACGCCGTCAGTTGACTCAGAAACGCTGCCGCCCGCTCAGCCAACCCAAAGGCATTCAGCCTCCCCCGCTGTTCGTGACTCGAAGATCGACGAGCCACACTGGAATGCCGTGACGCGCGATCACCCAGGCTGGCAGATCCGCCCAACGCTGGCACTCCTGCATGACGACGCCGTCCGAGGTGGCCACGACCGCATCGCGAATCGCCTTGAGCGCCGTGTCGGGGTTCGGAACGAGCTCCACCGACCACCTATCGCTCGGCGCCACAGCTCGAAACAGCGTTGCGAGCCGCCCACTATTCGAGACCGGAGCGTCGAGCAGCACATGGACCCGCTCGGGCTCGAGCGCTTCGACTGTCGACACGAGCAACTCCAGAGACGTGGGGGTTTCGCGCACGGCCCGGTAGGTTCCATGCACACTCGCGAGATCGCGGTGTGCCCCATCGCGTCCGATCAGCACCACGCCACCGCTCAGGGCCGCCTCGATAGTAATGAGCACATTGAAACCATCGACATAGATGGTCTGTCGTGAAACCCGAGTCACCTCCACGCGGCTCGCCGCACGCATCGCGAGTGCCCCGTCGCTGCAGCTCGCGCGTTGCAGTGCCTGGCGCTGGCGAACGGTCAAACAGAAATGGTCTCCGACAAGCTTCAGGGCTGCCGAGTCTGCGTAGCCGTGACTGAGCAGCCAAGAGTAGTGGACCACCGCTTCACACAGACGCTCCCGGTACCGCTCACCGAAGAGCTCGAAGTCCTGAGGGTGGGGGCCCCGGTGTTGTCGCTGATCGGGCATGATTCTTTGGGTATCGTGCTGACCCAGCTGTCGCTCCTCAACCACTTCGCCGCCTCGGGACCGACGTCCCAGCGTGTCCAATGAGCCAAACATCGGTTGGCTGACCGCTGCGATCTGACACGAATTGTCCTCGCTCGGTAGTCCTACTGCCAGAGACTCGCTGGCAGCCCGCCCATGGGGCTCGGTTTGCGGCGAAGTCTCGCGCGACCCGGAGCGGACGGAATCCAGCTTGATGGACGGAGTCCACGGAGGGCCACATCCGCAGCCCGAGGCTGCGGCGGCGCACGCAGTGCGCGAGTGCACCGGAGCGGAGCGCGCGTGGAGTACGTGAACACCGGAAACGCAGCGAAACGAAGCCGGAAGCCGAGATGGCGGGCGTCCTCTCACACAAGGCTCCGGTTGCCACTACCCCGCAGACCCAACCAGTAGCGCGCGGGTCACCGAGTATTCTCATGGCACCGGTGGGGTGATTGCCGAGCGCTCGACGACCCCGTCGCGCTGCGACAAGCGCAGCCACCACCATGCTCACCGCCACGTCGACGAAACGAGCAGCTGCCACAGAAATTTCCCCGGAGCGTCTACCTTCTCGACTCCACGTTGCGAGATGTGTGGGTTTCCTCCGGCGTTTCTCGTTGTCTGCCCCGCGCCGTCAGCTAGAGAATGGCTACCATGACTTATCGCTCGGGCCCATGCTTGGTTGTGCTCTCTGCCGCTCTGATTCTCGCGGCCGTCTCGTGCTCGGACGACACTTCGAGCAGCCCGAACTCGGGCGACACCCCCGGCACTTCCGCAACGAACGGCACCGGCGGCTCCACCCTGGGCGGCACCGGCGGCTCGAGCACGGCAACTCCTGCACCGACGGGAGGTCAGGCACCGGGAACCGGGGGCACCAGCTCGGTCCTGAACAGCGGCGGTAGCCCAAGCTTCGGGGGCACGGGCGGGGCGACCACTGGCGGCACCTCCGCAACTGGCGGCACCTCCGCAACTGGCGGCACCTCCGCAACTGGCGGCACCTCCGCAA
>CAYRKE010000281.1:0-2884 GCA_964424695.1 uncultured Polyangiaceae bacterium
ACCGATGTTGAAGGGCGTGCGCTGGGCGTCCTTGATGAGGTCACTGGGCGTGGCCACGCCGATCAAGACGAAGGAGAGCCGCGCCAGGGCAGGCTCTTTGGCCCGAGCGCCATAGAGGTAGCGGATGGCAATGAAGAAATCATCCGTGTAATCCTGGCTCAGGGTCGTGTCGATCTCGTCCACGAAGAAGACCACGCGCTCCGTGGTGCGGGCCGCCACGACCTCACGCAGAAAGTGGGTGAAGCGGTGCGCAAGGCCGAGATCTGCATGCGCTTCCCACCAGCGCTGCACGTCCATCCCGAGTTCGAGCTGGGACTCGATCTCGAGCAGGAGCCCGCGGTACCACTGTTCGGCGCGTTCGGGCTTGCCAATGGACTGGAGATCGATGACCACCGCCCTACACCCAACGCTCGCCAAGGCCTCGGCGGTGCGGAACATCAGGCTCGACTTGCCGAGCTGGCGCGCGGTCAGGATGTAGACGAAGTCGCCCTCGAGGCAATGGTCCAGGAGCTCACGATCCGCCGGACGCTCCAGGTAGATCCCACCGCCCACCTGCACCGGGCCACCTGCGGTGTAGCGGATCCGTGGGACCTGGTCCGAGACGAGCTCGGTCGAGCGTCGCTGTGACGCGCCCTCCTGGGCAGAACTTGGCCGGACGCGCTGATCGGGTTGGGCCATAGGGCTAGACCTTTCCCCCCAAATAGTCGGCATAGACCGCGCAGCGGGGCACTACCTGGGCACCGCGGCGCCGCACCAGGCCTGCCCCCACGAGCCGGTGCACCGCCACCTCGTCCTTCACGCTCTGGCCCGCTAGCACTGCCACCAGCACGGGCCGAAGCTCGGGCGCTCGTAGCACGTTGAGGACATGGCGGCGGAGATGATCCCCAAAGGGACCCGTGTCTTCTGCCGCCGAGCGCTTCATCTCCTGCCAGGCCACGGCCTGACCGCGGCTCGACACCGCGTAGAGTGCCCTGCGCACCAGATAGGGATGCCCGCCCGTGAGCTCCAGGAGCTCAGCCAACTCGCGCTCGCTCAAGGGCGTGCCATGGGCGACGTTCAGGCGGCCCATCTGCTCCAAGGTAAAATCCTCGAGGGAGAGGATGGCGCCCACATTGAAGGGGCTCTGATCGGCTCTGTCGATGAAGAGGTAGGGCTCGGTGGAGGTCACCAGCACCAGATCGAGCTTGCCCCAACGCTTCCTCAACATCGGGTTGGCGCGCTTGCCGTGCCAGGCCCGCAGCATGCCAAAGAAGTTGTCTCGGAAGGGCAAGGCCAGGATCAGATCCGCCTCGTCGCAGGCCAGGGTGAGGGGCCCGGCAAGGGGCGTGAGCACGAGCCGCTCGAGGAGCCGGGTGCAGCACTGGGCAGGCGTGGTGTCAGGATCCCAGTCGCTCTGCCCGAGCGCCGGCAGCTCGAGCTGCGTCAAGATCTCTTGGAGGAACCCCTTGAAGAGCTCTCCCTCGTCGCCCGTGGCTCCTGCGAGGAGCTGGAAGTCCACCAGCACGGCTTGGCGCCCTGCTCCGAGAGCCGCGCTCAGCACCCGCATCAGCAGCGAACTCTTGCCGACCTGGCGTGGCCCCTTGATGGTGATGGTCTGCCCAGGGCCGCCGTGAATGACGCCCAGGGCCTCCTTATCGCACTGGCGCTCGACGTAGAAGGGATCGTCGGCCTCGAGCGCGCCTCCGGGCGTCGGAAGGCGCGGATGGCCTCCCGAGCTCGCCTGGTTCCCAACGTACGCCTGGAGCTGCGCGTACGCGGAAGGCCGCCCAGCGCCAGGGCACTCGGCAGCGGGCTCGCTCGCCCAACGCTGGCTCGGCGTGGGCTCCCCCTGCCCCTCCATGGCACGGAGGAGCTGCTCGGCCACCACCGCAGTGTCCGAATCCCCTGACCAAAAGAGGTGCTGGAGGCAGTCCACGTAGCCGCCCAAGGGATAGGGGAGCTGGCCGCGATAGGCGAGGCGCACCGGGAGGATCTTGGGAAACCCATTGCGCAGCGCTGCCACTTGGCGGGCCTTCACCACCTCGCTCAGCACCATCTCGCTCTGGCTCGACTCTTCGGAGAGCAAGAGCACCAGGAAGTCGGCCTCCTCGATGCCCCGCTCGATGGCCTCGGCCCAGCGCACCCCCACCGGGATGTGCCGATCCACGAAGATCTGGTGCCCCTTGGCTCCAAACTCCTGACTCAGGTGGTCACAGATCGAGCGATCCGGTTCGGCGTTGGTGCGATAGCTGATGAAGACGCGCATGGCCCCTCGCTCCCCGCCCAAGCCGGTCAGCGGGCGGGAGGATCATGAGTCCGGGATCCCAGGAGCCCCCCCCGGGAGTGCCCGCCTGATCTTCACGCGGAGGGCCCTAGGCTGCAAGCCTCACCCCGCAGACTGGATCAATGACCATCCACCCGATTCCACGCGCCATGCACGCGCCCGTAACGGGGCGGCGAGTTCGCTTCCCGGGCGCCGTGCGCGCGCCCGTAACGGCGCGGCGTGTTCGCTTCCCGGGCGCCATGCGTGCGACCTCAACCGGCGCGGCGTGTTCGCTTCCCGGGCGCCATGCGTGCGGCCTCAACCGGCAGTGCTTTGCCTGCGATTGCCGGGCCGCAACCCGTCATGCTAACGCACGTGACTGACTGTGACGAACCCAAGCGAGACCCTGGCCCGGCCGCGAGCGGCAGAAACGGTAGTCGTCGCGGTCCTAACTCTGTGCCTTGGAGCGCAGCCGTCCTTGGGGGCACAGCCGGCCGCCAGCGCGCAAACAACTGCGCCCGAGCGCGTCCAGCTCGGCTATGCGGCTCCCCCGGGGTGTCCCTCGCGGGAAGCTTTTGTCGCGACACTGGAGCAGCGGACCGATCGATTGGTGGTGGTCGAGTCCTCAGAGCCGAGCGCTCG
>CAYRKE010000281.1:2984-9246 GCA_964424695.1 uncultured Polyangiaceae bacterium
CGCGTCGTCGCCGAGGGTAAACGCTTCGTCGGGGAGCTCGAGATCGCCCAAGACGGGCGACCGCCATCCGTGCGACGTTTCGAGGACGCGAGCTGCGACCAGGTCGTAGCGGCCCTGGCACTGATCGTGGTGCTTTCGGCGACCATGGGCAGATGGTCCGAGAGTGGCGAGGTCGTACCCGAGGCGCCGCTGTTGCTCGAGCCGAGCAGCCCCGTCCCCCCCGCGCTGACGCCAGAGTCACTCGAAGAGCCTCCGGGGCCTCCCCTGCCAGAGCTCCACAAGGTACAGCAGCCAGGGAAACCCCGTGGCAACACCCGCCAGAGTCCAGCCAAGCCGCGCCCCGCGTTGGCGCGCCCCACTCCTGCCAGAAGCCCGACGCCGAACAGCGGAGGCGAGATCTCGTATTTCCTCGGCGCGTCGCTGGCGGCCACCGATGGCCCAGCGAGCGTCGTTCTCCTGACTCCGGCTCCGACTTTGGGGATCAGCGCGCCGGTGAGGCCACTGGGGGGCCAGGGGCTCGAGGTTGACCTCACCCCGGTCCTGGCCAAGACGGGCTTTCTCAGCCCCGACGCAGCAGGCATCGCTGTTCGTTGGATGGCGCTCCGTGTGGGCTTGTGTCCCAGGTTCGAGCTCGGGTACGGCCTCGCGGTTCTGCCTTGCTTGCGCGCCGACGGGGGAGTGTTGACGGTTGAGAACGACAATCCGGCAGTCGAAACCCTGAGACGCCGCAATCGCCCTTGGTTCGCTCTGGGCCCTGGTGCGGCACTTGGGTGGGGAGAGACCTTCAACGTGAAGCTGGGCGGTGCCCTGCTCGTTCCAGTGGTGCGCGACAAGTTCGTGGTGGTGTCTGGCCGAGGCTCAGAATCGGCGCACCGGCCTGGCCGTTTCGGAGGCGATCTCGAGCTCAGGCTGGGTTGGCGCTTTCTCTGATCCGCCCCTACCCTGGGCTTTGGCCCGCCATCCTCAGGGGCAAGAGCGTTTTTTTGTGATCAGTGTTCCGAACAAGGCGCACTCAGCGGCAGTGCGAGGTGTTGCACCAGAGCGTTCGGTCCTTTGGGCTCGAGATCTGCCCCCGGAACCGGCTCCGGACGCCACTGCAACCCCCGAGCGGCCGTCCAAGGACAGTGGCCAACGCCTCCTCGATCTGGTCAAGGCTCACCACGAAGGGGTGTGGCGGTTTCTGAGGCGGCTTGGGCTCTCTACTGAGGATGCCGAGGACGCCCTCCAGGAGGCGATCCTGGTGCTAGCGAAGCGGCTCGCTGCAGTCCCGACCGAGGCCGAACGCTCTTTCTTCTATGGCACCGCGTGGAGGGTTGCCCATGGGCTCTGGCGCCGCCGCTCGCGGCGCGCCGAGGTGAGCGAAGACCCACCCTCCAACCTGACAGCACCTTGCGCGTCGCAAGAGGCGCTCTTGGAGCAGCGGGAGATGCGTGAGCTCCTGGACCAGATCCTGGCGCAGATGCCAGAGGAGACGCGCTCGACCTTCGTCCTTCACGAGATCGAGGGTTTCGCCATGGCAAACATCGCTCGAATCCTGTCGCTGCCCCCAGGAACGGTCGCGTCGCGACTACGGCGCGGCCGAGCGGACTTCGACCAGCGTGTGGCGCGGCTGAACGCCAGTATGCGCGACACGAGGAGGAACCCATGAGCCCGCATGGTTCCACGCATCGTCATCCCCACGAAGCGCTGACCCGCCGCCTACTTGCTGCGGGTCGGCAGGAGCGTCCAGCGCCGGAGGTCTCGCGTCGAGCGCTCGGCCTCGCTGCGCGTCTGAGCCCAGCTGCAGCCGCAGGTCTGGCGTGCGCGACGGGCGCAGCGGTGGCAGAGGCGGGCACGAACGCCGCGGGTGTGGGAGCCGCGAGCTCCGCAGCGACGGCGGTCGGGAGCTCCGCCCTGGCAACAGGGACGAGCACTGCTACCGCGACGATCGTGAGCACTGCCGCGTCCGGGGCCGGCGCAGCGCTGGGCGGAGTGGGGCCGGCGATGCTCGGCACCGCGGCCGTTCTCGGCAAGTGGCTCGGGATCGGCTTTGTCTGTGGCAGCGCTATGGTGACTGCCGTGCATCTAGGCATCCCGGAGGAGCAACCAACACCCGGGGCGCCCGCGGAAGCCCCGCGACTCGAGGAGCGCGGAAATCGATCGCCGAGCCGCGGTCGCTCGAGCGGGCAACCGGAAAGGCTGGAGCCAGTGTCTGAGGCAGAGGAGCCTCGTCCAGGTGAACCAGAAACCCGATCCGACGGGCGAACCGCTTCGAGCAGTACGGCGCTGGAGCAGCGCATGGGCGCCGGGGCATCCCCCCCCCTTGGGACCCCACGCTCGCTGCGCGTCCGGGAGGAGGTCCAGCCGACAGCGGGAAGGTCCCTCAGAGCGTCGGCCCCCCCAGACTCCTCGCTTAAAAAGGCCGCGGCGCCGCCCCCAGCAGCTGTCAGCCTCGAAAAGGAAATGGTCTACATCGAGCGCGCCCGGATCGCCCTTGGGCGTGGAGACGCTCAAGGTGCGCAGGCTTTGCTGCGCACCTATCGCAGCACTTTTCCCAGCGGCCACTTCGTCCCCGAGGTCGCCGCGCTGGAGGTCGAAGCGAGGCTGCTCCAGGGGGATTCGGCTGGCGGACGCGCCGCAGCGCAGCGGTTCCTCGAACTCCACCCTGAAAGCCCACTCGCGGAGCGCGTGCGGAAGCTCGCCACCCCGTGATGGAGCAGCGACACGCACCGAGATGGCTCCTCTCCGTACACCCCACGGTGCCCCCCCGCCCGATAGGTTGCCCCCGCATGGGATGGCACTCCACGGCGCGCCAGGCTTGCCCGACTGGGCTGCGCCTGGCGCGGACCCCCAAGGCCGCGCTGCGCGCGGCCGGGGATACCGACATCACGAGCGTCGCTTTTCGTGATCAGCCCGCGGCGCTTCGTGTACCCACTCGCCAGGAGATGAGAGAACGATGAGACCCCTACTTGCCTGTCTACTCGGAGCACTCGCCGCCGCATGTTCGGCGGAGGTCCCCATTGGTGCCACCCGCGAAGGAGAAGCAGGAGCGGCTGGCGCTGGAGCCCCCGGAGTCGCCGAAACCGGCGAATTTTTGATGCTCCCCGTTTCGGAGGCGCAGCAGGGCTGCAGCGAGGAGGCGGACTGCACCTCGATCGAGACAGACTGCGGAATGTGCTGCCAGCATGCCCCGATTGCGGTTGATCACGTCGATGCCTACCACGCTGCGTACAATGAGCTCTGCGCTGACTACAGCGGTGGGGTTTGCGACTGTGAGCCAGCGGAGGCAAGCCTCCGCTGCGTCGAGGCGCAGTGCCAGCTCATCCCGCTCGAATCCACGTGCGACGACGGGCACGACAATGACTTCGACGGGTTCGTGGACTGCAGGGACCCGGATTGCGAGGGAAGCCCGTCGTGTGTTGGGGCTTGGGAGCTCCCCGTTTCGGAGGCGCAGCAGGGCTGCAGCGAGGACGCGGACTGCACCTTGGTCGACACGGATTGCGGAAGCTGCTGCCAGTATGCCCCGATTGCGGTTGATCACGTCGATGCCTACCTCGCTGAGTACCAGGCGCGTTGCGAAGGCTATCCCTCGGTTTGCATGTGCCTTACAGAGGAGCCAATCCCGCGCTGCGTCGAGACGCAATGCGAGCTCATCCCACAGGAATCGAGCTAAGACGGCGGAAACGACAGCGACTTCGACGGGGCCGACAGACTGCTGCGACGCGGGCCGTGAAGGCACCACCACCTGCCCAGCGCCGATCCACCCGACGGAATGCCAGTACCCGGCACGGGAGGAGCACCGGGAAGCCCTCGCCGTCCTGCGCAAGCTCACGACCGTTTCGTCTGCAGATGCCTCGGGTGTGGTGGCCTATGCCCGGGAACGAGCCGGACGCGCTGCCAGCATGACGCAGAATGCGGTGAGCCCTGTCAGGGTGTCAAACCTGAAGCCTTTCCCGAGGCAGACGCGACGCAGATCCGCCCCTCGAATGCCCCCTTGAGCCGTGGCACGGACTTCGCACTTGGAGGATCCATGCGCACAGAAACGATCCCCCTCGCGGTGGTAATGGGCGGTCTTGCACTCGCGGCAGCGGTTCCGTCACTGTTGGCCCGTGCCGCGCCGCTCGTGGTTCGTGACGCGGTCGCGACCCCTGCAAGCGGAAGAGGCACGGATCCAGGGCTCCTCGGAGCCTCCGTGAACGGCGCCACGACAGGGCGCTCGCGTCTGTCCGAGCGCGCCAAGGAAGCCACAGGCGAGTTCGCAGTAGCACAACGCCAGGACGCGCCAGCGAGCCCAGTTCCCCGCAACCCGCTGTTCGCCCCCCTCTGCGAAGGCGTGACCGTCACCGTACTCACCGAGTCGTCGGACAGCGAGTGGTCCGCCGCGACCCTCCGTGGGCCGGGAGAGAACAGCGGAACGCTCCGCCGACGGAAGAGCCTGGTGGGTCGCGAGCGGGTCGTCTATGTGGGCACCAATCCCCGAAGCAATGAGCCTACGGTGTGGCTCACGCAGGGCAAGGGGCTCTGTCAGGCGATCCTCGGGACCCCGGCGCCCTCCCCAACGACGAGTGCCACCACGCCCAGTGAACGCGGCACGCCGCCTCACCCCGCCGATGGTTCCGGCCTCGGCCCCCGCCGCGGGGCACGGCGGGCAGATCCGAAAATCGCCTCGGTCATCGGTCGCATCGCCCCAGTGGGGAAGAACGAGTTCCAGATCGAGCGCTCCGCGGTGGCAGAGGTGCTCGCGAATCCCGCGGCGCTTCTACGCGGGGCCACCCTCGACCCGTCGCCTGGCCCCGGCATTGGAGTCATGGGGATCCCCGCGGGATCCGTCCTGCACGCGGTAGGGCTCCGCAACCATGATCGCCTGGTTGGCATCAATGGTCAGACCCTCAACGGGCTCGAGGACGCCATGACGGCCTACGCACGACTCAGCACCGCGAGCGACCTGCGTCTCGAGGTGGTCCGTGGCGGCAAGTCAACGAGCGTCATCGTGAACGTCCGGTGACGAACGCAGCGATCCCGCGACGGATGACGCGACTACGGACGCCCCACGCAATCCACGGCGGCTCTGGCACAGGGCTCCTGAGCCTCGCCACCGTAGAGCACCTTGGGTAGAGTCGCCGTCTCACGGTTGCGCCAGCACGCGCACAAGCTCGCTACTGCACCATCGTTCTCGCCGTCGCACTCAACGACGAAGTCGACGTCGGCGCACCGGAGCGCGAGCTGACAACCGTCGGTTGGAGACAGCTCCGAGGGAAGGACTCGCGAAAGCTCGATCGAGCAGCCCTCGAGTGCCGGCAGAGGGGAGCGCGGCTCGGTCGGGCACGTGGGGTCCGTGGATGAAACCACGGACCATCGACCCTCGACGCAATCCATGCGGGTCGAGCGATATGCCTCCGTGCGCTCGCCACAGCGCCGAAGCTCGAACAGATCACACTTTGCGTGAGCCGGCAGGGCGGGCGCGGCGCACGTCGCTCCCGGATGGCTTGAAGGAGTGCAGCCGGAGGTGCCGAAGGCCAGCCGCGGCTCCGCAGGTGGCAGGAGCGGCTTGCCGTCCACACCGAGCGGCGCCCACCCAAGTGTCTCGTCATTGCCAGCCGGCACGGGCTTCTGCCCAGTCGTCTGGGGCGCAGGGGCACCGGAGACGATCCGGTCCCCTGTGCCGTCAGCGCGCCCAGGCTGGCTGGGTGCGGTTGACCCCGAGGCAGAACTGACGGTACTGGTCGGTTGGGGGCTCGCCGAGACCCGCACGAGCGGCTCCCGGCATCCCGACAGCGCGAGGGCCGCGCCGAGCCAGGGCAGGAGCAGGCTGCGCCGGAGTAATTGTCGCGTCACTGCGACATCACGTTCGAGCACGGTGGCGACGAGATCAGGACAGGGGCGGGTCGAGTGGGCAAAAGCTGAAGCCATGAGCGAGAGCGACACCGGCTAGCGCTGGAGGTTCCCGGCAGGCACTGCGGGACGCCCCCCACCTCGCCTAAGACGCGTGCCGGGCACGGAGGAGATCGTTTTTGCGAATGTGGCGGCGAACGCGACCCAACCCTATCGGTTCCTCTGGGGAATGTTCGGCGAGCACGCTGCCCCGCCAACCGGCGAGCGAGCTGCCAGCAAACCTGTCTGACTGGGCTCGTCACATCCACTGCGCGAGGCTCTGGGGTCAATCTGGCCCCGAAATCCTGGCGCGCGTCAGAGCCGCGTGCACGGCCCCTGCCCCGGACAGCGAGGCAGAGAACCTCTGTCGCAATTCCATGCCCTTCTTTGTGGCGCTGACCCGTTCTCCTCT
>CAYRKE010000282.1:0-9142 GCA_964424695.1 uncultured Polyangiaceae bacterium
TTCAACGAACTCGTCGCCACACCGCGGCGGTCGGGGTGGCTCCGCGAGCGATAGCGGACTGGACGCCCTCAACACAGGTAGGCTACCGCTCACCGAGACGATTGGGACCAGGTGCCGCACCCGGAGGGGGACGTCGCGCTGGGGCGCAACCAGGGTCGCTCCTCTTGTCGATCACTCTGCAGCCCGAGAGCCGCCACGGTTGCGGCGCCGAGCGTTCTGCCGCAAAGCCGCTTCCCTTCAAGTAGCGCACAGACGCCACACCACCTGATCAGTCTGCGGCACGGAGCATTCTGGTGCGGAGCCGCCACCCCATCGCCGATACCGCGGCCAAGGGCGGAAAAGCCGATCGAGTGCCCATCCCCCCTGTACCTGCGCCGCGCGTCTCGCCGACTCAGTTCGACCTAAATCCTCGACACCCCACACCGTCCCGGCGGCGGCTTGATCGAAACCGGCCGGGACACGTCACCCCCCCGGGCTTGATATGTATGGATTGGCCCCGAGCGCAGCGTGAGACGGCGTTACTTGCCGTCGCTTCCAGTGCGTTTCGAGGTTCCGCAAAGGGCTGACCGGAACCTCTCTCGGTTCAGCATGGCGATGAAATCGCCACTGATCCCCTTCGGACAAACATCCACACACTCGTAGTGATTGGTGCAGTGTCCGAAGCCCTCTGCCTCCATCTGCGCCACCATTGCCTGCGTCCTACTCGTCCGCTCGGGTTGGCCTTGGGGCAACAGGTTGAGGTGTGACACTTTGGCGGCAGTGAAGAGCATTGCGGCGGCATTGGGACAGGCGGCGACACACGCACCACAGCCAATGCATGCCGCGGCGTCCATCGCTGCGTCGGCGTTCTGCTTGGGGACAGGCAATGCGTTCGCATCCTGAGCGCTGCCGGCCCGGCTCGAGATGTATCCGCCCGCCTGGATGATGCGATCGAGCGCACCACGATCAACGACGAGATCGCGAATGACCGGGAACGCCCGCGCGCGCCATGGTTCGATCGTGATCTCATCGCCGCTCTTGAAGCTCCGCATGTGGAGCTGACAAGTCGTCGTCTCGGCCTGCGGTCCATGCGGAGTCCCGTTAATCACGAATCCACAGGTACCGCAGATACCCTCTCGGCAATCGCTGTCGAAGGCGATGGGCTCCTCCCCCTTTGCCGCCAGCTCTTCGTTGACGACGTCCAGCATCTCGAGGAAGGAGGAGTGAGTGCTGATATTCTTCGCTTCGTACCGAACGAACTGCCCCGGCTTGTTTGGACCAGGCTGTCGCCAGACGTTGAGGACGAGGTTTATCGTCGACATTACTTGTAGCTCCTCTGAGTGGGCTTGACGTACTCGAACTCAAGAGCTTCCGTGTGCCTCACAGGCGCCTTGCCCACTTCGGTGAACTCCCACGCCGCCACGTGAGAGAACCGAGCATCGTCTCGCTTGGCTTCGCCCTCTTCCGTCTGGTGCTCTTCGCGGAAGTGACCGCCGCAGGACTCCTCTCGCTCAAGGGCATCGCGACACAGAAGCTCGGCTAGTTCCAGGAAATCAGCAACCCGCCCGGCTTTCTCAAGCTGCTGATTGAGCCCCTCGCCGGATCCCACGACGCCGACATTGTTCCAGAATTCGTCTCGAATCGCCGGTATCTTGGCGAGGGCTTCTTTCAGGCCAGCCTCGTTGCGAGCCATGCCGCAATTGTTCCACATGAGCGACCCAAGCTCCCGGTGGAAGGAATCGGGTGTTCGCTTACCGTTGATCCCCAGGAGCTTCGCCATGCGCCCCTCCACCTCGGCGAGCGCCGCCTTGACCTCCGTGTGGTCCTCGGTAATCGCGCTTGTCCCGGCTTGGGATAGGTAGTTGCTGAGCGTGTATGGGAGGACGAAGTAGCCGTCTGCGAGCCCCTGCATGAGGGCGCTGGCGCCGAGACGATTGGCGCCGTGATCCGAGAAGTTGGCCTCGCCCCCCACGAAGAGACCTGGGATGGTGCTCATTAGGTTGTAATCAACCCAGAGGCCGCCCATGGCGTAATGGCTGGCGGGGTAGATGCGCATCGGCACCTCGTACGGGCTTTCACCGGTAATCCGCTGGTACATGTCGAAGAGGTTGCCGTACCGCTCAGCAATCACCGATCGCCCGAGGCGCCCGATTGCCGCGCTGAAGTCCAGGTAGACGCCTCGTCGCTGTCCACCAACGTCCGGACCGACACCCCTGCCCTGATCACAAACGTCCTTGGCCCGCCGCGACGCGATATCCCGGGGCACCAAGTTCCCGAAACTCGGGTAAATGCGTTCGAGGTAGTAGTCACGATCGGCTTCGGAAACCTTGCTCGGATCCTTGGTGCAATCCTCGGCCCGCTTGGGAACCCATACCCGTCCGTCGTTGCGAAGCGACTCACTCATCAGCGTGAGCTTGGACTGGAATTCGCCGGCCTGCGGAATGCAGGTGGGATGGATCTGCGTGTAGCAAGGGTTCGCAAAGTACGCGCCCTTCCGGTGTGCTCGCCAGCTCGCCGTCACGTTGCAGCCCTTGGCGTTGGTCGACAGGAAAAACACGTTGCCGTATCCGCCGGTCGCGAGCACTACGGCGTCGCCGAGATGCACGCTCATCTTGCCGGATTTCATGTCGCGAACGACGATGCCCCGAGCACGGCCGTCCACCACGATCAGTTCCAGCATCTCGCTGCGCGGATGGACCGTAACGGTCCCTTCCTGTACCTGGCGCTGCAGCGCTTGGTAGGCTCCCAGCAACAGCTGCTGCCCGGTCTGCCCGCGTGCGTAGAACGTTCGGGAGACTTGCGCACCACCGAACGATCGGTTGGCGAGCAGCCCGCCGTATTCGCGAGCAAAGGGGACGCCCTGAGCCACGCACTGGTCGATGATGTTCACGCTCAGCTGCGCCAAGCGGTAGACGTTCGATTCTCTGGCGCGGAAATCCCCGCCCTTTACGGTGTCGTAGAATAGGCGATACACACTGTCGCCGTCGTTCTGATAGTTCTTGGCCGCATTGATGCCACCCTGCGCTGCAATACTGTGCGCACGACGAGCGCTGTCCTGGTAGCAGAAGGCGCTGACGTTGTAGCCGAGTTCGCCCAGGGTTGCGGCAGCCGCCCCACCCGCAAGGCCGGTCCCCACTACGATCACGCGGTATTTGCGTCGATTCGCCGGGTTCACCAGCTTCATCTCGAAGCGGTGGCGATCCCAGCGCGACTCGATTGGCCCAGTCGGAGCATTGGACTTCAGTTCCATGGACGCTTTCCTTCGCTAGCTGATGATTCCGGCCAACACTGCAACCGGGATGGAGATGTTTCCGGCAACCACGACACCCGCGACCAGCCTGGCCCACGTCCGTCTGCGCTCACCGCGATTCCCGTCAGCGATCCCGAGCGTCTGAAGCATGCTCCAAGAGCCATGATAGAGGTGAAACCCCAGCGCGCATTGTGCAAGCACGTAGAGCAAAGCAACCAAGGGAACGCTGAAGCCGTTGACCACGTTCGTGTAGACCTGGGAGAAGCCGAGGTGCTCGTACTCACCCATCGCGATGCCTGGATACGTGAAATGCGCGATGTGGTACGCCAGGAAGAAGAGAATGAGCGGTCCGGTAAGCCACATCGTGCGGGAGGCATAGTCGCTCGCTGCGTACCGGCGAACCCGGTAGGATGTATCTCGCGCACTGATGGTCTTGCCCCAAAGCGCGAGCATCATCAGGACGTGTAGTACCAGGGTGAAGAGCAGCCCCAGCCGAACCACCCAGAGCAGCGGCCCCAGGGAGTGGAGCTTGTCGGCGTAAGCGTTGAGTGCCTCCGGCCCCAGGTAGACTTGAAGGTTACCCATCATGTGGCCGATGACGAAACCAAACAGGACGAGGCCCGTTATCGCCATGACGGCCTTCTTCCCGATGGTGGTGTCGAAGAGAGTCGACGCTTGCTGCATGGTCCTCCGGAGGGGGGGGGTAGTGAGGCCTACTCAACCCAAGTCATCTTGCCTCGAACAGTGCCCTTGACTGAGGCGCGTGAGCGCCAACCGTGGTCTGCGTGCCGCCAGGGCCGCGCCGGCGGCACATTGGAAAGCGCCGCTGGGCTGCGAGCAGCCCGCTTGATGCACCCTGAGCCGACGCAAATCAAGCGGTAATGTCAACCCGTCGCGTTTGTCCGCACAGAGACGCCTCAAGTCGGCCACTCAATCTGAGTTGAGTGTGTCCCTCGCTTCTCGGGCTAAGCCCCCAAGCCGACGTTCCGCCCGAAGCGCGGCACCTCTGGGATGGCACGCTCCTGACACCGCGCGCCCCGCCGCTCCCCTCAGAGAGGGACCGCGGCGAGCGCTGGGTGTCGAGAGCCCCGTCCCATCGGCCCCCGCGAGCATTCCGGGGCACACGCTAGTCACGGACGAAGCCGACCTCGGTTGCGATGATTCGGTCCCTGGAGTCGGGAAGGTCCACCATCCAGTCAACGCCGGCGTGATCAACCGCGCCGTCCCGACACCATCGCACCTCGAAACAACTTGGCACGGCGTTGGTTGCTCGACTCTTCCCTGGACCGGGCCAGCGCTCTCGAGATCCGGAAGGATCGGCGGGCGACTAGCGCGCAGCGGCTAGGTTCTGCGCGACGAAGTCCCAATTGATGAGCTTGTCGGCGAACGCTTCGAGAAAGGCCTTGCGGTCGTTCCGATGGTCGAGATAGTAGGCATGCTCCCAAAGATCCGCCGTGAGGAGAGGCTTGTCGCTTGTGGTAAGCGGCGTCTCCGCGTTGGGGGTGTCGACGATCTTGGCTGCATCGCCGCTAAGCACTAGCCAGACATACCCTGACCCGAAACGGCCCAGTCCCCGGTTGACCCACTCCTCGCGGCACTTGTCCCAGCCACCGAAGGACTTGGTGATGAGATCGGCGACGGGTCCAGCAGGAGGCGCCCCTCCCCCGCTTGGCTTCATCCCGGACCAAAAGAACGTGTGATTGTACACTTGGGCGGCGTTGTTGAACACGGCACCCGAACTAGTCTTGATGACATCCACCAGGGACTTCGACGCTTCGGGCTTGCCCTCGAGCAGACTCTTGAGCTTCGTCATGTAGCCCTTGTGGTGCTTCTCGTAGTGATATTCGAGGGTCTCGAGCTTCATCACCGGCTCTAGCGCGTCCTTCGAGTACGGAAGAGGAGAAACCTGGAAATCCATTAGGGACGACTCCTTGTTCGCTGTCCCCGACGGTGGGCCGGGGTACGGATTGCGTGGGCAAAACCTGCAGCGCATTGCAGTCCGTGTCAATCGATAGGCCCACGCTCCCCTGGGTCTCCAGGATTCGTGCACGTTCTAGCGCGACGGGTAGGCGGCGAGGCATGCGTTCACGACCCTGCAGGCCCGAGCTCGGAATCGCCTTGCGCGCGGGGCGCAGCGACCGGAGGCGCGGAGCGTCACATGGACACGTGATCACCGAAGCACAGCCGCCCCCCCCCCGTGCCGCCCTCACTCGGGCGTTGCCCAAGTCCCCCCCCCCCGCCGTGCCGCCTCCGCTCGGGGCGGATCGCGATTGGTCCCGGTGCAATGCCTGAGCGGACGGGGTATGGGAGCACCGCGATCCTAAAGCAAAGCAACTGCGTGTGAGCCTCAGCGTGCCAGACTCGCCAGCACCTCCGTCGCAAACGATGAACACAGCCGATTTTTCCTATGCGGTCTGCTCTTCGCGCCTCGATCCTCGACTTCGCTCGTGTTTCGTGCAGGAAGCACCAGACCCGGCTCTCCACCGTTTTCTCGAGGCAAGCGTTACCCTCCGAGCGGGGCGCTTGCGGACCCTTCTGCAACGAATCCTGAGCGAGTACCTCTCAGACTACGACGCAAACGGTCTGCTCAACATCTATTCCATGCACCTCCTGAGCGCTCCTCAGGCGGCGCGCCTGCTCGATAGACCGGGAGGCGGGCGCCTACTCGACATTGGCGCCGGGTCCGGGGATATCACGGTTCACCTCGCTCCACTCTTCGATCATGTCGAGGTGACAGAGCTCTCGTTCGCCATGGCGAGACGGCTCAGGCGCCGCGGGTTCCGCTGCACTCGTACCGATGTGGGGACTGATGGGTTCCCCGTAGGTGACTTCGACGTGGTGGCGCTGCTCAATGTGCTGGACCGCTGCGTGAACCCCGCGGCCCTCCTCCGCGCCTGCTCGACCTCCATGGCCGTCGGCACCAAGATGCTCGTCTCACTGCCCCTGCCCTACCGCCCCCACGCGTACGTCGGCTCCCGGACCATCGATCCCGTCGTGCCGTTGCCGATCGAGAGCGATTCTTGGGAAGACGCCGCATCGAGCTTCGTCGTGGACGTGCTGATGCCCTCGGGCCTCGATCTGAGCTGCTTCACCCGTGTGCCCTATCTCTCGGCGGGCGACAGTCGCAAGCCTCTCTATGTGCTGGATGCGTTCGTTGGGTGTTGTATCCGGGCAGACCGCCGAGTCGGAGAAATCCCCGGAGGGCGAGCAGGCCAACCGACCACCCCAGACTCGACCCAGTGTCACAGTTGAATCATCCAGGGCTCGACGCGATGGGTGCTGGACACATGGAGCAGGACCAAGTACACCAGGCGCACTGAGCCGAAGTGGCGGAATTGGCAGACGCGGCGGACTCAAAATCCGTTGTCAGCAATGACTTGTCGGTTCGACCCCGACCTTCGGCACTAGCGGAAAAGATGCTCGATTCGCAGTCGGAAGCGACGGCGAGAGCGTCGGGGGCAAAAAGGGCTGGCCCACTTCCTGGCCCACCCTGAACGATCTGGCCCGCTAGCTCGGGCACCGCGTCGACCATCGAAGCGAGCGCACCGAGCCCCAGTTCGTGGACCTGCCGAGCGGCGCGCCGGTAGTGGTTCACCATCTGGCTGGATCGATGGCCAGTGCGATCCATGACCCATGTCTCGGTCGCTCCGTTGGCCAGGCTGAGGGTCACGAACGTCGCCCGGAGGTCATGCACCCGGATGGGCCGACGGTTCGCCGTCCGCTCGAATAGCTCCGGACGGGTCACGCCTGCGAGCCCGAGGTCGGCGCGGAAGGTCCGTGCCGAGTTGGAGGCGTCGAAGTCCGCGAAGAGCCGATCGCAGGATTCGGCGTTACCGCGCCAGGCCCGCAGAGCCAGGACCACACCTCGGGATAGCGCCCAAGCGCGAGGGTCGTCGGTCTTGTTCTCGTCCAGCCGAATCATGCCTCGCTCAAGGTCCAGGTCGCGCCAGGTGAGCCCCAACGCCTCCCCTAGCCTCATCCCTTCACGGTCGAGGAAGCCGTACAGAACGCGCCTCTCGAGCGGGATGGCAGGGCACGAGAGCAGCCGAGAGTCTTCGTCGGGGTAGAGGTAACTGGTCGCGCTCTGCCCCTTCACCGCGGGAAGGAAACCCCTCGGAAGCGGGCTCCGCGACAGCAGCCTGCAGGGATACACGGCCAGGTTCAGGACCTTGGAGATGAGCTGGGCATACTGCCGGCGGGTAGCAGGGGCGCGCGCCGGAATGGCGGCCATTGCCTTCTCGGCGTCATCGAGCCGAAAGGCGGCCAGAGGAACGTCGCCAATGGTGCGGTAGAGGACACCGAGTCGCTGAACGTCATCATCGACGCTCCGCTTCACCTTCACGTGGTCAGGATGCTTCGATGCCAGTCGCCCTGACGTCCAGTCCTCGCCGAGCTGGCGGAAGGTCTTGCGGGTGTCGGAGCTAGCCACCCTGGCCTGTCCGAGGCACAGCTTCTGCGCCCAGTTTCGGATCTCCCGGGCCTTGGCGTCGTCGGCCTCGCCGAGCTTGGTGAGCAAGAGCGGCGCCTGCTCCGAGTGGCCTGCTTTCGTGAGCATGCGGGCCAGTTCGGTCATCGTTTCCGCGCGCTTCAAGGCCGCGGTCACGTCCGCCAGCTTGATGGTGAAGCGGTCCCGAAGGCCCTTGCCGTACCGAATCCGGACGCGGAATCCCACGCCGGGAACGGGTTCGAGGGCGGGTTGTCTGCTAGCACTCATGAATCGATCCTCCTTGTTAGGGTCGGTCAGGCCTCTGGACGTTCCAGCGTCGCAGGGGCCGCCTTGCCTCATGGTGTTTGGGGTTGTGCTGGTTCAGCCGTGACGCCGAGTGTCTTGGCGTAGCTCCGAATCGCTCGTCGGGTGACGTCGCTACGGCTCAGCCGCTCATGCTCGACGAGCGCCATCAGCAGTGCCCAGTCGCTTGGGTCGAGGTAGCAGGCCAGGTTCGGTGAACTCTTGATGGATCGTCGCGATGCCATAGGTCTCCAACGCCTTAAGCCCCTCGACCTTTCGGCGGAGGGGCTGGGCTGAGGGGCTGTGGGTCAATCTTCCTCGGCCAACAGCTCGAAAACCTTGCTCTCCAACTCATCCCAATCCTCGGACGCGCCAACGGTCTTGCCGTGCTCGGCTTTGGCCGAGTCCAGCAGGGAGCGGATTTGGATCGCCAGGCTGTAGGGCAGGTTGGCGACCGTCTGGGCCTTCTCGATTTGCGTCGCTGTCATGAGGGGACCATAAGGGTTCCGTCCGAACCTAGCAATGAGTTTCTTATGAGCATCGCGGCTCCAACGCGTAAACGCGTGATACTACGCGTGAAGCTGGCGGACGATTTCCCGCGCCGATTCGCAGAATTCCAGTGCCACGCGTCAGGTCAATGGACCGCCCCCAACATTCGCCACTAGTCCAGCCGTCCGCACTAGTCCCGCCATGACGTCACCGGGGGGAGACCCACCCCGGAGTGGCCCGTCGAATCCCCCCTTGTCTCCCCCCTGGGGGTCTGTGCTGGGCGTCGCCGGGGCACGTGATCCGTCGCCAGGGACTCGAGTGTCCGGCGACGGCACAGGGCCGTCACACCGCCGACAAGAGCACGCTCGGGACGGGCACTGGAGTTCCACCGCCAGGCGGCATTCCAGCCGCCACATACGGCGGACTCTCCGCCTGAGCACCCATGGCGACGACCCCACGGAGCTGGATGCTGGCGGCCACGATCGAACATCGTCCGGGCCCCAGCGACAACCATGTAGATCCATCGGCGCGGGCGGTGATTCCGGATGGGGTCAGGACGACGGCGGCCCCGTCCCCATGGATCAGCGCTACGGATTCCTGCGCCGGGTCCGCGATGACAGCCAGTGCCTTTGTCGGGGCACCATTGGAGTCGAAGGCGTACGGGACGTACGCCGTCAGCATCGAAGCCTTACCGC
>CAYRKE010000283.1:0-9098 GCA_964424695.1 uncultured Polyangiaceae bacterium
GACCCGCCACTCCCTCACAAACCACCCACTTGACCACTACCCAAGTGCCCGCGCGCTCTGCGCGCGGATACCAGCACGATCAGCCGCGGCCGAAGGGGACCCGCCCCGACGGATCTGCCCGACACCCGCCGACACTCCGGCCCAGGGCCGGAAACAGTCCTTGGCCCCCCCCACACGCCATGTCACGGCCTCGGAATGCCAGGATCGACAGTCGGACCTCCGTCTTGGCACGGCGGTGCCACGTTCGGTTCCCGTTTCCAGTGATCGCCAGTCGCGCGAGAGGGAATGTCCACCCGCATGAGGTTGCGGAGCGGCTCGCGAGCCCGAGGTGCAGATCAATGACGAAATACGTGGCAACACTGGTTGGGGGGCTCTGCCTCCTAGGTTGCGGTGGAGACGACAAGTCGACCGCCGACGGGGAGAACACCGCTGCAAGGTGTGAAGACGGTGTGGACAACGACGCGGACGGCGCCGTCGACTGTGACGACGCCGAGTGCACGGGCCTGCCCCCCTGCGACCACGTTGACGCCTGGCACCGAAGAGCCGGTCGCAGGGCGGCCGTCGACCCCGGTCAGTACGTCGTCGAGACGGCCAGGGACGGAAGCTTCGCCCTGGTGTCCGAAGACGGAGCCGCGCCGCTCGTGGTGGCTTCGAATGACTTCGAGGGCGTGATCCGCGCGGCAGGCGACCTGCAGACGGACATCGCTCGCGTCACCGAGGTCGAACCGGAGCTCGTTGACGAGGTGGAATCGGCCTCGGGGAGCCGGGTGGTGCTGATTGGTACCATCGGGCAGAGCACGTTTATCGACGGTCTCGTCAAATCGGGGAAACTCGACGTGAGTGAGGTCCAAGGCAAGTGGGAGACGTTCGTCATCACCGAGGTCGATTCTCCCATGGCGGGCATCGACAGTGCACTGGTGATCGCGGGCAGCGACCAGCGGGGCACCATCTTCGGGATCTACGACCTCTCTGCCCAGATGGGCATCTCTCCGTGGCACTTCTGGGATGACGTTCCGCCCCAGAAGAAGGACGAGCTGTACGTCCTGGAAGGCCGTCACAGCCAGGGGGAGCCGGCAGTCAAGTACCGCGGGATCTTCATCAATGATGAGAACCCCGCTCTCGACAGGTGGCACCGAATAACATATCCCTCCGAGGGGTATCCCTTCAAAAAGGAGTTCTACACCAAGATCTACGAGGTGATGCTTCGGCTCAAGGCGAACTACCTCTGGCCCGCAGTGTGGGGGCGAGCCTTTGCCGAAGACGACCCAGAGAACCATGCCACCGCCAAACGTTACGGGATCGTGATGGGGACCTCCCACGAGGCTCCGATGATGCGAGGCATCGAGGAGTGGAATCGCCACGCCACGGATGGCTCCGATCCCTACGGTGGCAATGGTGAGTGGAGCTACCGGACCAATCCCGACGCCTTGGAGACCTACTGGCAGGAGGGCATCCAGCGCATGGTCGACGAGGACTTCGAAGGCATCGTCACCGTTGGCATGCGCGGGCCGGGCGACGTTGCTCTGGCTCCCGAAGACGGCATCCCCCTAGTCAACGACTTCATCGGGGCGCAGCGGGACATCATCCAAGAGGTCACCGGTCAGGATCCGGCGAGGCAACCCCAACTCTGGGCTCTCTACAAGGAGGTCCAGGAATGGTGGGAGGAGGGGCTTCGCGTCCCCGACGATGTCACCGTCATGTTCTGTGACGACAACTGGGGCAATCTTCGCATGCTCCCGGATCCTTCGGAGCCGGAGCGCTCGGGAGGATACGGGCTCTACTACCACTTCGATTACGTGGGAGGGCCGCGCAACTACAAGTGGGTGGACACCAATCTTCTCCCCAACATCTGGGAGCAGCTGCATCTCGCCTACGAACGGGGCGTGGACCGCGTGTGGATGGTCAATGTCGGTGACCTCAAGAACAACGAGCTTCCCACCCAGTTCTTCATGGACTACGCCTGGAATCCGGAGCGGTGGCCCGTCGAACGCCTCGGCGAATGGGAGGAACGCTACGCGGCACAGCAGTTCGGGCCCGACCTCGCCGATGCGATTGCCGCGGTGCTACATCGGTACTCGACCCTACAGTCCGACCGCAAGCCTGAGCTCCTCAACGTGTGGGGCAATGCCACCACCTGTCCGTTCAGTCTCACCAACTATCGCGAGATGGAACAGGTCGTCGAGCAGTGGCTCGGACTTGCGTCAGACGTCGAGGCCATTGGCAGCCAGCTGTCGGAGGAGCTCCAAGATGCCTATTATCAGCTCGTGCTGTATCCGGTGAAGGCCTCCTCCCTCATGTACGAGCTCAGGCTCGCTGGTTTCAAGAACCTCCTCTACGTCGAGCAGGGGCGGGCAGCGGCAAACGCCTTAGCGACCGTTGCCGAGGAGAAGTTCAGCGAGAGCAAGGCGATGCGAGACTACTACAATAAGGAGCTCGCGGACGGGAAGTGGAATGGCTTCCAGAGCCAACCGTATCTGGGCTACTCGAGCTGGCAGCAGCCGGAGTCGGGGGGTAACGCTCGCGCAGACTTCATCTATCCCGAGCTCCAAGCCTTGGAGGTCCCCGAAGGCGTCGACATGGGGGTAGCGATCGACGGTTCCACCCACGTCTGGCCCGAGCCTGCCAGCGACACAGACACCGGTTCGGACTCCGAGGCGCTGCCAGGCCCGGTACTGCCGACCTTCAGCCCCTACCAGACTCAGCCGGCGCAGTACATCGAAGTCTTCCGTCGGGGCACTGCGCCTTTCGACTACCAGATCGCCGTCACTCCTGAGGTCGATTGGCTCACCATCACACCGCACCAAGGAACGCTCGACGAATCGACGCCGGAGGTCCGCTCCGATCTGCAAGTCACCGATTGGTCCAGTGTTCCCGAAGGAACGACGAACCTCACCGTCACGGTGACGAACCTCCAGGACGGAACGACCGTCGAAGTCGCTGCGATCGTCGAGCGCCCCTCGGCTACCCCGAAGGACGGTGCGTTCGTGGAAAGCAATGGATACATCTCGATTGAGGCCGACGACGCGTCGAGTCGAGTCGTCGACACCGAATCGATCCAGTGGCAGCGTATCGCTGACATCGGGCGAACCGGATCGGGAATGACCCCGTTCCCCGTGACAGCGGAGCGGCAGAGCCCGGGCGGAGACAGCCCCCGGCTAGAGTACGATCTCCACCTCTTCTCGACGGGGGCTATCACTGTTTGGGCCTATCTCTCACCCAGACAGAATGTGCTTCCCAGCGATGGACCAAAGGTTGGCATCTCCCTGGACGAGGGTGAGCCCGAGATCGTCGATATCCCCAAGACCCTCAACTGCCTGGCGTACCCGCCGGACAAGCCCGGCTGGCAGAAGGGGGTAGCGGACAACGTTCACCGAATCCCCGTGAGTTTCGAGGTCGAGGAAGCGGGCTCGCACGTTCTGAAGGTTTGGATGGTGGACCCCACCGTGATCGTGCAGAAGATCGTGGTGGACGCGGGGGGCATGCTGTCCAGCTACCTCGGACCGCCGCCGAGTCTCGTTGCTGGCATGGACGACTGAACCACACCGCGTCGCCCGAACCCGAGCGCGGGGTTGAAAGCCCCGCGCTAAGGTCGCATCTCACGTGGGGTATCCGTTCACGGCCCCAAACGCAGTTAGGTGCACATGGAGGGAGTCGGTGCGTGGGTTTCTTGGTTCGGAGACAGCCCCCGCAGCGGCGACCGAGACAGCCGTAGGGGCGGCTTCCGTGGCATAGGCAGCAGCAGCACGGGCCGCCGTGGCAGGTGCGGAGTCAGAAACCGCTGCGGCCACAGCATTGTCTCCGTCGTCGTCACGCCCGCAACCCGCGCTCACGACGAGGAGCGTCCATGCGATGAGCGTCGTGCGTCCCCGCTTCAGAACTGTGAACTCGTACACGTGCTGCGCCTCCGATGATGGTGTTGCTGCCCCGGAAAACCGGGCACCGCCCACTCGGCACCAGCTAATGCGCCTAAGGGCGGATGCCGGCCGATGGCGACACGGACGGGCGTGTCCGTGCGACGGCGCACCAGCGCTGGCTCCACAGGGTGCAAACGCCACCCTGCCGGAAGGATTGCGGAGAGCCGGGCCCGGTGCTATGGCGGATGTACGTCGTGAGTGGGGAAATCCGGCGGAATGGTCGTACTTCAAGGAGGAGGAGTGAGGCGTGATGGGTCGACGGTCTTGGTGGATCGGTATCGGTTTTCTCGCACTCGTGGGTTGCTCGGGCGCGTCGAACGCACGAGGTGGGTCCCCTCAGGTTCAGTCCATGGGGCTTTGCGGTGGGCGATCCGGAGGGTTCGCGTCCCAGCATCGACTGGGGCTCGGCGCTCAAGCCGGGTCTAGCGTGCCACCATGTCCGCCCTCGCCAGCAGACGCTCCCCTGAGCATTGCCGGGATAACCGGCAAGGTGACCAGCCCCTCGGGTCGCGTTCCGCTCCCCGGCGCTCGAGTCACGCTTCTGAATCCGCTGAGCGTCCCGGTGGGCTCGACGACCACGGACGGCTGTGGACGCTACCAATTCCTCGGTATCGCGCCGGGCTCGTACCAGGTCCGGTATGACCTCCGCAGCTTCAGCGGCCAAGGAGCAGCAGAGGTGCCGGTGTGGATGGCGGGAGCCCGCGTCGATCTCGGTGCTCAACCCGTTTCGTTCACGGTTGGCCTCGTACAGGGTGATCAGGACCCGATCGAAAACATCCTCGACGAGCTCGGCATTCCCTACACGATCTACCAGGCAAGTGACCTAGCAGGGTATGCCCCCTACCAGCACCGTCTGCTGGTCTTGGCGTGCGGCTGCGGCTGCGGCTGCGGTGAGAACGACCAGTATGGTGATCGTCTTCGGGCTTACGTCGGTGCTGGCGGCGCCCTGTACGCGACCAACCTCTGGCAGCCGGCGCTCGCGGCGGCGTTCCCCACCGCTATCGAGGGAAGTGGGGTCGGCCCCGCGGGCTCACGCGTTTCCCATGTGGTGGACCCTGGGCTCGCAGGATTCTTGCGGGGTACGGTGCAGGTCCCCATCGAGTATCCGGTAGACTATCTCCGGCTTGCCACCAATCAACCGCTCGGGACACTTCCGCTTCTGCGCGACACCCAAACTAACGAACCGGCCGCGGTCTCCTTCCCGTTCGGGCTCGGGATCGTTGCCTACAGCACTTTCTACCTCACCGCGCAGGTCGACGAGAGTTCGAAGATGACGCTCACCTACCTCATGACGCGGATGTGACACCGGGGGGTGAGGCCCAGGCAGGGGAGCTCCTCGTCGACCCCGAACCGCGAAGGCTGGAGCAGTAACAGTCGGCGCCGAGTGCTTGTGGCTCGGGCGTCGGGCCGAGCAACGAAAGGGTCTTGGCGTCGCGACACGGCACTGGTATGCGAATCGATTAACCCGATGACTGCTTCTACACAGAACCAAGAGAAGGTCCGAGCGCTTCTGCAGCGCGGTGTCGTAATCCCTTGCCCGGAGTCGGTGGAGGTAGCCGACGATGTCGACCCCGAACGAATCGCGCCTGGCGTCGTCATTCACACCGGCTGTCGCATCGCCGGCAAACGCGTCTCCATCGGACCCGGTTCGAAGCTCGGCGAAGAGGCTCCGGTATCACTCGAGGACTCTCAGCTGGGCCGCAAGGTGTCCCTCAAGGGTGGCTATGTCTCCGGCGCAACGTTCCTGGATGGGGCCAACATGGGGAGCGCGGCCCACGTGCGCCCCGGCACACTGCTGGAGGAAGAGGCAAACGGAGCTCATGCAGTCGGCTTGAAGCAGACCCTGTTTCTCCCCTTCGTGACAGCCGGAAGCCTCATCAACTTCTGTGACGCGCTGATGGCAGGCGGGTCCAGCCGCAAGGACCACAGCGAAATCGGCTCTTCCTATATCCATTTCAACTACACGCCGCATCAGGACAAGGCGACCCCGTCGCTCATCGGTGACGTGCCTCGGGGCGTGATGCTGAATCGAGCACCTATCTTCCTCGGCGGGCAAGGCGGCCTCGTGGGGCCGGTGCGTATCGCCTATGGTACGGTGATTCCGGCGGGGATCATTTGCCGCCAAGACATTCCCAGTGAGAACACACTCTACGCCCCGCCGGCTGACGCAGGAGCGCGAACAGCCAGGGCGTTCCGTGTCGGCGCCTATCGGGCGATCCAGCGAATCGTCGCCAACAATCTCAACTACATTGGAAACATCGTGGCTCTCAGAGCCTGGTATGGCTCGGCTCGCCAGCGCCTCATGACGACCGATCCATTCTCTCGAGCCTGCTACGAGGGCGCGCAGCTTCAGCTCGATCGCGTCCTCGACGAGCGTATCAAGCGACTGAAGGAGCTCGCCGACCGGATGACTCGGTCGCTCGAATACGCGAGCCAAGATAGCCAGTTGGCACTACCGCCCGCGCTCCGGTTGCAGCAAGAGGCGCTGCGCCAGCGGTGGCCAGAGATCGAGAGCAAGCTGCGCGCAGGGGTCCCGTCGAATGTGGGAGCCCGGGAGCGCGACGCTTTCCTCGCGGCATGGGAGAAACTCGGCGGGAATACCTCTCCGGTCGAGGCAGTTCAGGCACTGTTGCCGGAAGCCAAGCAGGCTGGGACGGCTTGGCTCCAGTCCATCGTGGACTCGGTTTCGGCACTTTGGCAGGCGATCTAGACAACAAGCCAGGCAGGAAGAAGAAGGGCTGAACATGGGACGTTTGTTCGGTACGGATGGCGTGCGGGGTGTTGCTAACGTGGCCCCCATGACTGCGGAGATGGCGTTGGAGATTGGGCGAGCTACCGCCTATGTCTGCAAGCGGCACCGGGAGCACCGGCATCGCATCGTGATTGGCAAGGACACTCGGGTGAGCGGCTACATGCTCGAGAGCGCGCTCACCGCGGGCATCTGCTCGATGGGAGTCGATGTCCTCTTGGTGGGTCCAATGCCGACGCCGGGCATTGCCTTCATCACGCGCAGCATGCGGGCACATGCGGGCATGGTGATCTCGGCCTCACACAACCCCTACCAGGACAACGGCATCAAGATCTTCTCACGCGACGGATTCAAGCTTCCTGATTCCGAGGAGGACGAGATCGAAGATCTGATCACGTCGGGTCGCATTCGGGACATCCGTCCCACCGCGCTCGAGATCGGCAAGGCCACGCGCATCGACGACGCTCGAGGGCGCTACATCGTGTTCTGCAAGAACACGTTCCCAGAAAACCTTAGCTTGGATGGCATGAAAATCGTCCTCGATTGCGCCAACGGTGCAACCTACAAGACGGCGCCCATCATCTTCTCCGAACTCGGCGCGGAGGTAACGGCTCTGCACTGTGAGCCCAACGGCATCAACATCAACGATCGCTGTGGTTCGCAGCGCACCCAGGATCTAGAGGCCAAGGTTCTGGAGACGAAGGCGAACGTCGGCCTTGCCTTCGATGGCGACGGGGATCGGCTGATCGCAGTGGACGAGCGGGGCAAGCAGATCACGGGGGATCAGATCCTGGCAATCTGCGGCAAGCGCTACAAGGAGCAGGGGCGGCTGAAGAACAATCTGCTGATCACCACGGTGATGAGCAACTTCGGCCTCGGCCTCGCACTGAAGGAACTCGGTATCGAGCACGGAGCCTCAAAGGTGGGCGACCGATACGTCCTCGAGATGATGCAGCAGAAGGGGGCCGTAGTTGGTGGCGAGGAGTCGGGGCACATGATCTTCCTCGATCAGCACACTACGGGAGATGGCATCGTGTCCGCACTACAGCTCCTCTCCGCCATGTGCGCGGCGAACCAGCCCCTGTCGGCTCTTGCACGGGTGATGACCGTATCGCCCCAGGTGATCATCAACGTGGACGTAGCCCGAAAGCCGCCGCTGGAGGAGCTACCGCAGCTGCAGACAGAGGTGAAGGCTGCCGAGGCCGAGCTCGGCGACAAAGGCCGGGTTCTGATTCGCTATTCGGGAACACAAGCCATGTGTCGCGTCATGGTGGAGGGTCCGACCGAGGAGATGACCCGACGATTGGCGGAGCACATCGCTGGCATCGTGCGGCAGTGTATCGGGTGATTCGGTAGCGAACGCTCGACGGTGGGTTTCCGCAGCCCCAGAGGCCGCGAGACCGCCGTCGAGCCCCCAATGAGTGAATTTCTGAGCGGGTCGAGCGCGGCACGCTCGACGTATCGTGGATTCGTTCCAGACGACAGTGCGCGGCCCTCGGGCGAAGAGAGCAAGACCATGGCGACCCACGCAACCGAACAAGATATCATCGCCCTCATCGAGAAGAAGGGGGTGCAAACGGGCGCGGAACTCCTCGCTCTGAGCGGCCTGGACGTCTTCCCGCTCTGGCAGCACTGCATGAGGTCCACCAGCATCCGAACGAAGGTCTTCGGACGGCGCTACCTCCGCCTCGATCGAGCCGTTGAGGGCTACGCGCGGCTCTCGCCCTCCATTCGGCGAGAGCTCCTTACCTACACGGTGTGCGGCCTGGAGCATCAGCTCGAAGCCATCGAGCGCCGAGCACAGGTGCTGCGAGATGAGGTCGTTGGGATCAGTCGCACCAAGTGGGCGTTAGCCGAGGAATGCGTCCGTTCGACGGTGGGTCCACTGGAGGTGGGGCAGCTTCTGATGCAGGACTGCTGTTTCGTCATTGCCGGTGACGTTACCTACGATATGTCGCACGCAGTTCCGCGGCCGGAGACCAGCACCGGAATGATGGTGAACGGCTCCGACCTCGACATCATCATGATCACCCGCGACGGCATGTCAGACCACGCTCTGAAGAGCCTCGATAGGGCCGTCTACGAGCGCAAATACTACATGCTCAAGCACCCGAGCTACAGGGAGGAGATCGACTATGTCATCAAATCCGTGTCGAGGGTTCGTGAGCAGATGCGGTTCGATACGTTCGAGTCCATGGTGGCCTGCAAGATCCTCGACGAGGGGCGCCTGCTCTGCGGAAGCCAGGCGATCTTCAGCGAGATCAAGGCATTGCTCGACGAGTATCAGATACCAGAGAAGCTCCGGCAGCTCGAGGAGTCAGCCACGCAGAACAGGGAGAAGGCCGTAGCCAGCCTCCTCAGAATGCCAGCGGACTCGCCTGAAAACGAGTACCGCAATCTCTTCTACACGCGGGACGAGAAGGACGAGATCTTCT
>CAYRKE010000284.1:0-4506 GCA_964424695.1 uncultured Polyangiaceae bacterium
AGTGAGACCCAGCCCGACTTCGGCTGAGCGATGGGTTGCGTCGACGTCCAGCGGTACGTCGAGGGCAGCGGACAAGTCTCACCACTATCCGTTCCACCGGTGCCGCCGGAATCGGTGCCGCCGGCTTGGTCGCCCCCCGTCGCTTGACCGCCGGTCTCACCGACGCCCGAACTCGTGCCGCCGGTGTCGGCGCCGCCGTTCTCAGCGCCTCCGCTTTCTTCGCCGCCAGTGGAGTGCCGCCCTCCGGTTGGGCCCCGCCCGCCGGTGGCCTCGCTCGTGCCGCCGGTGTTGGCCCCACCCGTTGGAGTACTGCCACCGGTCGAGGGATTGGTGCCACCGGTGGCGACACCGCCGGTGTTCACGTCGCCCAAGTTGGTGCCCCCGGTCCCGCTGCGGCCCCCCGTGGGGGCTCCCCCAGTGGTAACCCCTCCGGAGCTTGGGCTTCCCGTGGTTCCTCCGGTCGCAGAATACCCACCGGTTGGCGGAATGGTCTGACCTCCTCCAGTGCCGAGCATACCGGTCCCGCCTGTGGCCATCTGGGATGCTCCGCCGGTGCTGGATTGCCCAGTGCCTCCGGAGCCGTTCTGCGTGGAGCCCGGGCCTCCCCCGGTTGTGAGAACGGAGTTGCCGGTCTGGCCGCCGGTCGAGGGCGACGGGTCGTCACTCTCCTCTCCGCAGCCGGCACAAAAGACCACTCCAGTCAGCAGCACTCTCAGGGAGAGGGAACGCATTCGGTCCTCCATCATGGCGAAGTCGGCCTGCCCCGACACATACGCCGAGAGGAGCCGATTAGGCGCAGTCTGGTCCGCCAGCGGAGGGGGAGGAAGAGGCGCGCTCGTTCCCCCGTCGGTTGAAGGATTGCAGGAAGGGGGCGAAGTCCAGTGCACCTGCTAATTTTCTCATTTCTGCCATCGTTAACACCCGACGGGCACTCGCAGGCCCCACAACGCGCTGCAGAAACTCGCTTTGGCCGACGACACGATATCCTGTTGGTTGCATCGAATGCTTGGGACCGGGGCCGCGCTCACGCCCGCGGACTCGCCAAGGCAGTCTGCGGCACGAGCAGGCACCAATTCTCGGAAAGATGAGCCAATCACCCCCTGGCTGTGCGACTGCTGCACATCCCAGGAACATGGCTGACGCAATGCCAACTCGTCGATCTCACGTGTCGCTGTCCCTGGTGGTCGGTCGGGACCCAAAGGATACGAGCGACGGGGATTTGGCTCGCGGCCTTGTCGCAGAGGAAGCTTGGGCCATTTCGGAGACATGGCACCGCTTTGCGCCCATGGTCCTCATGATGGCGGAGCGTTGCTTGGGCTCTCGGTCCGAGGCCGAAGATCTGACTCAAGAGGTATTCTACCGGGTGTTCCGCAAGGCCAAGACGTTGCGGGAGCCGGACTGCCTGCGCAGTTTCGTGTACTCCTTTGCGATCCGCACGCTCAAGACCGAACTCCGTCGCAGAAGACTTCGCGCCTGGCTCTCGTTCGACCCACCAGAGACGCTCACCGATTTCGGCTGCCAACCGCTGGATGTCGAGTCGCGGGACTTGCTCCGGCGGTTCCACGGTCTGCTCGATCGACTGGGGCCGCGCGAGCGGCTCGTGTTTGTTCTCCGTCGCATGGAGTCTATGACTGTCGAGGAGATTGCGGGTCACATGGACATCTCGGTTTCCACGGTGAAGCGCTCGATGGCATACGCCTCCAGCCGGCTTGCCCGCTGGATTGACGCGGAGCCGGCGTTGTTGGACCTGCTCCACAGGGGACGGTGGGGATGATGCCGAGGATACCTGACGACCCGAACGACTCTTGGGCGCTCACCGCGCTGACCGAGCTTGGGCGGGACTCCGTGCAGCGTCCCACGAAGGCCGAGCTCGATCAGGGCTTCCAGGCGCTCCATTCGCGCATCGCGGCAGAGCGAAGCCGCGGGGCAAGGCTCGTCCGTCGGCCGGTGGTTGCCTTGGCAGCTGCGATTGTGACGCTGTCAGTCGTCTTGGTCGCATCCGTCTTCTTGAGGCGGTGGATCGGGCCACGGCCGGTCGCGCTCGCCTACCAGGTCGAAGGGGGTAGCGTGCTGGAGGGCGGGTATTTGCGCGAATCGGGCCGCGCCGGTATCACGTTGCGGTTCAATGAGGGGAGCCGGTTCGTGCTCCGGCCGGGGTCACGCGGTCGGGTGCGTCAGGTTGACGGCGAGGGAGCGCGGGTTGCAGTCGATAACGGCACGGCGTCAGTCGAGATCCGACCTGGGAGTGGTCGACGGTGGGTCGTCGAGGCCGGACCATTCTTGGTGACGGTGACGGGAACCGTCTTCACGGTGTCGTGGGATCCTTCGATCGAGGAGTTCCAGCTCCGTCTCGATCGCGGTCGTGTCGTGGTGAGCGGGCCCGTCACGGGGGGAGAGCTAGCTCTGCAGACCGGTCAGCGGTTGGTGGTGAGCCTGGCGAAAGGGGAGACACTGATCACCGAGAATCGAGCGACCTTGCCCACCGACGACGCAGTGGAGGCCGTTCCCGCTGCCACCGCACCGTCTGGCGTTCCGCATCCGTCCGCGGCTCAGCAGACTTCCGCCGCACCTGTTTCGGCCATCACCCCCGCTCCGCCCGCCGCCTCCGAGGCCAAGGCCGGGCGTCGATGGGCCGAGGCACTGGCAAATGGGCATTGGGACCTCATCCTCGAAGACGTCGAGCGGGATGGCGTCGACGCGACGCTGAGCCGAGCCTCGAGCGAGGAACTGTCAGCGCTCGCCAATGCGGCTCGCTATCGACGTCGGACCGAGCTCGCGCGAACGGCGCTGCTCGCTCTGCGCCGCCGCTTCCCAAGCTCACCTCGCGCCCTCGATGCGGCCTTCCTGCTCGGTCGCGTCGAGGAATCACGCCCCAGCGGGCTCGAGCGAGCTGTCGCGTGGTATGACGAGTACCTGGTTCGAGCTCCGAGCGGCGCGTACGCGGCCGAGGCTCTTGGGCGGAAGATGACCGTCATCACCAGGTCCGGCGATCCGCAGCGGGCTCGATGGATCGCCGAGGAGTACCTGCGCCGGTTTCCCAAGGGAAGCTATGCAGGTGCGGCGCGCGCCCTGCTCGAGCGAACGGACCGCGACATAGGGTTGTCCGGAAAGTGATCTGGGGGGGCGCGATCTACCCGCAACCAGAGCCTCCCCCAGCGAACCGAATTCGACCTGTCTCGAGCGGAGTCGCACCCGCACCCGCGCTCGGGGCCGCTCAGCCAGCGCGGCGTGCCGGACGGTTCCAGTGGGGTTTGGGGCCGATGCTGAGGGCTCGATGGGGCGCCATCATTGTCCTATCGCTTCTGCTCCTTTGGGTACGAGCCGGGCTGGCCGACACGGTGGCGATCGTGCGGCCAGTGGGCTCGAACTCCGATGTCACGGAGACCGTATCCCGTCTGCACGGGGAGCTGATCTCGGTGGGGCTTCAGGCGAAGGTCATTGCCCGTCCGACGGCGCGCGGTGAGGGCCAGGGGGCTTCGCCAGCGTGGATCATGGCGTTGACGGTCGAGGGGGAGATCGATGCGGTCATCGAGATCGTGGGTGAGACGTCGCCGGTCGCTGTGGACGTTTGGATCGTCGATAGGTCCACCCGGCAGCTTCGGGTATCGAGAGTAGACCTCGAGTCGACCTCGGAGCACGCCGCGGAGCGGCTGGCGATTCGCGCCATTGAAGTCTTGCGGTCGACCCTTCTCGAGCACGACATGGCCGTGCGACACCGGCGCGAAGATCCCGTTGCGACGCCAAAGGCTTCGAACAGAGCCCAGCCCGAGCGCCTGCCCCGGCCGCGACGCCGCGAGACATGGGGCCTCGATGTCGGGGTAGCTGCGCTTGCCAGCGTGGACGGCGTGCCGCCAGCCATTCTGCCCATCGCTCGCGTGGATTGGGCACCGAGCTCGTGGCTCGTGGCACACGGAACCCTGGGAGGTTATGGGAGCCGTCCGACGGTCACAGCGGCGGCCGGAACTGCGCGGATTGCCCAACAGTACATGGTCGTCGGCGCTCGCTATCGGCTGAGTGAGGAGCAACGGCTACGTCCCTTCTTCGGGTTGTCGGCCGGGGTGCTCCGTACCGGGGTCGAGGGTAAGGCGGATGCGCCCCGACGAGCCCATACGGTGGACTACTGGTCATTCCTGCTGGATGCAGGTCCCGGTCTCGAGCTGCGCCTGTCTGGGCACTACTATCTGACCCTGGGTGCCCATCTGCACTTGGCCGAGCCCTACCTGGCCATCCATATCGCGGATGCCGTGGCGGCCACGACCGGGCGTCCCAACCTCGTCCTGACTCTAACGGTAGGTACCTGGCTATGACCTCACGCACGTGGGCTGCGGCGCTCGCTCTGTTGAGCGTCACGATGGAATGCGGCGGCTGCAGTCGCGCAGACCTCTACGCCGTTACCGACGGAACGGTTGCGGGAGGTAGCTCTGGCGCCCTGGGGACGCAGACGGGGGGCGCGGCGGGAAGCTCTGGTGGTGCGGGGACGCAGACGGGGGGCGCGGCGGGAAGCTC
>CAYRKE010000284.1:4606-9098 GCA_964424695.1 uncultured Polyangiaceae bacterium
CGGCGGGAAGCTCTGGTGGTGCGGGGACGCAGACGGGGGGCGCGGCGGGAAGCTCTGGTGGTGCGGGGACGCAGACGGGGGGCGCGGCGGGAAGCTCCGGTGCGTCCAGCGTGCTGCCGAACGGATGCCCTTCGCCCGCGCCGGTGGCCGGGGACACGAGCCTGACACTCCAAGTGGGCTCAACGAGCCGGAGCTATGTGCTTCACGTGCCGTCGACCTACGACGGGATGACGCGGGTGCCCTTGGTGGTGGACTTTCACGGAATTGGCAGCTCGGGATGGGGGGAGTTGGCGGATTCGCCATACCCCGGCGTGACAGATCCCGAAGGCGTCATCGTGGCATTCCCAGACGGCTTGTCGGGGCCTGTCGGCACGGCCTGGAACCTGGGGCCGTGCTGCGTCGAGGAAGCGGACGACCTTGGTTTTGCCCGGACCCTGGTGACCGAGATCCAGGCGACGGCGTGCATCGATCCCAGCCGGATCTATGCCGTTGGAGTCCTCACCGGCGCGGGCATGGCCTACTCCCTCGCATGCCAAGCGGCCGACGTGTTTGCGGCTGTCGCGCCCGCAGCCTTCGATCTCCTGGAGGAAACCGTCGACGACTGCAGTCCATCCCGCCCCGTTACCGTGATCTCCTTTCGGGGCACGGCGACCACGCGGGTGCCGTACGAGGGAGGAACCTCCTCGCTAGTTCCCGGAATGCCGGTCACGTTCCTGGGCGCTGTGGCCTCTTTCGAGCGATGGGCACAGATCGATGGGTGCACCGGAGCGCCGTCGCAGCCGGATGCCAGCGGTTGTTCGTCCTACACGGGGTGCGCTGGCGGCGCGGAGGTGGTCCTCTGCACCGCCGAGGGCGGCGGCCTCGAGCCCGGTGACGCCAGCGTGGCTTGGCCCGTGCTCAAGCGCCACTCACTCTGACCGTCGCTAAGACGCGCCCCGCGGCATAATGCCAAACGGGATCTTCCGCCTGGCGGCGCCGAATACCGAGCCACGCTAACGATGGCGGAAGCGGCCGTTCTGGGGAGCGGGGTCAAGTCCCGCAGCCCCTGAGCCAGAAACTTGTAGTCGTGCTGATCGTACCCGAGGCGCTCGGTCGTGTTGCTGTCGACTGCAATTGACAAGTCCCATGGTGGCGATCTTCGATGCTTGCCGCTCCGGCATGGGCTCAGGCTTAACCGTCGTTGGCGGGAAACCGGCTGTTCTGTCTTCCGCGCGGGCGCGGAAGGGCTGGGCTCCGGAGCCGAATTGCGAAGAAACGCCATCACGAGGAAACCGTTCTAGCGCCCTGCCCGATGAGGTCCGCCATTGGAGGTTTGGCCTGATGAATCTGTATCTGTCAAAAAGGAGCTCAAGGGATCTTCGTCGGCTAGTGGGGGCGAGGAGGGCACCCCATGGTGCTGGCGGGCGCTCGGTCGCGCTACTCGCTGTGGCGTTCGCCGGGTGCGTGGGGGCGCCTGGCGAGCAGGGCAACGAGGGGCTTCAGTCGCTCGTGGTGACTGCCGAGGAACCTGCGGGGGACCATTGTTCCGAGGGCGGTCTCTCGGTCAGGAGCGGGATCGACAAGGACAACGACGGAGAGCTCGACGACGCTGAGGCTGGCGAGCCCGCGTACGTCTGCAGCGGTCAGCCAGGGAAGGATGGGGCCGACGGTGAGGACGGTGAAAACGGTGCCGATGGCGAAGACGGGCTTGATGGTGAAAACGGAGCCGACGGTGAAGACGGTACGAGCGCGGTGAACCCAGTGGCTGGGGCCGGGGGCGAGGCGGCCGGGGCCGGAGGATCCGTCCCGCAGGGAGGATCGGCTGGCACTGGCGAGGCTGGGGGAAATGCCGCCGGTGTCGAAGCAGGGGACGCGGCCGAGACAGGGGGGCAGAGTGGTGCGGCCGGGACAGCTGGCGAGGGGGGCGGAGCGGGTTCCGACGAGTCAGCAGTCGTGGCCGGAGCCGCTGGTGGTCCGAGCCCGGCCACGGTGGTTCGCATCGTGGAAGAGCCCCGCGGCACGGCGTGCCTCCTCGGGGGCAAGCGGATCGAAGGCGGCCTTGACCTTAACGGAAACGGTTCCCTGGATGACGACGAAGTGGACGCCGAGTCCACGGTGTACCTGTGCAACGAGGGGCCGCCGAGCTGTGACGGATACGCCGAGGACATTTGCGAAACCCTCCTCGTCGAGGGAGGGACCTTCATGATGGGCCGTAGCACCGACAGTGGCGTTCCTGACGTGTGTCCTGCCGGTCTGTCGTGTGGTGCCGACGAGCTCGAAGCCCACGAGGTCACGGTGTCGAGCTTCTACCTCGACAAGTACGAGGTGACCGTGGGGCGATTCGGGAGGTTCCTGGAAGCGTATGCGTTGGGGTGGAGGCCGGCGCCGCAGGATGGAGGGCACCCGACGCACCCGGAAACAGGTTGGCTCCCTCGCTGGACTGACTTGTTCGAGCTCGACACGGCCAACGATATTGCGACGGAGCTCGAGTGCGAGTCGAAGTACGCTACCTTTGGTGTTCTTGGCGACGACGGTCCGGGTGGGGATCTCGAGGATCCCCTCAACTGCGTGACCTGGTATGAGGCCTTCGCGTTCTGCATCTGGGATGGCGGGCGACTGCCCACTGAAGCCGAGTGGGAATACGTGGCTGCGGGGGGAAGTGAAGAGCGCCTCTACCCTTGGGGCAGTAGCGCCGTGACCGGCACCAACACGTCACACGGGGTTCCCGTGTACCCAGCCACCGGCCCGGGGCCGAACTATCAGGAGATCCCCTTTTCCGTGCTGATGCACGACGGCGGGCCATCCCGCTGGGGCCAGATGGACCTCTCGGGTGGGGTCTCGGAGTACGTGGTGGACGTCTACAACCAGATCCGCTACTCAGAGGAGAGCGCGAGCGGGCTCGATCCGATCGAGTACATACTGGACAGCGAGACTGCGAGTGCCCGCGGGAGCAACTTCCTCACCGGCACCGAGGAAGAGACGGACGAAGTCGAGCAGGCCGTCAACGCTGCCGAGAGTCGGGCGGCAGCTCGCGGCTCAGCGCTCGATCGACAGCAACGCTCCGTCACCGTGGGGTTCCGGTGCGCGCGGGACCTGCGATGAGCGACTGAGCCATGATGACGATCCCGAGACCCAGCACCCGTTCCAAGTCCAGCTCCGAGGCTTCGGCGTCCGAGCTGGGCTCGGGCGAGCCCGGGGCGACCCCGGGGGCAGCCGCGAGCGGCGCGGTGGACGCGCCTCCGGGCGCCCCCGTCGAGATTGCTGGGGAGCCCGGGGAGCCGGTCCAGCGCTATGAGGCGCCCTATGCGGTGGGCGACCAGTTCCTCAAGTTCGAGCTCAGGGCCCAGCTCGGGCGCGGTGGCCAGGCCTTGGTGCTGGAGGGGTACGACTCCTTCCTCGAGCGCACGGTGGCCATCAAGTTTCTTGCGCCGCGCGACGAGAAGATGCGTCAGATGCTGGCCCGGCGTGCTCGTGCCGAGGCCCGGGTGCTCTCCCGGCTCGAGCACGAGAATGTGGTGCGCGTTTTCGATGCCGGGCCGACTGGGGATGGCGGCGTGTACATCGTCATGGAGCGTTTATACGGGCAGACGCTCCGAGCCGCCATGCGACAACGAGGGAGCCTGGGCATCGCCGAGGCCCTCACCATCGGGATCCAGATCAGCCGGGGTGTGGCCGCGGCTCACGACATGGGCGTCATTCACCGGGACCTGAAGCCCGAGAACGTCTTCATCGAGGCGGGCAATCGCGTCAAGGTTGTGGACTTCGGCATCGCCAAGGTGCTGGGGGACGACATCAACACCACGCAGCGCGACCGGGTTCACGGCACGGTGCTCTACATGAGCCCTGAGCACCTCAAGGGGCTCGGGGTGACGCCGAAGAGCGACGTGTATGCCCTGGGGATCCTGCTGTACGAGGCTTTACATCGTCACCCGGCGCTGGTCGATGGCAGGCCCAGGGAGTGGCTTCAGGTCGCGCTCTTCCATGTGGAGGAGCTCCCAACACCCCTCGAGCAAGTCGAGCCCGGTTTTCCCCACTATCTGTCGCGGATCCTACAGCGGGCCACGGCCAAGGAGCCCAGCGTGCGCTTCCCGACCATGCGCGACTTCTGCGAAGCGCTGGAGGGAGCCCTCCAGCGGTACAAGGAGGAGTGCCAGCAGCGGGGCGTCGGCGTGGTGGTCGAGGACCTGAGCCTAGTGCGGGAGCGGGACGACATCTCGACCTCAGCGGCCACCCGCGCGGTGTCTTCGGCTCGAATGCTGGCGGCCTCCCGCGCTGCGGTCCGTGGCGAACCGACGGTGCCGGTGGACGCCCTCACGACGCGGACGGCAGGTATTCCGGGAGCTCCGGGTTCAGTGGATGGGCGTGGTGCTGCCCGCTCCCCGTCGCGGCGGTGGCGTCGCGCCGTGCCCGGCAAGGCCTTGGGCGTGATGGGGGGATTGCTGCTCGTGGGGCTCGGAGCACTCGGGGCGTTCGAACTCGGTCGGGCCTCGGGCGCCAAATCGGCGTCTGCCCC
>CAYRKE010000285.1:0-9092 GCA_964424695.1 uncultured Polyangiaceae bacterium
GGAAGGGCTTCGTGATGGCGCTGTCGAAGCGTTGGCCGAATCCGGAGGCGGAGTATCGCACTTGGTACAAGAGCCAGGACGGCTTCGAGCTGGGCGCTGTTCAGATGGAGATCGAATCCGGCACGGCGAATGCCTATCGCTCGGCTCTCGAATCCCGCCCCGAGTTGGCGAACGACTACCAGTGGCATGTCGAGTTTGCGAAAACCCTCACCGGCAAGCTCGCGTACCCACCAGTTACCGACGACGGCGATGGGCGGCGACTCTTCCCTGGTGCGGCCGCTGTCCGTTGAGATAGCTCCGAGCGTACTCGTCGAGCACGCATCGGAAGCGCGTCTTCACCGAGGATGATGACGTGATCGAGGCACTCTCGTCTCACGCCACCCAGAAACCTCTCGACGACGGCATTCATCCGGGGCGTGCATGGTGCAGTCAGCACAACCTCGATGTCGGCGCCCGCGGCAACTCGATCGAGCAGGGCAGCGCACTTCGCGTCTCTGTGCCGAACCAGAACCTGCGGTCCTTTCCCGAACGGCGTGGCCTCACGCAGCTGTTGCGCCGTCCACTGCTCCGTCGGCGCGCGGGTCACACCGACGTGCGGTTACTCAATCCGTTCGCGGCGGAGTGTGTGCGGAGCCAAGACAGGCGCAGGCTCGCCAGGTCCGCGAGATCACGGCAAAGGGAGTTCCTCGATGCGGATACTGCCAGCTCCATCGACGTGCAGTGCGCGATTCACTAGGTCTTGGCCTTCCTTCTCGAACGCCTCAATTGAAGAGATGGCTGATGCCAGAAGCTGAAGTTGCTCGCTACGGGTGTACTGGCCCTCCGAAATGAGGACGAGCCCGGGATGGAGTTCGACGCGTTGGGCGAGCTTGACGAAGTCGCGGACGTTGATGGTGACGAGCGCGCGGTCCTCGTCGAAAGCGGAGCGGAAGACATCGTCGTCAGAGGCGCCAGTCAGACCCCGGTCACGGACGTGAATCACGTCGTGCCCGAGCCGTTGCAGCTGAACTGCAGCCTGGGGGCTGAGCTGTTCATCGAGCATCAGCTTGGTTCGCACGCGGTCGTCCGATCTTGGGGTAGGCGCGAGCGTATACGCTGGAGAGGTGGAGGTCGTCTTCCGTGAGTTCCGGATAGTCCTCTCGGAGCTCGTCTGACGCGCCCTTGCGCACCAGCTCGCCAACAAATCGAACGGGAAGTCGCGTGCCAGCGATTCGTGGCTCCCCACCTAGAACGTCTGGTGTAGTCACGACGCGCGCTTGCTTCCATCTTTCGAAGGAGCTGTGGCGGGCAAGCACTTCGTTCGCTGCTGGCTCGAGGTCGAGCTTGACGAGTTCGCCAACGCGGAGGTTTCCGTCGGCGACTGCGGCGACCACCCGTCGAAGGAGAGCCTTTCTGCCCTCGAGAGTGGCAATGGGGAACTCACGAGCGACGACCAAGTACACTGCGTGTCCTAGCTCGAGTTCGTTCTCGGACAGAACGCCGCGCTCGCGCTGGTGGCGGATCCAGCGTTCGGGCATGTCCAGGAGCGCCGCCGTCTCTGTGATGGTGAGATGCATAACTGTTCCCGTTTCCTGGTATAGTTTGATTCGGGCGGCGGCCCAACGCAAGCCTGTTCGGGGCGGCCAGTTAGCTTGGCTGACTTCGACGGGAATGGAATGGTTCTTGTCCGAACGTGCAGTGTTGGGAGCGGGTGGCCGGTGTGTTCCGGTTGCGAATGCCACCCCATTTGCTTCCGGACACCGCGAACACAAAGAACCGTCCAGCTCGGAGTCCACTGAACCGCTCGCAATCGCAGTGATTCTTTGTGTCGTGGACAGTGCGAATCGAGTTTGCGAGTCCGCGAATTCTCCGACAAAGAGTGTTTGCAGGCCGCGCGACTTGCGGAGCCAAGTGGAGCTCGATGCAAACTCGGGCGACCCTCTGGTGATGAACTGAGACCCTTGCGGCGATGTCGACGAGGGTTTCGTCGTTTGTGGCCGGAGAACCTGGGGTGGACGCGCTCTGGGCAAAGGTGGGGACACGCTGCGAGCGTCCCCACAGAGAACCCCATCACGCCCACGACCTAGATCCCCAAACGAAACCCGGAGAACCGAGGATGGCGAGAGCTAGTCAGCATGAGTGGGAGTTCCGCCCGCGGTTCAGGGCGCGTGCGTTTGGGTGGAAGTCCCAGCCGGCGATCCAGCGTGTCGAGGAAGCCGTCGCAGAGATCAAGCGGGTCGCCCGGAAAGACAAGGCACTCGCGGCCGAAAGCGCCGTGCTCTTCCTGGAGAAGGTGTCGCCAGCGCTCGAGCGGGTCGATAGTTCCCCAGGCGCGATCGGTACTGCGGTGAACAACGCAATCTAGGAGCTCGTAGCCGTATTGATAGCTGCGCCCGCCGACGAGCGAACCCGAGGCAAGTGGCTCGACCGACTCTGGGAAGCGTACCAGGACGAAGGGATCCCCTACTCCTCGACGAAGGTTTCGAGCGTGTGGGCGGTGACGTCGAGCAGAGCGAGCGCCCGCGGGGCCTTCGCAGGATGGGCGATGAGAACCGCTCGCTTCAGCTTGGCGAGCGCCTCGCTGTGCTCCAAGCGTTGGAGTCGCAGCGCTTCGATGTTCTGCGCGACCACAGCTGGAGCTGTGTGGACTGACGCCCAGCGTCTCACGGTCTCGAGCCGTGCGCGTACCGCCCGGCGCATGGCGAACAGTGCGTCTTCCGCATTTGCTGCCAGGGTCCAGCGGCCGTCCTGCAGAACTGCGACGGGGCAGCCCCGGCGCCCGAACTGCTCCGTTGCTCGCAACGATAGCTCGTATTGGGTGCACCCTCGGACGAACGCTGCCACCTCTGCTGGCACGGCGGGGCCTCCCGTCGCATCGAGAAACGCGAGTGCAATCCGCTGGGTGGACCAGGTGTACAGCGAAACGTTCTTCCAGGCCTCGGCGAGCTCGTCGCGGGTGACTGGAGTAGTGAGAGGTGGAAGCGGCGGGGGCGTTGGAGGCACCGCTTCGGGGGCAGGAACGTGCCTAGGCGGGCGGAGACCGAGTCGGAACACCCAGAGGTCCAGTTCGTCGTCGTGCGGATCGAGGTAGTATCGGTCTCCGTCGCGATAGACCGGAGGTCGCCCGGGCTTGCCGTGCGAGAGCGCAGCGAGGGCATCGGAAGCATCGGAGATGCCTGCGGTCGCGAAACGTTGGGCGACGGCCTCGAGCGTCATCGCCTCTCCCCGCTCGAGCAACGCGACGATGAGTCTGGCGTAAGTGTTCGCCTCGCGATGACGAGCGACGGCCTCGAGCCGAGGAGGCTTGATACCCAGGGCCTGGCACCAGGGATTGGCGTCGTCAGTCTGGTGCTCCATGTCGTCCTCAGCCCTGCCCCATTTGCGGTTGTGCCCCGCCACGTTCCTCCAAAGAAACCTCCGCGATTGCATGGAGGTCCCCGCCCGGGGCATGAGTCGACGAGTGTATGGTCGCGGGCGATTGGCCCAGCTCGTGGTCGTTGCTCATCGTTGCTTCCCTTTCTTCCTCTTCTTGCTCGTCGGTCGCCACTTGCCCGCACCAGGAGGATCGAAGCTGCTGCTCGGCGCAGCGTCTGGTTCTTCGTTTGCGGGTTCGTCGAGAGGCGGGGCCGATGCTGGATCCATGTCGAAAGACGTCTGCTCCGGCTCCTGCCGGCCTAGAGCAGGCGTCCCTGAGCCGAGCTGCTTGGGGTCCTCGATCACCTCGGCTTCCGAGGTGTCTTGACTGATGACCTGTTGGACGACGCGGTCGGTCACCTCCGCAAGGTACAGTCGCAGGTTGGTGGCAATCTCCTGGTACTCCGGCCAGAGTGTTTCGTCGACGAAGCGCTTGGGAGCTCGCGCCATGACAGTGGTCAGGCGCTGCCTCGGGTACCGATAGGGGCGAATCCCATACCTGCGCAGAAGGGAGATGAAGACCTTGCGGGACCACAGGTCTGCCATCGTGAACTTGTACTCGACGGGTGGGTCTTCCTTCTCCAGTACGCGAAGGCGCTCGAGAATCCTGGCTCTGGCTGCCTCTGCGGCGTTCCGTTCGCCGTCGGTGGTTGCTCCAGCGTGCAGGGCTTCGATCAAACGCAGCTTCTCGAGCAGTCTCGCTTCGTCCATTGCGGTGGCTGTAGCACGCTGGCAGTTCGGTGGGGATCCCGTCTACTTCTTGTACTCGAGGATCAGCTTCCCGCGGTCTTCATCCCAGCGTAGCGACGCGACCTCTTCGATGAGTGCCTGCCGGCGATTGCCCGGCCAGAGTAGATCCCAGGCGCGCTCGACGTTTTTCAGCCTCTCCCTCTGCTCTTCTGAGCATCGAGTCGGGGGAACTGCGAGCAAGACAGGGACCATCGGTTCCACGACGGATGCGGCGACCTGGCCAGTCAGGCAGTCCGGAGTCCGACATCGATGGTAGCGCGGTGCTGACGTGGCCGTCTTCTTGGTGAGCGCCTTGCTCATCGAGCTCGAGCTCGCCATGGTCGCGAGCATGTTCAGTTGGAAGCGAGCCATGCTGCCTCCCTCGATGTCGAGTGCGGACGGAGAAGGGTTGGATCCTGCTGCTGGGTGGCTTGGAGGGCCTCGCTGCGATTGAGTCGGCAAACCTGGATGACTACCCCTCCCTGGCAGGGGGTGGCGACCTCGACGGTGATGGATTCGACGACGTGGTGGTGGTCGACAGCCAAGAGCGGATCCTCCTCCTACGCGGGGGCTTGGATGGGTTCTCGATACCACTCGTGGCAAAGAGCAGGGCGGGGCGCGAGCAACTCGGCTCACTCATCGTGAAGATGCTGGCGAGATGCCGATGCGCTCGAAGAAACGGTCCACCTCGGCGCGGTCGAGCTCGCGTTCGAGGATGACCCGGGAGGGGGCCGCATCCAGTGGCGGACCGAAGAAGGATGAATCCCAGCTTCGACCGCCGAGGATGGGCGGGCATAATACGAGCACTCGCACGCCGTCGAGCTCCAGAATATCGTCTACAGACCATTCGGCCCAGAGGGAGCTCATGAAGTCGGGCGCTGTCGCACCTCTGTCCTGATAGTGCCACCATGCCGAATCGCTTCGCGATGTCGCGGTTCCTCCCATCGCCGCATCCACGACCTCCTGAATCGGCTCACGGCCTCCCGGAAGACGCGTACCGATGGCAGCTTGAACGAGCGTAAAGAGGTGAAAACACGTTCCCACGTTCTCATATCGCATAGCCATGCCTCGCCGGCTCTCGACATGAAGGACGATCAAGCGGCCGGAACGACGCAGGAGAACCTCATGGACCCATAACGCACCACAGGTTTCCTTGCTTGCGTCATCGAGCGCTTTGAGCAGAGGTTTTTCGTCTCCAAGGCGCGCCCGAAGATCCGCGTCTCGAGCCAAATGAGCAACCAGCGCCTGACCGAGCCAGGGAAAAGCACCTGATACTTGAGTAGACAAGGGTCTTTGGGTGAGCCATTGACGCAAGAGCTCAACAAGCGCAGGTCCGCCGGACCGAGGATCGAGTCCTTGCTCCACAGCAGAACCGAGGACCACGGCAATCCACCCCGCGCCAGCAGGAGAGAGCGTCGGGAGCGCTGCGAGCACCTTTTTCGGAACGTCCGTTCTGTTCTGAACAACGGCGTCGATGAATCCCGCCGTTGCATGTCGAAGCGCCGGCGTCGGCTCGCACTTCGACAGCGTTCGCGCCTCTTTCAACAATGCCTCGGTTGCCCGCCAAAGAGCGAGATGCTTCATCATGTGTACCCTTCTCCATTCCAAAGCGCGGATTCTTCGCATCATGCCGTAGCGTCATCGGGGAGCAAGGGACCGCAGACGGTTGGGGCTAGGTTAGGGCAGGGGAGTGGCCGCAATCACGATGCGAGAGCGACAGTCGAGCCTTGGTGAAGAACGGGCCTAGCCCCCTTGGATCCCCGTTCCTCAACGTTCTCGAAAATGGCGGGACCGGTGCGTCCGGCGTGAAAACCCCTAGCGAACTTGTTACGCGTGACGGCCACGCGGGTCATGGGAGGAGGCTGCAGGCTGGAGACTGTAGGCTGGAGGTGGGGGAGGGGGCTCGTGGTTCTGCGCTGGATGAGCAGTTGCTGGCGCGCAGAGGACCGCGCCCGCAGGTGGCCCGAATGCGTTTGCTGGACGTGGTCACGTGCCAGACTCCGGTCCAGAGCCTTCAGGCAGACGGCGTTTCTCAGTGGGGCTCGCCATCAAGCCTCCAGGCCAGGGGGGCGTGCTGCAGGGCTTCACCCTCCAGCCTCCGGTCTGCAGCCTCGAGCCTCCCCAAGCTCGCCCCACGAGAGTCGCCCCCCGCTGCGGGCTGCGCGGCGGACCGTCTCGGAGAGTGACGGGCCATTCGGTTTCCTGCGTCGTGGTGTGGGACTGGCGGTGATCTCAATGAGCTCGCTGTTCGTTTCGGTGGGGACGTCGCGCTCAACGAACAACACCGTTCCGCACTCCGGGCAGATTCGCATCTGGATCGCTACGACCGCGGAGCAGGTGGGGCATTCGCGCACGGGCGCTGCTCCAGCTATGCCACTCCGCTTCTTGCGCCCCTCGAGGCTGAACTCTCTATCGCCCTGGGGCAGCCCGTGGCAACCCCTGCATACCCGGTTGGCTCCGCGCACTTCCGCATGTGCGCCACCGTTGCCTGGAGTTGTAAGCGGCTGAAATCCCGTCGGCCAAGCATGGAACGACTCCTGCAATAGGGCATGTCGGCAGCAGCGAGGGACTGGTTCAGTCCGGGTCCCCTGCGCCGTCCACTCCGCGCGGCGATACGCCCTGTTCTCCACATAGCCCCCCTCCCCAACGTATCGCCTGCGCTGCTCTCAACCCCGCTCGTCGGCTAGCTCCGGCGGGCGGGGCCGACTCTTCCTTACTGACTTCGCGCGGCGGTCTCCCGGTTCTCGATATTGCCCCCTCCTCGTATCGCCCGCGCCTCTTGTCGGCCCCGACTGCACGCCTCCGCAGTCGGGGCTTTTCGCTATCGGGGTTTCGGGGAAGGCGTGTCTCGCGGGGTAGGACTGTCCTCCATCGGTGCGATGCCGACCCACGCTAGGAGACTCTTCACGCCGTCGAGGTAGCCGCCGACTCGGTAGCCACCGAACTCGGAACCGTAGTGTCGACTCTGCCCTTCAGTCGGGGAACCCTTTGGCCCTCGCGTGGCAGCAACTTGGATGCAGTCGTCAATCACCTCGGCAATTGAGGCGTCTCGGTCGTAGAGGCCGCGAATGGTCTGCTCGGAGAGCCCAATGCGGTCGTGCAGATCGTCGAAGAGGATCTCCGTTTCGAGCGAATCCGACAGTCCCAGCTTCGGAGGGTACTGCGCTCTGCCAGAGCGTTGCGAAGCGGGGTGGCGTTCGCAGACTGCCAAGTCGGGAGGTGTTCCGGCGAGGCGCTTCGTGGTGCTCAGCCATCGGTACCGTCCGGCGCGCTCAGTCCGGCGTTGTTCGACCCGCGTTGCTCGACCCGCTGCGACTCCGTGCCATCTGACATACAACGTCTCTCCATTGACCCATGGACACCTCAACCGGTTTTCGGGGATGCCCCGCTCGCTCGACGCAGTCGACCCGGCAAAGCCACCCGATCTGCAGCAGGGGCTGCTCGACATCGCTGACCTCACGACCGAGAGCGCCCATGAGCAGGTGCTCTCCATTGCCTACCAGCAGCAGCTGAGTCTGTTCACCGTGAACGCGCGAACGACGCCGGAAAATCTGGCGTTCGCGATTGGCTCGGAGTGCATCATGAGCGCCTCAACGCGGATCGACTCGTGCGGATCGTTGAGGCGCACGATGTAACTCGCACGAAGGCCTTCTGGGCATCGATAGCCCACTGGCTGCGCTCCGAGCGCAGGCTGGCACGGCTTGGGCGATGGTGCGGGGAGCGGGTGGATCTGTTGCCGGTCGGTTCCGACTTCCAGATCGAGCGCCGTGGTGAGGACTCGCGTTTCCGGGATTCTCCACTTCGGGTGCCGGCCGGTGTTCTCCGTGACCGGCAGCAAGACGTTCTACCGCCCCAGGAGCTTGCCAAGAGGCATGCCATCTACCGGCAAACGAATCATCATGGGTCCGTCGTACCGAGCCGAGATGTGGGCGTTTCTCGAGGAGCAGCCCTCGCTTGCCATGTCGAGGAACCGAACGTAGTTGGCTTCGCTCTGGCGAGCACAGCTCTCGACCATGTTCGACGCAACGGAGACTGCCTCTCGATCGAATGGAGTCCTGGACGAGGCCCGAAAGCATCGGTAGCAGTCGCAGGGCTTCCGTCACCGTCCTCTTTGCCCACGCGGTCACCCTTGCGACAGCAGCGAAGCTAACCAGGCCTCTTGCCATCACGACGAGCGATTCAATCGCCAAAGGGGTTCAGCATGGTCACTCCGGAGCGCTCGACGTCTCTCGTGTTGCGAGTGACGAGCGTCATTCCGTGGGCTAGCACAGCGGCTCGCCATGGACCGCTCCGTCGAGACAGAGCGCTGATGGGTCCTGGCAACCAAGTCCGTGACGGGGGAGGTCGTGCTCGGAAACCAGAGCAGAGAAAGGGAGGGTGGTTTCGCGCCTCCCACCAGCTCTCACCTCCCGTGCCCCAGTACCTCCGCGTCGCCGAGCTCGAACCCGACCGTGTCACACTGCGGATCATCCACCCAGTCGCCAGAACCGATCGCTGAATAGCTGGCTCCGTAGCAGAACTGAGCTTCGTACGTGCCGGTCTTCACCGTGCGCACGTCGCAAGTGCCCGTCGATTCTGGCACGGTGCCGTCCCAATCGTAGCTATGGCGCTCACCAGGCGCGAGCTCGACCACGGCCGGCAGAGCCGGTTCGTACATCGGACAATCGCCGTTTGGACCGCACCAGCAACCCGAGGTCAACCTGATGGACACCCCGTCGAGCAGCACCACGAGCCATTGTCGGTACTCCACCTGCACGTAGATCGGAGCGTCCGTGTCGTTCTGAAGCACGAAGGTGGTAGGCCCGGTCGAACTAGCACCAGCCGCTCCGCTCGCGCCCCCTGACGCGCTCGTCGGACCAGCGCCGCCCGCGCCCCCTGACGCGCTCGTCGCACCAGCGCCGCCCGCGCTATCCCCGGCGCCGCTGCCGCCTGCTCCGGTACCACCGGTCGTCTTTCCGTCGCTTCCGTCC
>CAYRKE010000286.1:0-9091 GCA_964424695.1 uncultured Polyangiaceae bacterium
GGGCATCGCGTCCCGCGCGTTGATGAGGAGATTCAGAAAAACCTGATCCAACCGAGACGCATCACCCTCCACCACGAGGGGCCGACCGGACGCCTCAAGCTCGATGCTGACCGTGGCCGGGAAGATGCGCCGCGCCAGATCCACCAGACGGCGCATGGCCGACACGATGTCGATCGGCTGTGCGTCAAGAACCTGCGTGCGACTCATCGCGAGCAGCTGCATCGTCAGATCCTTGGCGCGTCCCGCAGCGGCGAGGATGGCGTTGAGTTCTTGCCTCACCGGCTCGTCGTGGGTGTCCTGTTCGGCCATTGATGCGCTGGCGATGATCACAGTGAGCAAGTTGTTGAAGTCGTGAGCGATCCCGCCTGCCAACATGCCCAGACTGTCGAGACGCTGGACGTGTGCTAGCCGCCGTTCAAGGCTGCGGTGCTCTTCCTCGGCCTTGGCCTTGGCCTCAGAATACCGAATCCGCGCCGCTGCGACCGCCAATTGATTGGCCATGCCCACGAGGTAGTCCAGTTGCTGCGTACTCGGAGGTCGGCATCCCTCGTCTCCGAAGGTACCAGTGCCGAAGATGCCGAACGGCTTGTCGAGGAGCAGAAGCGGCATGTTGACGATCGTACGATTGGCTAGTCGCTCGACCATCGCCTTGTCGGTTCTGGGGTCCGTCCGCGCGTCCTCGATGACCACGGGCGTCGTGCTGCGGGTCAGCTCCTCGAGAAACCGGTCCCCGGCCACCTTGAGCACTGGGGCGACCTCCCATGCAAGATCATGGATTCCGTTGGAAACCTCCAGAAGCCGAAGCTCGGTCACCTCCGCATTGTCAGCCACCATGAACCACACGCTCTCGTAGCCCACGACCCGGCGGACTTCCTCAGCGGCGAGCGACAATAGCTCGGCGAATGACCGCGCCCGCTGCAACCGGCAAGCGAACTCGAGCAAGCCTTGTGCACGCAACTCCGCACTGGAGTGAGCCGTCATCCGAACCCTTCGGCGCAAGCCAGCGAAACCTGACCTCGTGACTCGGCGCTTTCACGTAGGCTATCAGAGCGCGTTGCCACGGCAAGAACCCCTCGTTCGAGCGGCCGCCGAATCAAGTACTCGGAAGCATCACTGGATGCCGTGCCCGTCGGCTTCCGCGCCCAATGGATCGCGCAGGGAAGACGAGACAACAACCCATGTGTCCTCCAATCCATCCCCCGGTCGCGACAGCTACCGACGGAACGGTGACACGGAGCAAGCATGGCACGCGCGACATGCCACCCAACTCCGTCCGCATCTCGCTTGCTCCGAACGCCTGCGTGTCAGAAAAGCTTCCCCAGCATGCCCTTCGCCTGGTCCGCAAGATCTCCAATCTTCTCGCCGGACAAGGCATTGAGGACCGGACCACGCACCGCCTCCGGCAGTTTGTCGCCTAGGAACTTCTTGACGATCTCCGCAACCTGATTCGCCTGCGCGTCACTGAGCTTCGCCTCACTCACGAGCTTGCTGATGAGTTCCTTCATGAGACAGCAGCCTAGGGACATCCGCAGGAGATGGCAACCGTCAATATGCGGGCGTTTATGGCCTCGAGCGGTTCACACCGAGCGCCCGGTTTCGCCCGCAACGCGGGGAGACTTGCAGCGCGAGGCAGAGAGTGGAAGGGTCATCCGCCGTGCGTCCCCCCGCCAAGCTCTTCAGAGTCCGGTACCTGGCTCTTGCTGGATGGCTCGCAGCGGCCTGCGCCGCGACCGTTCGCGAGCCACCTGCGTCCGCGGAGCCGCTGCGTCATCGCGGTGCCGCCGCAGCCGGCTCCGCCTCGGCTGTCGGTCACGATCTGCGCAAGACCATCGCCGCGGATAGCGCCGAGCGCGTGGCCCGGCTCTGGGAAGTAGCGGCGGGTGGTAGTGGGCGTGCCGTCGCCGTCAATCGTGGCGCGAAGCTCGTGGCGTATTCGAGCGGTTCCACAGTACGGCTGCATGAGCTGGGGTCGGGCGCGCTGCTCTGGGAGCTGAGCCTCGGTTCGGAGATCCTGCGAGGGGGACTCGGATTCCGAAATGGAAAGCTATATGTCGCCTGTGTCAGTAAGGTGGCGGCCATCGATAGTCGCACCCGCAAACCGACTGCGGGGCTCGATGTAGCGAGCGCGCCAATGACCGCGGTGGCCTTTCAGGGAGAATGGCTCGCGGCGGGCCACACCGATGGTGTGGTCCGGATCTACTCCCTGGTCGGGGGAGAAACGCGAGAAATTCCGGTTCCTGGCCCGCCGATCGACGTAAAAAGCCTGGCGCTGACCCCCGATGGGCGTCGAGTCGCAGTAGCATGGGTCCAAGGGTCGATCTGGTGGTGGAACGTCGCGGAGCCCGGCTCGCCAACACCTCTGGTTCGCTATCTGCACGAAAGCGATGCGCTCGCCTTCAGCAATGACGGACAGCTTTTGGCCGAGGAGGGCGAGGAGCAGCAGACGACCCTCTGGAGCTTCGGGGATCGCCCCACCAAGCTCATGGCTCTTCGGCAGGGCGCCTGGGTGAAGCGGATCCTCATGACGCGCGATCGAAAGTGGCTCGTTCGCGCTGGATCGGATGGGCTCGAGCTTGCGGAAATCGCTGGTCCTCGACGCATCGAGCTCGACGCTCGAGCTCCGGTGGAGGACGCGGCCTTCGACGAGGAAACCAGTCTGATCGCCGCGGCAGACCGGGCGGGGCGACTCATACTCTACGGCGTGAAGGGGTAGGCTCCTCCTTCGCAGGGTTCGCCGGTCAGGCCGCGGGCCGCGAGCGGTAATCCGCCCATTGCGTGCAGGGTGCGCACAGTGAGTCGCATTCGGCACAGTGCGCCTGGGTGCGACCACTGGGCGAAGGCCGCGCAAAGGGCGCTCTTTTGGATCTCCCCACTCCGCTGGCGCGTCTCGCGACGCCGGACCGGCCAAGCCGACTCGTGCCACTGGAAATGGCTGCAGGGCGCTCGTGCGTCTTGTGAGTGGAGGCCCGTCCGGACCTTGCTGGTGGCAGGGGGTGGTCCGCGCGGCCGAAGCTTGGTATGCCAGGCATGGTTCGTGCTGGGAGCAGCCACATTGGTCTCCCCACTTGCCCGGAGGATTTGGTCTCCCCAATGGTTCCCCTCGCTGACTGGTTACGCCGCTCTCTCCTGACAATCACCGATATCCAGGTGCGCAGGCCTTGGCTCCTGCTTCTGCTCGCCCTGTCGACGCTCCTTCCATCAGCCCAGTTGATCCGCGGCCTGACCCTGAAGACGGCCTTCGGCGAGCTCCTCCCAGACGACAAGCCGAGCGTCATCGAGCTGGCCCGAGTCGGCGAGCGATTGCCGTCCGCCTCCACCCTCACGGTAACAGCCGAGAGCCAGGACACAGCGCTCCTCAAGCGCTTTGTCGACGAGATGGCGCCGAAGCTACGCGCACTTCCCCCAACCCTGGTCGCATCAGTCGACACGGGTCCTGCTGACGCGCAGCGGTTCTTCGAGAAGAACAAGCACCTGTACGCACCGCTGAACGAGGTCCAAGACATCCACGACAAGGTCATCGAGCGATACGACTACGAAGTCTCCAAACAGATGGGCACCGCGCTCGATCTGGACGACGACGAGGCCCCCCCTGCGCTCGATTCCAAGGACCTCGGCAAACGTTTCGACTCTGCGATGGACGATCTGCGCAAGCAGTCACCTGGCCAAGACGGGTACTACCTCGGCGAGAACGGACACCTCATCGCACTCTTCGTACGCACCACCCTCCGTTCGATGGACACTCGGGCCTTCGAGCTCGAGGAACGCGTGTCGGAGCTGATCAGGGCTGGCAACTATGACAAGCAGGACCCGAAGTTCAGCTTCGCGTACACGGGAAACCTCATCACCAGCACCGAACAGTACAAGGTGGTCATGGACGATCTGCTGGTGGTCGGCGCGAGCGGCGTTGGACTGGTACTGCTCGTGGTCTTCTTGTTCTTCCTGCGTGTGCGCGCGCTGATAGCTCTGGGACTCTCCATCATCCTCGGATGCGCCTGGTCGCTGGCATTCGCGCGACTCAGCGTGGGCTATCTCAACACTGCCACAGGATTCTTGGTCAGTATCATCGCCGGCAACGGCATCAACGCCATGGTCATCTGGATGGCGCGGTACCTGGAAGCCCGTCGCGATCAGAACCAGGATGTCCCTGCCGCGGTGAAGACCGCAACGATGGACACCTACGGCGCGACTCTCGCCGTGGTGGGCGTGGCAATGGTCTCCTACGGGGCGCTGATGACCACGGATTTCCGAGGGTTCCGCCACTTCGGGATCATTGGAGGTGCTGGCATGTTCCTGTGCTGGATCTCAACCTACTGCGTGCTCCCGGCCATCATGGTGCTGATCGAACGGGTGTCACCCCTCCCAACCGAACTCACGTGGCGCGACCGCCTTGCCGGACTCTATGGGCGTCCCTTCGCGTGGGTCGCCAAGCGTTTTCCGGGTCCAGCAGCGGCAGCCGGTATCAGCCTCGGAGTCGTCGCTGCAGGTGCCTCGGCGCTCTACTTCCTCGGGGATCCGATGGAGTACGACCTCCACAAGGTCCAGAACGAAGAGACAACCCCCACCTCGGCAAACAAGCTCAGCACCCGCGTGAACAGGATTGCGGGACGCCTCAGCCAGGGCGGCCGGGCCATCCTGGTCGATCGCCTGGATCAGGTGAAGCCCGTCGTGGACGAGCTCGTGAGGCGTCGCGACGCTGCCCCGGAGAACCGGAAACCCTTCCAGAAGGTGGCCAGCATCTACGATCTGCTACCCACGGACCAAGAGAAGAAGCTGGTGCTTCTGCGTGAGGTTCTGGACCGCCTCGAACGAGCTCGACAGCGGAATTTTCTCAAGGACGACGAGTGGAAGGCGATCGAAAAACACATACCAGACAAGCTTCAAGCCATCACCATCGCTGATCTGCCCGACCTCGTTGCGCGTCCCTTCGAGGAGAAGAACGGCGAACGGGGAAAAATCATCTATGTCTCGCCCACCACGGGTCGAAGCCTGAATGACGCCCACTACCTCATGGAGTGGGCCAACAGCTTCCGCACCATCGAGCTCCCGAACGGCGAGATCATTCGAGGGACCGGTGACGCGGTGGTATTCTCCGACATGCTGCTCAACATATCGGAGGATGCTCCACGAGTGGCCTTCACCAGCCTGGGCGGCACCCTGCTGGTGATCCTCCTCGCTTTCCGCGGAAGGCGTGCTGGATGGGGCGCGTTAGCCACTCTCCTCCTCGGGGTCTTCTGGCTCGTGGGTGTGCTCTTCGCGCTGGACGTGAAGCTCAACTTCCTGAACTTCGTGGCCATACCCGTCGCGATCGGAGCCGGTGCAGACTACGCCATCAACATCATGAAGCGACGGGAAATCGAGGGCGACGCTGGGATCGAGCGGGCATTCATCGAAACCGGTGGAGCAGTCGTGGCTTGCTCGATGACCACCCTCTGCGGCTACTCCGCGCTGATGCTCAGCATCAACGGCGCGGTGCGCAGCTTCGGGCTAGCGGCCGCGATCGGAGAACTGTCCACACAAATCTCGGCCATGGTCGTGCTCCCCGCCGTGCTCTTCTGGCTGGCGGCGCGCCAGCGAAGCAAGGTGCCAACCTCGGGGCCTGCCGTAGTGTCTGGAACGGAGTAGAGCCGCCGCCAACGAGGCCAGCCCCCTGAGCCTGGAGACACGGGCGAACCGATCAGAGCGCTGGTGCCCGAGCGCACCGGCACTCAGCGGGGCCGGCTCCCTGAGTCTGGAAACACGGGCGAACCGATCGGGGCGCTGGTGCCCGATGGCGATGATGGCCTCCCGCTTCCCGCCGTGGATCCGTGCGGTCAGACGTGCCGCACACAGTCCGAGAGCTCCTCTGCCAGCGTGGCGTCGAGCGAGTCCCGGCGCAGGACGTCGTCCGAGTCCCCGTTGGCGAGAGACAGGTTGCGGCCCCACCGGCCACCATGTTGTGCCAGCCCCAGAAGCGTCGAGCGCATCTCTCCCCTGCGCCACCCAGGTGATCTGCGGAATCACACGCAGCTGGAAGGACTGGGCGCGCTCCGGCTCCACCGGGCGTTCGAGAATCTCACCCGGTGGATATCGAGTTCACTGTGAACTTCAGCAGCGAAAGCAGCTACCTGCGTTAGCCCAACAGTCACTAGCCCGCCGCCGCCGGACCTGTTCGGCCGCGGGCAGACGCGCTCGCCGGAGCCCGCCCGTCACCAGACGACAACAGCGTTGGCGGTGCGCCCGTGCCGCACGGGGGTCCCAAGCGACGTCGCCGATGTGCATGGGCTCTTGGGCGCCAAGGCCCTCCCGCGGTCGCGAGGACGGGCTGGGTGGCACATCTCGTCGTACAGCTCCGCAGGATTCTCCAGACACGCAGCGCGCCTCGCGCGGACACGAGCCCCCAGTGTGCGCGCCATGACTGTGGCCCACTGGGCCACGGACACCGGAAACGATGGCGCGCTGTAGCAGCAGCGAGCCCAGCAGCAGACCACGCAAAAAGACCCACGGAACCAGTTTGGAAAGCCCCTGGCAGACAAGGACGCGCACCCTGCTGGAAATCCGTTGCTGGAGCCCCTCAGCACCGCCGGATGACCTCGGATCAAGGCCACCTACCCTGACAGTCACCGTGCCCTCGACTCTCGGAAGCGCCGATGTTATCCTGAGTTCCCCTATAGCAGGCAAGACTCGAAACTCCTCGATCGCGGCCGAAGATCGCTACAGACTGTAGGCTTGGCACTGAACGCCTAACCGTCGAGAGGAGACCCGCGTTCCAAGACTGGCTGGAGGGCATGCTGTTCTCACGTTGCGGAATCAGGGAGCAAACGAACATGGCAAGAAAGTTTGGGATGGTCATCATGGGCACGCTGCTGCCCGCCGCTGTCATGGCGTGCGGGTGCTCGAACGATGAGGACGGGAAGGACGACCTGGTTGGGGACGATGATATCGTCCTCGACGATGACTCGGGCCAGACCTCGACTCCACCGAACGTGCTCGACGAGGTGTTCCAGACCGAAGCCGACGTGGACGGAGACGGGAGCGTCACCACCGCGGACATCGTGGAATCGGGCGCCGGGGAGCGCGTCGACGAGAGTGACCTCGAGCGTTTCGCGAATTCGTCCTGCGCCGCTTGGCAGGTGGAGCCAGAACCCTTGGGCGCGTCGCTTTTCTTCGTCGTCGACGCGAGCGGTTCCATGGACGAGGCAGCGGAAAACACCAACGGGATCGACAAGTGGACTGCGACTCGTGACGCCATTGCGGCCGCGATCGATCAGATGGAGGACGGGTCCCAGGTGGGTCTCCTCGGCTACCCCAACATGACCGTTGGAGAGCAGTGCGTGAACGAGAACGCCTTGTTCGAGCCCCAGCTTCTTGGAACGAGTCGCGATGCTCTGCTTGAGGCACTCAATGCCATCGACACTCAGATGTGCACGCCCACCTACGATGCGTACCGGATGGCACTCGAGCACTTCAACGCCAGCGACGCCCAGGGGCAGAAGTACATTCTCCTCATGACCGATGGTCAGCCCACTATCTCTTCCGGGTGCTACCCCAATACCGGCTCGTGCATCGAGGACTCGGGACTTCAAGGTTTGGAGCAGGAGATCCTTGACCTCATTCAGACGGCGAGAGAAGACGACGATGTTAAGACCTTCGTGCTCGGTTCCCCCGGAAGCGAGGAGCACGCATTCACTGGGCTCGACAACCGGTGGTGGCTCTCGCAAGCGGCAGAGTACGGCGGCACGTCACCAGGCAACTGCAGTCATGATGCGGTGCCCTATTGCCACTTCGACATGACCGTGGGGGTAGAGGATGACTTCGCGGCGGGCCTCACCCGCTCCATGCAGCAGATCATCGGCCAGGTTGCCCAGTGCGACTACTCGATCCCACCGCCCGACGACGGGCAGCTCATCGATCTGACGGCGATCCATTTGGTTCTGGTCGCCAATGGCAGCGACTACATCGAGATCTACCAATCAGCGACGAGCGAATGCACGCACGGCTGGTACCTCGACAAGTCGGACCCAACGGATGTTCAGGTCAAGCTGTGTCCCGCGACGTGCGACGCCGTGCAGGCGGATCCGCTCATGGAGCTGCAGTGGCTCTTTGGGTGCGGGAATGCCCCAATCTCGGATCCTGTGACGTAGCTGGGGCTCTCCCCGAATTGCGGTTCACGACCCCGACGGGCCGCGACCAAGAGCTGTGCTGCGCGCACGGCGCAGCACGCATCGGGTAGGCGTTCACAGTCCCAGATAGCCCCAGCCCGGGGCTGCACTGTCCACATTGAGCAGCGTACACCGAAGCGGAGAGGCCCCCTGACGGGAATGCCTCCCGCCACCGTGCTACATAGTCGCGCCCCTGCCAGGGTGAAGATACTCGCGTTGGCTGTAAGGCGATATCCGAACGTGGACGCTGCGTATGAAGACTCCCGCCATGTGCCCCACAGTTGCCTCGCGCATGCTTCGTCGCCTCGAGCTGGGGGTGGGGCTCTCGCCGCCCCTTCTCGGCAGCCTTCTGGTCCTGGCGCCCTTGATGTCGAGCTGTAGTGGGGACGACACGGGAGATAGCGCCCCGCACAAGACGGCAGAGAACGGCGGCGCGCCGCCCCTTGGTAGCGCTGGAGCCACGGCGAACGCACCTGACGCCGCGGGCGGAGGTTCGCTCAACAGCTCAAAGGGCACGGCATCCGGTGCCCTCGGTGGGACACAGGGCGCCGCGGGCGGAAGTGACGTCGAGGCATTGGGCTGTGCGCTCGACCCAGGTTCGGTGCTAAGGGCGACGATGGAAGACTCCAAGCTCGGCGCTGATGTCAAGAATCGGCTCTGTGTGTGTCTCGCTCCGTTGATGGATGGCCCCTGGGGCGCGGAGCTCGCGAAGCTGTTCGCGACGAGCGAACCTGACCAGAACACCAAGGTGCTCGAGAACCTCGACGGCTGCTGCTCGAACGAAGGGCTCAAGGGCGCGAGCCTGACCAGTGCGCCGAGCGCTCGGGAGTGGAATGCCCTACTCAATGGCAGCCCAGGAGACCTGTGCAACCCCGCGTCCTAAATCAGCGGTCACAAATCTCGTATCCGTTCACGGCCCCAAACGCGGATAGGTGCACATAGAGGGAGTCGGA
>CAYRKE010000287.1:0-9053 GCA_964424695.1 uncultured Polyangiaceae bacterium
GTGAAGGTGAAACGACTGGCGCACCAAATGCTGACATACAAGCCCTCCTGTTAGGTTACCAAACGCGACAGCAAGACAGACGAGAGCTCTCGCTCGATAGTCATTCCCCTGACCGTTTTATATTCGAGGCAACGGTGGAGCCGTTGCCGAGCATCGCTTACGATCTCGCGACAACGGTTGGACCGTTCGTCGAGATGCGAGAATGGACCTCGGACAACGGTATGACCGTTCTGTTTTGTCCGCTTGTGACCTCCGGGGAACGGTCAGACCGTTGCGAAATTCACGGTTCTTAACGCCAGGGCAACGGTTGGACCGTTGGGGTGGGGGTTCAACCGATGCAAAGAGAACGGTGAGGCCGTTCGTCGAGATGCAGAATGGGACTCCGGTAACGGTGAGGCCGTTCGTCGAGACGCGGAACGGGGCCTCGGGTAACGGTGGGACCGTCCTCACGGTAACGCGTTCGCGACCTGCAATCGACCTCTACCGGCGCTCGGCCGCATTGGCTACATCCAGCGGCGTCGGTGAGCCAAGGACGAGTGCCGTTCACGTCATCGCTGATGCGGAGTCACGCTTCCCGAGGCAGAGCGCTCGCTGTCGGACAGAGCCAAGCGTCGAGATATGGGGAGTGTGCCGGCCATCGCCAGCGTAGACGCGACGGAAGGTGTTGCCGTTGCGTCGCCAGATCTGAAGCAGGCGAGGCCCTTCTTCACGTTTGGGGCCGGCGAACAGGGGATCGTGGATCCAGAGCTCATCGACGCCGGAAGCAGCGCAGCGCGCCGGGGTGTCATGTCGAGCCAGGCAATCAAGCGTCATCCCGACCATGAATGATCCCGACGATTCTGTCCTCGGCGACCTTGCGCGTTACGGGGTCAGCGGAGAGCTGCTCGAGAGCTTGTTTGGCTGCACTCATATCCTGATTCGCCATGGCGAGGACCTGTGTTAGCGTACCCCTCGTGGCTCTCGTCGAATCTCCTCATGACAGGCTCTTCAAGGATGCCTTCGGCTCCTGCGAAGCTGCCCGAGGGATGATTCGCGCCCTCGTCCCAGCCCATATCGTCGAAAGACTCGATCTCGAGTCCCTGGCTCCCGTTCCTGGGACGTTTGTCGACGAGGCGTTGGCAGGCTCTCAGAGCGATCTCCTCTTCTCTGTCTCCCTCGCCGGACGCCCTGCCCTCGTCTACCTTCTTCTCGAGCACAAGAGCTACCCCGACCGCTGCGTCAGCCTCCAGCTCGCTGGATACATCCTCCGTATCTGGGAGAAGAGTCGGACCGTCAAGCCGCCGCCCAAGTTTCTTCCTCCCGTTATTCCCCTCGTCGTCCATCATGGGCCCAACGGCTGGGCCACCCCGTCCCGGCTCATCAACCTGGTCGATCCCATCGCCGAGAGCATTCCCGATCTGGCTCGTCTCACACCGAACTTCGAGCTCCTCGTCGACGACCTAACGCGAGCTTCCGACGAAGAGCTTCTCTCCCGCGCCATTGGACTCTACGCCCAGCTCACGGCCTTCTTCCTGCGTGACGCCCGCAAGCCAGACCGGGTCCCCCAGACGCTCCGACAGCTCGCAGGCCTTCTCCGAGAGCTTTGGGCCGCGCCCGATGGCCCACGTGCCATTGCCATTCTGATGCGCTATCTTTGCGTCGTATCGGAAGCAGACCGCGCAGAAGTCACCAGGGCCGTACAGCAATCCCTTCCAGAGGCACAGGATCTCATCATGACCATCGCCGAACAGATACGTCAGGAAGCCCTGCAGGAAGGCCTGCAGGAAGGCCTGCAGGAAGGCCTGCAGAAAGGCCTGCAGAAAGGCCTGCAACGGGGTCAGGTTCGGACCCTGCGCAAGCAGCTCGGCCTACGATTCGGGGAGCTCGACGATGCAACCTTGACGCGACTCGAGTGCGCCGATGCAGCATCGCTCGACCGCTACGCAGAGCGCATCCTGACCGCATCGAGTATCGACGAGCTCTTCGCTGACTGAAGCCACTCTGCCCCGGCGTCAGCGGCTGCCCCGGCATTAGCGGTCGCCCCGGCACCAGCGGCAGAGGCTGTGGGCGTGGGGGGGCTAGCTCCGTCTACTCAGCGCGGCCTCGAGCTCGGCGATGCGCGTCTGTGCTGCGGCGAGCTTCCGCTCCGCCGCTTCGCGGTTCTGCTTTTCGGCCTCGCGCTGCTCCTCGGCGACTCGCCGTAGGCGCTCGGCGGACTCGGCCTTGGTGAGCCAAGGACGAGTGCCGTTCACGTCATCGCTGATGCGGAGTTGAGCCCCCCGAGCCAGAGAGCTCGCTGCGGGATGGAGCCAAGCGTCGAGATATGGGGAGTGTGCCGGCCCGTCGCCAGCGTAGACGCGACGGAAGGTGTTGCCGTCGCGTCGCCAGAGCTGAAGCAGGAGAGGCCCTTCTTCGCGCTTGGGACCAGCGAGCAGGGGATCGTAGATCCAAAGCTCTTCGACGCCGGAAGCAGCACAGCGCGCCGGGGTGTCGACATAGTCCTTGTAGGGGTGCCCGGGGCTGACGACCTCGACGGCGAGGCGTGGCGGGGTGTGTCCCGGCTCCCAGAGGCGTAGGCTCGTGAGCGTGGTGGTCGCGGTCTCTGGAGGAGGTGGCTCGATGAGACAGAGATCAGGGTCGAAGCCGAAGCGAGGCTCCTCCTGGACCCAACGGATGCCGAGGTTACGGGCAACGGTGATGGCGCGGCCGGAGCGAGCGACCCAAGCGAGGAGGAGAGCCTTCAGGTAATCGATGGCGTAGTCGTGGGTATCCGACTCGGGCACAGGGACCTCCGGGATGGCCCAAGCCGGAGACCAGCGGGGAACCCCATAGGTGACGAGAGCATAGGAAGGCTCGATGGGAAGGGGCATGACCATGAGTGTAACCCGCTGCAGCTTGAAAGGCCGTGGTGAGTCGCTAAGCAAGCCAGGTGCCAGAAGAAAGGGTCGAGAAAACGCGGTGCCCGGACGGCCAAGGGGGTGGCGGCGGGGTGGCGTGTGGCGGCCAGAGGCCAGCGGAGCCGAGTCGGAGCTTCTGCAGTCGCCCACGCGGGCGCCGGATGGAGCGCGGGGCGTTGACAGGTCAGACGTCGAGCCTGGCAATCAAGCGTCGTCCCGGCCAGGAACGATCGCGAAGGAGACTACGCCGAGCGGATTGGGAGCTTCTGTCCCGGGGTCGCACGCTGCTTCTGCGCATGGTCGCCATGCTGACCGCCATGGTCCTGCGCCTCAACGAGCCGGGCGCGGGCTCGGGCTCGGCTTGAGTGGGGACGACCTTCTATTCGAGGCAACGGTGGAGCCGTTGCCGAGCATCGCTCACGACCGTGCGACAACGGTTGGACCGTTCGTCGAGATGCAAAACGGAGCTCGGGCAACGGTTGGACCGTTCGTCGAGACGCAGAATGGACCTCGGGCAACGGTGAGACCGTTCGTCGAGACGCGGAACGGGGCTCGGGTAACGGTGGGACCGTTCGTCGAGATGTGGAACGGGGCTCAGGCAACGGTTGGACCGTCCACATGGCAACGCGCTCGCGAGCTGCAATCGACCCTCCACCGGCGCTCGGCCGCCCCTGCACCAGCGTCAGCCCCGGCATCAGTGGCAGAGGCTGTGGGCGTGGGGGGGCAATACGGAGCCGTGCTTCCCGAGGCAGAGAGCTTGCTGTCGGATGGAGCCAAGCGTCGAGATATGGGGAGTGTGCCGGCCTGTCGCCAGCGTAGACGCGACGGAAGGTGTTACCGTCGCGTCGCCAGAACCCTCGTGGGAAGAGCCGCGATCGAGCCCGAGGGCGCACCCCTGGCACCTGGCCGCCACTTCGCCACCGCTTCGCCACTCGACGCCGACGCGACCACCTCGATTCCTTGGAGAATTCGGGACTCGCTTCCCGACTCCTACGTTGTCACGACTCTTGCGTAGTGCTCCGGCGTGCCCTCCGAGCTCCACGAAGTCATCGTCAGCTTCTTCACTGAGAGACCCGAGCTTGCCCCTCTGCTCCTCGAGCGTTCCTTGGGCGTCGCGCTGCCTCGCTACTCCAAGGTCAAGGTCGAGTCGGCAACTCTCACCGATATCAAACCCGCAGAGTACCGGGCCGATGTGGTCATCCTCCTCCGATACGGCAAGCCCGTGCTCGGCATCGTCGTCGAGGTGCAGCTCCGCTCCCAGCAACGCAAACGCTTCACTTGGCCCGCTTACGTCACGGGCCTCCGCGCTCGCTTTCAGTGCCCGGCCTGTCTGCTCGTCGTGGTCCCCAACCAGCGCACCGCTCGCTGGGCTGCTGAGCCCATCGACACGGGTCCCGGTGGGCTCTTCACCCCCTTCGTCATCGGTCCTCAGGGGATCCCCGTGGTCACTGAGCCGAGCCTCGCGATGCGCTACCCAGAGCTCGCCGTCATGTCCGTCATGGCTCACGGCAAGGGCGATGCGAAGATCGCTCTCACGGTCGCACAGTTTGCCGCTGCCGCAGCCCTCCACTTGGACCCCGACAAGCAAGCGCTATACTTGGACATCATCGAAAACGCTCTCGGCGAAGCTGCCAGAAAGGCCTTCCAGATGCTCCCCCAGCACTACCAATTCAAGGGTCCCAGTTACCGCGAGGGCCGCGCCGATGGCGAGGCCGATGGCGAGGCCAAGGGCAAGGCCGACTCGGTGCTCCTCGTCCTCGAGACTCGCGGCATCGCCGTCACCGATCAGCAGAGCGAGCGGATTTCGAAGTGTGACGACCTCAAGCAACTCGACATCTGGCTGCGCAAGGCCATGACCGTGACGGATGTTGAGGCGCTCTTCGAGTCGTAGGCGGGAGGGCGAGCGACCGTTCGTGGATGAACCAAGTCGAGCAGTGGTTCTCAATCCTGCAGCGCCGACGCCTGACTGCGCTCAATTTCGGCTACCAGCCTGCCGAAAGGCCGAGCCTGCCTCGTCGACCAACTACGCCGAGCGGATTGGGAGCTTCTGTCCCGGGGTCGCACGCTGCTTCTGCGCATGGTCGCCACGCTGACCGCCATGGTCCTGCGCCTCAACGATCCGGGCGCGGGCTCGGGCGCGGGTGTTACAGATCGACGGGGGTGACATAGGTCGCCTCTGCGTCTTCCGTGGGTCCGACCCGTGAGGGTGAAACGACCGGCGCACCCAACGCTGACGTACAATCCCTCCTGTTAGGTTGCCAAACGCGACAGCAAGACAGACGAGAGCCCCCCCTCGATAGTCATTCCCCTGACCATTTTCTATTCGAGGCAACGGTGGAGCCGTTGCTGAGCATCGCTCACGACGTCGCGACAACGGTTGGACCGTTCGTCGAGATGCAAAACGGACCTCGGACAACGGTGAGCCCGTTCGTCGAGATGTGGAACGGGGCTCGGGTAACGGTGGGACCGTTCGTCATCCCGGCCATGAATGATCCCGAAGCAGGGCGGCCAGGAGTGCGTCGAGCTCAGCTTGAGTGGCAGCCTCGAGACCTTTGGTGCGGTCGTCAGTGAGCTCGATGCCGAAGGCGCAGCACGCGGCTCTGATTGCATCGCGAAGGCCGTCTTGTCGCCCCTCCTCGCGCTCGCCATGTCAGTGCGGTAGGCCCAGTCCCAGACGATTCGATTCTCGGCGAGCCTGCGCGTTGCCGGGTCAGCGGAGAGCAGATCGAGAGCTTGTTTGGCTGCACTCATGTCCTGATTCGCCATGGCGAGGGCCTCGAGATCGTGTTCGGATTCGGCGCAGAGGAACTTGCACCAATATGCCAGCTCATCGGTCGGGTCGCCATCGGTGGGGGCGGCGGCGCCCGAGGGCAGAGGAGGCTTGCCGAACCTGGGGAGTTCGAGGTTCAGTTGCGTGATGGGGCGTCAGGATCGGCAGTCTTTCTAGGGTCTCCGCCCTTCCAAACCCTTGATGGGGGGGCGCGCGCGAAATCTAGGATGATGCCCCCCCATGGCGAGCACGCACTCTGCCCATCGATGCTGCGACTGTTCGGAGGCTCTCGGTCGAGGCATCAGTAGACCCACGCTCGCTGGTCCGTCGACTCCGGGGCGAGACCGTGCGCGGACTCGCCCAGTATCGCATCGACCGGGTGCTGCGCGCACATGGCATCCCGGTGCCGGACCTGGCCAAATCCGCGAGGAACTGAGGCAAGTCCTGCTGACAGGCGAGGCTGACTGCTGGGTGGACCAGAGCCAGAGCCAGCTCGGCAGGCTCCGTCATCGAGCAGCGGTGCGAGCCGCGGTGGAGTCTGGCGACGGCCGCGCGCGTATCGTTGGGCGGAAATGCTACCTGAGGCGCGACCTGTACGAGGAGACCCATGCTCCAGCATGGTCGCCGGCAGGTGGCGCAAGCAGTCGAGCGCGAGGCGCAGTCGGACGATGACCTCGCGGCCGAGCTGGGGCTCGGAGGCCGTGGGATGACCTACACGTTCAGACGGACTCGCTTGTTGCCGACGACAGCAGTGATTTCGAGCTCTCCGCCAAGCGCTTGCACGCACTTGCGGAGGGTGGACACGAGGTGGTCATCGCGTCGCTCAAGGCGGGATAGCTCGCCCTGCGTCATCTCCGCTGCGGCAGCCACATCAGCCTGCGTTAGTCCGAGTTCCCTGCGGAGTTCACCGAGATTCATCTCCAGCAACTCAGCTTCGACTCGTCGGTCCACGCGCTTGGCCTGCTCCGCGGTCAACCGCGAGCGCTTCACATCACTCCACTTGTGCAGTGTCACTGAGGTACTCCTTCCAGAGCCGCTCGGAGAGCGGAACCATGGTCTTGTAGAACCGGTTGTCGCCCGTCTTGTCGCCGCCAATCAGCAAGACCGCCTGACGCTCCGGATCGAAAGCGTAAAAGACACGGATGGGGCGCCCGTTGCTTTGGACCCGCAATTCTCGCAGAGCAAACGAGGCTCCCTCGATCGCGCTGCATCTCGGATACCCCAGAGCGACCCCTTGGTTGGCGAGCACGTCGATCGCCACCGTCACGTCTTCCGCGGCGGAATCATCCAGGTCTTGGTACCAGTCCACGAACGCGTCGGTGGTGATGACCTTGACCATGGGTCAAGTATGCACTGCGCAGCATATTCAGTCGAGCGAATGAAGCGCTGAGCCGGCTGGGGAGGTTCACGCCGGTGTGCACCGTTCGTGGATGAACCAAGTCGAGCAGTGGTTCTCAATCCTGCAGCGCTGACGCCTGACTGCGCCCGATTTCGGCTACCAGCCTGCCGAAAGGCCGAGCGTACCTCGTCGACCAACTACGCCGAGCGGATTTGGAGCTTCTGTTCCGGGGTCGCACGGTGCTCCTGCGCATGGTCGCCATGCTGACCGCCATGGTCCTGCGCCTCAACGATCCGGGCGCGGGCTCGGGCTCGACTTGAGTGGGGACGAACTTGTGGGGAGCTGTACCTGGGGTCGAGGTCCTTTTCGGATGGCCCGAGATGGGTCGCCTGCCGCTGGCTGAGTGTCCGAGTCGCGGCGGAGCTCCTCATGAGCCGCCTCTGCGTCTTCCGTGGGTCCGACCCGTGAGGGTGAAACGACAGGCGCACCCAACGCTGACGTACAATCCCTCCTGTTAGGTTACCAAACGCGACAGCAGGACAGACGAGAGCCCTCGCTCGATAGTCATTCCCTTGACCACTTTGTATTCGACGCAACGGTGGAGCCGTTGCCGAGCATCGCTCACGACCTCGCGACAACGGTTGGACCGTTCGTCGAGATGCGAGAATGGACCTCGGGCAACGGTGAGGCCGTTCGTCGAGATGCAGACTGGGACTCCGGCAACGGTCAGACCGTCGTCGAGACGCGGAACGGGGCTCGGGTAACGGTGGGACCGTCCACACGGCAACGCGCTCGCGAGCTGCAATCGACCCTCCACGGGCGCTCGGCCGCATTGGCTGCATCCAGACAATCAAGCGTCATCCCGGCCAGGAATGATCCCGAAGGAGGGCGGCCAGGAGTGCGTCGAGCTCGGCTTGGGTGGCAGCCTCAAGACCTTTGGTGCGGTCGTCAGTGAGGTCGATGCCGAAGGCGCCGCACGCGGCTCTGACGGCGTCGCGTAGGCCGTCCTGTCGCCCCTCCTCGCGCTCGTGGGCCATGTCGGTGCGGTAGGCCCAGTCCCAGACGATTCGATTCTCGGCGAGCCTGCGCGTTGCCGGGTCAGCGGAGAGCAGATCGAGAGCTTGTTTGGCTGCACTCATGTCCTGATTCGCCATGGCGAGGGCCTCGAGATCGTGTTCGGATTCGGCGCAGAGGAACTTGCACCAATATACCAGCTCGTCGGTCGGGTCGCCATCGGAGGGCGTGGCGACGCCCGAGGGCAGAGGAAGCTTGGCGAACGAAGACCCTGGCCCAATAGAAGACGAGTCGCTCTTCGAGGGAATGGTGGGGTCTGACTTGCATCTCGACGTCGACGTGGGTGCCGTTAGCGAAACGCACGAGGAGGTTGAGGACCGCGCGCTTGTCGCTCAGTTCGCCGGGGTCGATGTCGGGATTGAGCACCTCGACGTGAGCGATGGGCGAGGGAGGACTGAGCACCGCGGTGAGGAGCTTGAGCAGGAGTGGTCGGTTTTTCTCGGCAGCGAAGAGGAGCTTGAAGACGACGTCGGTCTTAGGGTCGAGGTCTTTTTCGGATGGCCCGAGATAGTCGCCTGCGGAGATGGTGATAGGGCTCGACCCGAAGCAGGTTGATTCTGTGCATGCCGCGGGTGTCGGTCCGGTCCGCGCGTCAGTTGTGTGATTGGGCGTCAGGACCGGCAGTCTTTCTAGCTCCGTCTGCCGAGCGCGGCCTCGAGCTCGGCGATGCGCGTCTGGGCTGCGGCCCTCTGGGAGACTGGCGAGGAGCCGTGATTGGCGAGTGGCCGTGATTGGAGCGGAGCTGTGCCAGGGACGCAATCGGGTCTAGAGTTGAGCCGATGACTGAGTCAAGGGCTGTTCGACCGGGGTGCGCGCGGCCGAGGTACCTGGAGAAGCCAGAGCCGCTGGTGTTTCCCGAGGAGGAACAAGTGCCGGAGACCCAGTTTCACTACGAACTCAGGACCCTGCTGTATCAGCTGCTGCAGGAGTACCTCGGGTTGTCCGCAACCGTCGGGTCGGACCAGTTCGTGTACTACGTTGCCGACGATCCCAA
>CAYRKE010000288.1:0-9047 GCA_964424695.1 uncultured Polyangiaceae bacterium
GACGAAGAGTCTGATGACGAAGAGTCTGATGACGAAGAGTCGGAAGACGAAAAGTCGGAAGACGAAAAGTCTGATGACGAAGAGTCCGAAGACGAGGAGTCTGAGGAAGAAGACGAAGAGTCCGAAGACGAGGAGTCTGAGGAAGAAGACGAAGAGTCGGAAGACGAAGAGTCCGAAGACGAAAAGCTCGACGAGGAAGAAGATCTCGACGACGAAGAAGATCTCGACGACGAAGAAGATCTCGACGACGAAGACTTGGATGACGAGGACGACGAAGACGACGAGGATCCGAGTTCGGGGCGTGGCGGGCTGTTCTGATCGGATCGGTTGAAGCAGGCACCGGCGATGGCGGTCTTGGTCGACCCCATCGTCGCGGCCTGCTGCCACGAGAAGACTCCCCGGCATGGAGGAGTGAGCTCAGGGCGGGCGGGTAGTGCACCCCTCCGCCCTGACTCGCCTAAACAAGTCCTGGAGACAATAGGACTATTCAACCGTCCGTGTGACGATGTGCTCGATGACGGAGCCGAGCGGTGTGGTGGGGGTTGCCACGACGTACCCTGCTCCGTGTGTGCGAGCCCACGCTCGGAAGGATTCCGCCCGACGCCGCCATGCACGTTCGACTGCCGCCGTTACCTCTGCATCGACCGTGAGCTCGAGCGTCTCGCCGCTCTCGCTATCGGTAATCAGGGCGTCGCCCATGAAATCTGGGCTCAGATCCATAGGATCGGCAATGTGACAGAGTACCACGTCGTGTCGGCGGAGCCTGACTCCGGTGAGCGCTCGTTCGAGGTCGCTATCGTCCAGGAGATCGCTCACAAGCACGAGCCAGCACGGGGCGTCTTCTCGGCGCGCGACGCTCTGAACCACCGACGAGAGTGCCGCGCTAGCTCCACCCACCACAGTAGCGATGCCACGGAGGCTGGCGCCAATCTGGTTGCGTCCCCGACGTACCACCGTCGCGCCTCCTGGTCTGGCTCCCAGCATCGAGCCTCCGGCAGCCACGACCTGTACCCGCAGTCCGCGGGACAGTCCGACGTAGCAGAGCCCCGCGGCGATCCGCTGTCCCAATGGGAACTTTCGATCGGACCCCGAGAGCATCGAGGCGGACGCATCGAGTACGATGCGAAGGATCACATCTTCCTCGGCGCGGAAACGCTTGACGACGGTTTCCCCCGTGCGGGCGTATGCGGCCCAATCGATCCGATGGGGATCGTCACCCGAAACGTAGCCGCGATGGTCGGAAAACTCCGCCGAACTGCCATGTCGGCGCCCCGGCGCGTCGCCTGGGCCTCGCGAGGTCGTCCGGATCGTGAGACGGCGACTTAGTGCCTCGAGCTCACGCAGGAACCGGGGTTCCAGCAGAGAGCCCTCGATCGTCATGGACCTCCGATGGGGCCAGCGTCCAGCTTGTCCGACTCCACTGCTGCCTCGAGGGCGTCCAGCTTCGCGGCGTGTTCTTCGAGAACACGTCGCGATCGCCGCATCGCGGGGGGAAGGAATCCAATCCCAGCAAGCAGCCAGGTCGCCATGGATGCCGCCCCAGCAACGAGCTCTGCCTTGTCCAAGGGAAGCCCAGGGCCCCGATGCAACTCGTTGAGCATAACCACGACATAGGTCGGCGACAGCGCGGCGACGAACCGATGTCGACTCTCGTCGAGCGCGGGGGACCAACCCGCGATGGCCATCAGAACCCACGGACCAACCACCAAGAAGAACAGTACAGCTCCGAGGATGAGCCGCGGCGCGAGAGCCGAGCGATGTCGACTTCGAAGCCATGTGGCCACACCCGCGGTGAAGACCAGGAGTGCCACCGCGTGGCAGGCTGATGTCACGTACATCCAGAGTGCCCGGTGGTGTGGCGAAGCCATGTGCTCGGTGACCCAGGCCGCGATGCCGAGTTGGATGCCGATGCAGCCGGAACCAACCACTATCAGAGTGATCGCTGCTCGGACGACTGACGGCCCCAAGAAGCGACGCCATCGAGGTACGCCACGTAGCCGCCACCTGTGCAGGAGGCGTCTTGCTGGCCCCAGCGGCTCACCCGCGAATACGAAGGCCATTACCACCAGGAAGCACTCGAAGAGCAAGATACCAACGGCTAGCGTTCCCGGATCAGGATCGTCCAGGTACACCCCTGGGAGCATCAGCATCCCTGCCAGCAGAGGAGCCGAAACCACGAACCAGAGCCTGAGACCGCTCGAACGATCGTCCGTGATGCTCGAGAGGTTGGCGACGGTGACCTCGTAGAAGAACCAGGCGGGGATTGCAATCAGCAACAACGGGCACGCTACCAACAGAATCAGGACGCTGGCGTCGAACTCTACCCGAGCATAGGCGGTGGGAAGCCAGATGGGGAGCGAGTCTGGGATCACGTTCCACCGTTCGTGGGCCAGGTGTGCGCCACCCACGCCTATCGCGAAGTAGCAGAGGAACGACAGTGGGATTGCGGTGATCAACGTAACGATGACGGCCGCGACCGGAGAAGCGAGCTTCGAGCTGACGCTGAGCCCGAAGGCGACCCAGAGCGCAGCCAGGATGCACAGAAGAGCGAAGGCCGACGCAAGCTCGAGTACCGACACGCCTCCGAAGAGAAAGGTGAGTGTCGCCACCGGGGCTAGCATCACTACGTACCAGTAGACGTAGGAGAGGGCCGCCAAGAACTTGCCTTGCGCAATTCGCGCCGGCGGCATTCCCGTCAGGACGACGAGCTCCCAGGTGTGGGCACTGCGTTCGCCAGCCACGGTGCTCGCCGCGACCGCTGGCCCGACCCAGGCCACGAGCGCGAATGCCAGTGAGAAGAACGTCTGAAACAGAGCCACTCCAACTCGCGCAGGCTCCTGGTGGATACTGGCGAGTCCACCGATGGAAGCCAACGCAAGCGTAACGCAGCACGTTACCGCCGAGAGGATCAGCGGCGTCCGGGTCAGTCGGGCGGCGTGCTGCAGTTCGCGCACGAGCAGGGGATTGGGATTGGAACTCCAGGCCCGCAGTCTCCGCATCAGCGGGAACCGCGACGACCGTGGTGCGCGGGTTTCGTTCAACGGAGGCCTCCACGCGTGGCATCGAGGAATATCTGTTCGAGTCGATTCCGCTCGGGTTCGACAGCCACGATGCCGACGCCCCGGGATACCAGATACGCGACGACCTCCGCGACGAACACGTCACCGCCCGAGTAGTGGACGACCAAGTGGCCACCGGGGCTCGGTTCGAGCCCGAGTATTCCGCGGCCCCCCACCAGAAGCGGCATAACAGCCTGGGCATCGCCGAGCACGCGAAGCCGGAGTCGACGCGCAGTTGCGGGCGCGCTCGAGGCGCTCGAAGCTTCAGACAGTACCGTGTTTCCGTCCGAAGCCTGTCCGGTGGCTTCCTCCGGGGCGGATGGTGCCCTGGTTCTCGACTCCAGGCGGCGGGCGAGCTCCGACACGGGGCCGTACAGGAGTAGCTCTCCGTGTTCGATGATCCCAACCGAGGAGCAGATGTCGCTCAGTTCGGCAAGGATGTGGCTCGATAGGATGATGGTCTTCCCCAGATCGCGGAGCTCGAACAGGAGCGTCCTGAGTTCGATTCTGGCTCGTGGGTCCAGGTCACTTGCTGGCTCGTCGAGGACCAGAAGCTTGGGGTCGTGGAGTAGGATTCTCGCGAGCTGGAGCCGCTGCCGCATGCCCTTGCTAAGAGCTGATACGAGCCGTTCGGCCACCGGCGTGAGCTCGACGAGCTCGAGTACCGTGCTCACCACCGTTGGGTCAGGATTCCCCGTGGCACGGGCGAAGAAGCCGAGATACTCGCGGACGCTGAGCCGCTGGTAGACTCCACTGTAGTCTGGCATGTAGCCGATGATTCGGCGCGCCGCTTCCGGTTCGAGTACGACGTCGTGACCCGCGACTTCGACCCGGCCAGCCATGGGCTCGAGGAGTGTGGCGATGATGCGCAGCGTTGTGGTCTTTCCCGCGCCATTGGGGCCGATGAAACCGAAGATCTCGCCCTCTCCGACTTCGAAGCTTACGTCCTTCAGGACGTCGACATCGCCGAAGCGATGCCAGAGGTGGCGAACGCGGAGGACCGGGAGCGGGCGCTCAAACCGCGGGGAGGCTCCGTCTTGCTGGGCGGCGGGGGCCGCCACGAAAGGCTCGCTCGTCTGCGTCATTCGGAGCCTCCGTAGCCAATGACGCGCACATGGACCCGATCGAAGTCGAGGCTGAGCCCAGAGTCGACGAGGTGCCCTTCACCGCCGCTGAGCTGTCCGATGAGCACCGGAACGTCGGTGGGCCACCAGTCGACGACCCCCGATAGCGCGCTGAGCGCACCCCAAGCCAAGGTCGCGCCGCTGTCCGTACGTTCCAGGTATTCGCCGAACCGATGCTCGCCCAGTTCGGCGATCCGCGGAGAATGAGAGGAAGGACTTCGAATCATCGACGCCGGGAGACGGTGGCCCTCGGAGGCGACGACGCGCTCGCCGTCCCGAATTCTGGCGTGGAAGTAGAGCGACTCGTCACCTGGCTGCTTCAGCATGACTCCGACCAGGTCACGACCAGAGCGATTCACCACAACCACCTTCCCGTTTCCGGCCCTCACGAGAGCGATCCCGCCGCCGAGGTCGATGAACCCGTCGTCTCGGACAACCGTGGTTTGCCACGCGGTGGTGCGCACACCGGAGAGGACGAGCCCGCGGGGATCCACCTCGATCCGGGGACGAGGCTCGAGGTCCGAGTCGGCGGCCAGGACCGCGCGACTGCTGCTTGCCGCGATCCGGAGTTCCCGGGCTCGGGACGTGTAGAACCCTCTGAGACGCACTGCGGCCCCCCGACTCATCCCAGCTCCGACTTCGACGAGCGTCAGATGCCTCGCCCGGCTCTTGACACCGCGGCTCAGGAGCCCAAGCGCCACGATGACCGCGCTGGCCACCGCGGCGCACGCGATCATCCGCGGAACCGCGACAAGCGGCCGCCCCCTCGCGGCAGCTCGGCTGAAGTTGAGCGGCCCAGCAACGACAGCATGGATCAGGAGCAGTCCAGCGGCCACGAGAAGGGCCCAGCGCACCGTCTGGTTCGGGTCGAGCAGCCTTCGGACGTTGTCGTTGCTGAGCGCCAATGGCCTTCCGTGGGGTAGAGCGAGTTTCAGTCGGTTCGCGACCACGTTGGTGAGCAGCCCCTCGAGCTCACGGCGCACCCAGGGGTCGGCCGCGAACGGGGGCAGCGTCGGCTTGAACGCGAGCAGATGGATCTCTCCCAGGCCGTAGGTCGCCGCTGCTCCCCACTCGGTGTCCCGTAGGCCGGGGCCGCGGTAGCCGCGGAGTGCCTCACGCACAGCCGGCGTTGGTGCCAGGAGGGTGAATGTTCGAGAACTGCCGGACGAGGTGTCCGAGTCCGATGGAGGAGCGGTCGGGAAGGGGCGAGCCCCCAGGAGCATCCGAGGCGGATCGGTCTCGACGGTTTCCCCGCCGAGCCATTCCCGGAAGGGGGATTCGTCGAGCGCCGCCGGGCTGTCAACGGCCACGGCCAGAGCGCCACCCGAGAGAACCCAATCCCCCAGCGTGCGCAGCTCGGCTGGGGAGAGATTTCCCAGCAGGGAAATCGGCGCGAAGACCAAGGTGGCGTCAGCGTAGCCTGCGGGTAGCGCTGGCACGATGGGAAGCCCCGTCACCGGACTCCTCCTCGGAGTGGTGACGACGACGTTGCGCGGCTGTCCGTAGAAGGGGAGCGGCACGGTATCCAGTGGGAGCTCGCTGTCTCGCAGGATCGTGCGTAGGCGCGCGCTCGGGTCCAGGTCGAGTAGGATGGTGCCGCGCAGTCCGCCCGACTCTGTCGGTGACTCGCCGACGACGGCTCCGCTTTCGTCGCGAATGCGAGCCACGAGCGTGGGGTCCTCCCGGAGTTCGCGAAGGAACACGCTGCGGACCGTGGTATGGCTCCGCGGCTCCACGGAAAACGCGGTCTGTGACACGTGCTGTCCAGTGGATCCGGGCGCCCCGTCGGAGAGTTCCACGATGCCGCGTTTCGCTGTGGTGCCGTGGTTACGCACGCGAACGACGTACTCGGTCCATCCAGGCTCGAATGGGCCAAGCTTCTGACCCAGGGTGGGGAACGCCTCCACCTCCAGGGTGGCGCCGAACGCCGAGCCCCCAGCGATAGGTGTGAGAAGCGCGAGTGCTCCCAACAGGATTCCGGATACGACGCTTCGGCCAGTCATGTCTCGTGGAGCGCCTCTCTCACTGTGCCGGTCTGCATGGGGACATGCTCCAAGAGTGCTCTGACAATCTCGTCCGTGCTGATTCCGTCGGACTCCCCTTCGAATGAGCGGATGATCCGATGCCGAAGCACTGGAAGTGCCACGGCCCGGATGTCTTCGAACGCAACGTTGGGACGTCCCTGGAGTAGACAGCGGGCCTTGGCTGCGACAACCAAGGATTGGGCTGCGCGCACACCTGCCCCGATGCGGACGGCCTTGCCAACGATCCCCGGGGCGCCTGGGCCGCCTGGCGAAGAGGCGACGACGAGTCGTGCTGCGTAGCGCAGAAGCGGCTCGGGAATGAGGACTTGCCGGCACAGGTTCTGCAGCTCGATGAGGGTGCCAGCCCGGACCACCGGTTCCGGCATGTGCACCGCAGAGCCTGTGGTTCGCGACAGGATTGCCACGATGTCATCCTCACCGGGGGTAGGCACGAGGACCTTCAACAGGAATCGATCGAGCTGGGCCTCCGGCAACGGATACGTTCCTTCCATCTCGATTGGGTTCTCGGTGGCGAGCACCACGAATGGCTCTTCAAGAGCGTAGCGCCGTCCAGAGAGCGTTACTGCATGTTCCTGCATGGCCTCGAGAAGCGCGCTCTGGGTTTTCGGAGTGGCACGGTTGATCTCGTCGGCGAGCAGGAGCTGACCGAAGACTGGCCCTCTGTGGAGCTCGAAGCGCCCAGTCGAACGGCCCTGAGCATCGAGGACGAGCACGTGGGTTCCCGTGACATCGCTCGGCATGAGATCGGGCGTGAACTGGATTCGCGAGAAGCTCAAGTCGAGCGCCCTAGCCAGGGTTCGCACCAGCAGCGTCTTACCGAGGCCAGGGTTGCCCTCCAGCAGCACGTGCCCGCCTGCCAGAAGTGCCCATATCACTTGGTCGATGATCTCGGTTTGCCCCACAATGATCTCCCCCACTGCGTCGCGCAGCGCAGCTAGGGTGGCCTGGGCCTCGAGGAGTTGCGGGGTGTCGGCGTCGGTCATCGGAACCCAACTTCTAGCGCGCGCACGTCAGGGATTGAAGTAGCGGCCAACGTGGTCCCGATACTCCTCCGGGATCTCGGGGCGCTCGACACCGCGCATTTCCTGGGGGCCAGCGGCGCGAAGGGTAACATCCGTGGCGAATTCGGCCCGTTCTCCTGGACGGGCAGGGGCGCGACCAAGCGAGCTGCCCCGCATGGGCAGACCCGGAAGCAATCGAGCATCGGCTTTGGCTCGGAGTGCGCTCACGTCGAGCGGCGCCGTGGGTGAGGGCCCGTCATGGCGCCCTGATGCGTCTCGCTCGTTGCCTCCGCGGCCCGCCGAGGCAGGCCCGCCGACAGCCGCGCTCCCGTTGGGGGCTCCGCTTCGTTCGCTCGCCGACCCTTTGCGTCCCGGAGTCGGCACGGGAATCGCCGAGAGCTGCCGCTGTACCTCCCCCAGTCCGCGCTCCGCCCGACCAAGCTCGGCCTCCCTCCGTGCGTCGTCGAGGGGGGCGGAATTGGCGAGTTGCTTGAGGGCTTCCGCTAGCTCTTTCTCTCCTTCCAGGCCAGCGAGTCGCTTCGCGAGGTCAGAGAGGGCGTCCTGGGTCAGAGGCGAACCCCCAGCCTCGGCGCTGGCGATCCGTTCGCGGAGACGCTCGGCGAGCGACCTACGTTCGGCCGGATCGAGCTGGGCAAGTGCCCGGGCCAAAGACTCCGCCAATTGAGCGTGGTCTTTAGGGGAACCCGAGCGCGAGAGGCTCTCGAGCTGTGAGCGCTGCTCCTCGTCCAGTCTCGAACCCAGGGCCTCGGCGAGAGTTCGGAGGCTGTCGAGTGAGGCCCCCACCTTCTCGAGACGCGCCTCGGCCTCGCGCAGCAAGCGAGCGAGTTCCGGGTTTCCTCGTTCCTGGGCGCGTCGGGCAGCTTCTGCGAGCAGCGCTCGAGCCGTGCGTCTGTCGCGGGCCTCGAGCTCACTCGCCAGACGTTGCATGGAGTCGTCGAAGGCTGACAAGTCGCCGTCGCCCAGTGCTTTGGCGGCGCGCGCCAGCGCTGGATGCGTGGCCATTGCCGTGACCGCTGCTTCGCGCCCAGGCCGTGCCGCAGCGTCCCCGAATGTCAGCCTTTCGGCGCGAACCTGATCCCGCAGTGATGCGACTCGCGACAGGGCTTCGGTGCGTTCTAGCCCTCGCTCCGACGCCGCTCGGAGCCGTCTCGCTTCCGCTGCGATTCGGCGGAGCCGCTGCGCCTGCTCCGGGTCTTTGGTGGGAGTTCGGGATAGCGCTTCGACCGCCTCGAGCCCCAGGAGGTGGGCACTGGGTGGCCTGAGCGCTGCGGCCGCCTCAGGCCTGGCGTTGGCACGTGGGGGCAGCTGGAGCATCAGCGCGACGAGCGCAATGCCTGGGATCAGAGCCCAATGGTGGCGCCGAACGAGCCGCGGTCGAGCCATGCGAGGATCTGTCTTGGCCAACAGCGAGGATGCCCGCGCAAGGACGGCGGCGGAGAGTGGGGTCGCTGCGGCTGAGTCTGCGACGAGGGCAGAACAGAGAGCTTCCCGGGTCTCGAGCTTCGCGTCGATGTAGAGGGCCAGTTCTTGGCACGACCAGCGGCGGGCGCGATACCGGAGCGCTCCCAGCACGAACGCGCCCGGCAGCGCAGCCACCAGTAGTGACTGCACCAAGGGAGAAGCTCGGAGCCACCAGGCCGCCGTCAGCCCTGCCGCTGCGACGAGCGACCCCACTGCAGCCGCACCCAGGAGCTCGCGCAGCAGCATTCTGAGGCGGAGTGGGGCCGCCCACCTCTCTAGCTTCGACTCGAAGTCTGCCGTCTTCGTTGGCGCACGCATCGACTCGCCGAAGTTTAG
>CAYRKE010000289.1:0-9042 GCA_964424695.1 uncultured Polyangiaceae bacterium
CCCCCACTCGGGCAATGCCCGAGTGGGACCCCGCGCCGTGGCCCCTACGCACGAGGCGGATCGCGGCCGGCCCTCCATGCGAGGCGTGAACGGATACCAAGAATGCTCATTGACTCCAGTGCCGCGGCCGACTGTTGTGAGCCCGACGCACGCCGTCGCCCGCCCCAGTGTCTCCACGGTCCGCTTCCGCTCTGAGAGAGGGCAACTCCTCGCTATCCTCGGTCCGTGCCTGGCTGCGGCCTGCAGCAAGGGTTCGGACGCGTCTGACGCTGGCGGTGAAGGGGGCTCGGACCGAACGCTCAATGAGGGCGGGGGTCGGATGGGAAAGGTGGACGGTGTTCACCCCACCACAGCGGGCAAGCGGCTCTTCAACCCGACGTAGGCCGAGTCGGTCCTGCCAATGCATCTGGGCGCGTAGAACCGCGGGGCCTGGACAGTGATGTTGGCGGGGTTGCCTGGTTGCTCGTCTGGCTCCAGGCTTCGCCCCATGCCGTACCAAGCGCCCGTGTCCGTGTCGTTCGTCGTTGTCGCCGTCGCGGCCGCCACACTCTCGGGGTGCGGAGACGGGGACAGCTTCCAACGACCGCCAGCGTGTGCGGTACCCGTCGCCGATTCCCCGGTGGCCGGCCCCGCGGATGCGCTAGTGACGATCGTCGAGTTCGCAGACCTCGAGTGCTTCTACTGCGGCAAGGCCCAGCCCACGCTGAGCGCATTGGACAAGGAGTACGAGGGCGAGCTCCGTTGGGTCTTCAAGCATCTTCCGCTTGGGATGCACCCCCATTCCTTCGACGCCGCGATTGCTGCGGAGTGCGCGGGAGCCCAAGACCGGTTCTGGGAGATGACTCGGGCCGTGTTTGAGAATCAGGCCAGTCTATCCAATGCGGTCTTCGTCGAGCTCGCTGAATCCCTGCAGCTGGACATGAACGCCTGGGAGGAGTGCTTTGATACCCGAGCCCCGGAGGCAAGAATTGTGGACGACGTGAACCTCGCCATCGAGTATGGGGTCAGCGCGACGCCCACGTTCTTCGTCAATGGACTGCCCATCTTGGGGGCGGCGCCGATCTCGACTTTCCGCCGCGCGGTGGATGTTGCACTCGCGGACGGCAGGGATAGCGGGATGGACGGCGAAGCGTACTACGCCTCGCTGGTCCAAGCAGGGTGCCAATAGCCGCCGCGTGCCGGTCGCTGCCGACGCTCCTCCGAGGCCGCGACTTGATCGCCTCTCGCGGTCTGATCCGGCGCGCCGCGGGTGCTATTTTGCCGGTTGAGCGCTATACCCCACCATCGCGAGATCATTCTTGGTTGGGAGGCGGCCTTGATCGGCCGTGACTTGGAAGTGCTGGAAATGAAACCGACCTCTTGGTCAGCCTTCGTTGTCGGCTTGGTATGCCTAGTCGGTCTCACTGGCGCCTGTGGCGATCACCACGAACGGAACGCTGCGGGAGCCTTGGGTGAGGGCGGTGGCGGACGCGCCGGAAACGGAGAGCTGGGTGGTGCGGGACCAGGCGCAGGCGGAGAAGCCCGCGGAGGCGGCGCGGGAGGCCGCGCCTCCGCAGGGAGCGGCTCATCCCCGGCATCCGACGGAGGTGCAGCTGGCATCGGCAACACGATCGCCGGTTCCAGTTGGGTCGGCGGCACAAGTGGTCGCCAAGAGAATCGCGCGGGCAACGACAGCGGTACGGGCGGCTCCGCTGGCAACGACACTGGTGCGGGTGGCTCCGCCGGCAACGCAAGCTCGGGCGGCTCCGCCGGCAACAGCGGTACGGCCAACAGCGGGGCCGGCGGCTCGGCGGGCGATACGGGCTTCGCAGGCCGCGCCAGTGCGGGCGACGCTGGGGCGGGCGGCTCCGCTGGCAACGTCAGCTCGGGCGGCTCCGCCACAACCACCGGCGGAATCGATACAAGCCTCGGCGGTGACGCGAACGCCTCTGCGAGTGGCGGTGGCAGCGCTGGCGGCTCCTCGACCGGCCTTGGAGGCGGCGGTAGCAGCACGGGTGGCGGCACTGGAGGCGACAGCAGCACGGTGTGTACGATTGCTGCGGACTATGAGATCAGCGAGGCGATCCCGACCGTTGGTATCGTCACCTGGTCTGCGAACGCCGACGTGACCAGCGCGCACATCGAGTTCGGCCTCGAAGGGAGCGCCAACGTCATGGAGGCTCCGGTCGATCTCGCGGAACCCGGCTACCGCACCCTGCTCCTCGGAATGAAGCAGGCGAGCAACTACGTGTTCCGCATTGTGGCAGAGACCAGCTCCGGCACGTGCGTCAGTCGCGACTATACGCTCGCAACGGGCACGCTCGCGGGGGCTCCATCGATCACGCGCACCGGATCGGAAGGGAGCCGAGGGTTCATCGTAACGACCACCGGCATCGGTGTCGCCGGCTCGTCAGGACGCTCCATATCCTACATCTTCGATACCGACGGAGACGTTGTCTGGTTGGCCGCCGCGCCCTCCCAAGCAAGTCGAGCCCGCATGAGTTGGGACGGCAAGCACATGTGGGCGGCAGCGCTCAACAACATGGGAAGTACGGATAGCGGCGAAATGCGACGAGTCTCCATGGACGGCCTCGATATCGAGAACGATGTCCCGGGTCTATCAGGGGCGCACCACGACTTCACGGTGACCCCGGACGGCGTGGCGGCCATCGTCTTCAACTCAAGCGGCTGTTCCGGCATTGTCGAGCGCTCGAACGACGGGACCATCACGACCCTCGTCGCCGACGTCAGCACCATCTACACGCCCAATGGCGATTGCCATACCAACTACCTCAGGTACTACGAGTCCGACGACACGTTCACCGTTTCGGACCGAAATCCGAACCTGTTCGTAAAGATCGCGCGCGATGGAACGCTGCTTTGGCAGTTTGGAGGAACCAGTCCCCTAGACGCCTCCTTCTCGGTCGCTGAGAGCTGGCGGGTCAACCACGGTCATGATCTGGGCGACAACGGCCGCTTCGTGTTCTTCAACAATGGAGACCCCGGGACCGCGAGGGTCCTGGAGTTCCAGCTGAATGGGTCGAACATGACAGCGTCCAGGCGCTGGACTTACTCCCCGGGGATGAGTAGCTCCACCCTCGGTGACGTGCAGCGGCTGCCGGAAGGGCACTACCTCGTCACCTTCTCGAGCACCGGCATTATCCACGAGATCGACAGTTCCCAACGGCTGGCGCAGTCCTTCAGGGTACAGGGTCTGGGTTACGCGGAATTCCGCAGAAACCTCTATGGCCCGCCCGTTCACTACTAGCAGCCTCGAAACCATGGGGCGCTCGACTACCGACCGTTGGGATCGCCCCATGCCAGGGGCTCGTCTCTGAGGAACTCGAGCGCATGGAGGAATGCCGTTGAGGCGTGCTGCACGGCGTCGATGCGCACATCATTGTCGATGAGTGATAGGCGCACCCCGCCCAGGCTGAGCGCGGGAGCGGGCATATAGAACGTTTCCGACTCCGTGATGAGGAGCTGCAGAACGAAACGCAGAGCGTGCCGCTCAGTAACCAGGTACCGCGACCTACGCTCCTCGTCCCCTACCCGGCGCGCCACCTCGATGGCGAGCGGGATGGCCTCCAAGAGCGTCGCGCTTCCGCAGGAGGGTGGTCCCCAAACAGGGCTGGCAAATGCCCCGGCGTAGTCGTCCTGGGTCCAGCTTCCGTAGGTTGAGAGGTTCTGTTGCGCGACGGTCCAGTCGGCGAGTTCGAAGACGAACTCCGCGTAGCGCTCGTTGTCTGTCAGAAGGTAGGTGTTGGCCCATGCCGCCGCTTGCCAAGGAACGAAGGCCCCTTCGCCCCGTTCGCGCCAGAAGGTCTGGTAGTAGTCGAAAGCGCGCTCCAGAACCCCGAGGATCCACCCCTCCTCCGGCCACCGACGCAGGGTCCGCACCAAGGCCAGAAGCGCCTCGCCGGGAAAGTACTGCTGGAGCGAATCCGGGTCGTCGGTGCTCCCAAAACGACCGAGGAGCCGCCCTTCGGGAGTCTGTTGACTTGCAATGCCCCGCGCCAGTCGGACTGCCGCCCCCCGGTAGTCCTCCCCAACCGCGGGATGCTGGAGCTCGACCAATCCGAGCAGGCCGAGCGCAGTTACTCCTAGATCCCCGCTTTGCCATATGAGACAGGAGCCGTCGCGGAGTGGATGTTCGTACGCCAGCAGATTGTCGACAGCCCGCCGCGCCATCTCGACATAGGTTTCGTCGCCCAGACGCGCGGCCAGCTTGCTCGCCGCATAGGATGCCCCCGCCTGACGCACCGTGTTGTCGTCCTGAACGAGCTCATCGACATCCGGCTGGTATTGATAGTCGAATGCGCCCCTATCAGTCTGGTGATTCACAAAGTAGTCCGCGTTGGCGCGCGTGGCGCGCTCGATGGACTCGACCCGGACGTCGCTGGTGCCCACGATGCGGTGTCCTCGAAAGAGCTCGATGTACCCCTGCGGCTCGCCGGGATCCTCCAGCCAGTGTTCGGTTCGAAATCGCTCGATCACCGTCTCTTGCCGCGCGTAGCATTCCGCCTCGAGCTCCGCCGCCACGCAGAGCTCCTCAAACGCGGTGTGCTGGCTGTAGTTGCGCGTAAGCATCTCCGAGGCGGCGAAGAATGCCCCGTGGCCGTCCCTGGTAAACTGGAAAGCGTGACGCCCCGGCTCGATCTCGCTGGACAGCAGCTCCAGGCCCCGCCCGTCTAGCAGTTCGGCTTGAAAGACCGCGTCATACTCGAGCCGAACGGCATCTGTGTCTACCGCTCGAATCCGCTCTCCGAAACGATCGTCCTCGATGGCGTTCACTACGCCACGGTTCACCGCCTCGAGAAACGTGTCTCCGCCACCGCTGCGGCGGCCACGCAGCACCCCCTGGTTGCGAATGGTCACGTAGAGTAGGGGGCCTGGCTCGCTTGCTGCTGGGGGGGCACCAGACAACGAGACCCGCAGCGCCTCGTCCCTTCCCTGCTCGAAGTAGGTTTCCAGCACACGGCGCCCGAGCCTGACTGCATAAGTCTTGAGGTCCTCGGGAACCTCTGCCTCCTGCTCCCTCGACGGATGCCCAGCTTCGTCGCTATCCGCCAGTAGGGCGCAGCCGCTCACCCCGAGCGCCCAAGCCAGCAGAATGGCCCCCGCCGGTGTCATTGGGAAAGCCCGAGAAAAGCGATCCCTCGATCCCTGTGATGCTTCCTGCACGGTGCGCACGCTCCTCCTAATCCGTAGCGCCTCGGAGAAGTGGCGGCGAGCTCCCGCGAATAAAACCCGACGTCTTGGATCGGCCCGGTTGACACTCCGCTCCTCTCGCAGGCGGCACGGCAAGCGCGGATTCGCCGGAGAGGCTCCGCGTGCCTGCCGCTGGCCCCGAGCGCCCCTCTGCACCGCCCGCGCGTCGGCCCAGCGCCCCAGCATGTCCGCCGACTCGCGGCATCGCAGTATCCGATGCCATTTGCAGAGAGGCATTGCCATGTACAATCGGCCGATGATTCAGCGTGGGTGGCTCCGAGTAGGTCTGGTGTTGCCGAGGGTGACGGCGGCCAGCACGGCGGAACTGATCCACATCGTCGCCGAGACGCTCACCGAATCGTCCGAGCTCGACGCCTCGACGGTCGAGAACGCCTTGCTCGAGGCTACGAGGGGCGAGAGCTTCTCCATCGGCGGCGGCATCGCAATGCCCCACATCGAAGTGGAGGAGCTCACCGAGACCCTCGTGTGCCTGGTGACGCTCCAAGAGCCCCTCGAGATCCAGACAATTGATGGTCGACTGCCGGACATCTTCTTGTTCATCCTTTCGAAACCCGATCCGCAAGCCCACCTCCACCTTCTGGCCCATATCGCCCGATTAGCCCAGAGCAGGACCTTTCGAGATGCCCTGCGCCGCGCCGAGACTCCTGATCAGATCCTAGGCCTGGTTGCCGCCGCCGAAACCCGCCACGTTCTAGCCGCAGAGCAAGACCGGGCAGCCCCTGGACACGTACTGATAGTCATTTCGGTGAGCGGAGAGAAGGCGGTGGATGCGCTCCTTGTCGATCTGGTCGATCTGGGGTTCGGCGATGCGAGCATTCTGGAGGCGCAGAGCCTCCGGGAAGCGGCGGCGCGTGAGCTGCCGCTCTTCGCCGACTTCCGGGACCTGTTCGGAGACCCCGGCGGAAGACGAACGATCATCGTTCAGGCGCCGGCCGAGCGCTCTGGCGCCATCATTCTTGCGGTGCAGCGGGCGTGCTCGGACTATCGCGCCCGAGATGCGCAGGTGTCTGTGCTTCCGGTCGGTACCCACTGGGTGTTCGCCACCGAAAACCCCGAGGGGGCCTAGTGCAGCTGGCCAAAACCGTCGCCGTCGCCCTCGTGATCGTCGCGGTCGCGGTGACCTACTGGCGGCCCCTTCGCCGACTGCGGACCATGCTTGGGGTCGAGCATCTCCTCTCCACGGGTCACGGCTTTCTCATCGTTGGGTTTCTCCTCGGTTTGGCGTTCGAGGAACGATCCTCGCAAGTCGTCAGCGACATGAGTCCGATCATCGCCCTGGTCGCGGGCTGGGTCGGGTTCGCGTGCGGCATGCGCTTCGACCTGCGGGCACTTCGGACCATAAGTCCACGTTCCTACGCCGTCGCGGCACTTCCGGCTTGCTTCGCCGGAACGACCGTCGCAGCGGCTTCTGCGGCTGCCTGCTTGCATGCCGGTGGTGGGCTCGAGCTAGCGGCGATCACCGGCGTGGTACTGGGTGCGGCAGCGGCGAGCACCGGACCAACCTTGGCGGCAGCGGTCCGCGCCCGCCGTGCCGGGCGGTCTTCCGAGGCTCGCCCCGTGCTGAGACTCATCGAGTTTTCCGCAGGCGTCGCAGATCTCGTGGTGGTCCTCGTAGCCATCCTTATGTACCCCGTCTTCCTGCGAACCCCAGATCCAGTCGCTCCCGAGTGGCTCATCGGTATCGCAATCGTGGGCGCCGTAACGCTAGCGCTCGTCACTTGGCTGTTCCTCGGCGGCCGCGCTGGTGAGAACGAACGCCTGCTGCTCGGCCTGGCGATGCTGGTCTTCACTGCTGGTTTCGCCGAATGGCTGCGTCTGTCCCCGGCGGCGATCACCGCGCTGTCGGCGATGGTTCTCGCCAACCTGCCTGGTCGCCGCCACGAGCAGCTCTACAGTGTCGTTCGCCGCGCCGAGCGTCCCGCCGTCGTGATTCTGATGACGGGGATCGGCTTCCACGTCACAGGGCAGCTCTCGAGCATGATCTGGCCGCTCATCGCCAGCCTGACGCTACTCCGCGGAATGGCCAAGTCGTTCGCCGGATTCCTCACAACGAGGATGTTCCCGTGGGCGCCCGGGCTCAGCCCCGCCCGGCATTGGACGGGCGGGCTCGTTCCCCAGGGCATACTCGGGCTCAGTATCACCTTGAGTTTCTTCGCAAACTGGGAGGGCGACCTAGCAAGAACCGCTCTGTGCGCCGTTGCGATCAGCAGCCTCGTCAACGAGCTGGTGGCGCCCTGGTTTCTCCTTCGCCTCCTTCGCGAAACCAGCCGGCATGTTCGACCTCTGCCTTCTGCCTCGGGGGACGTGGCGTGAATACCTTGATCCACAGGTTCCTGCATCGCGGGCTCCCCCTCGCTCTCGCGCTTGGGGTGCTCGTATTCCTTCGCTGGAGCGGTGTGGGCGTCGCGGCAACCGGCCCGGAGAGCACTACAGTCGCCATCGGTTTCATGCTCATCGCGGCGTTCGTCGCGGGAACGCTTGCGGCGCGACTCGGGTTACCCCGTATCACCGGCTACCTCGTCACCGGGCTGCTTTCCGGACCGTTCGTCTCTGGCCTCCTCACGGCTGATATGCTGTCGGCGTCCAAGGCCATCGAGGGGCTCGCCACAGCTCTGATCGCCCTCACTGCCGGTGGCGAGATCCGGCTCGAATGGGTCCGACACCAACTCAAGCGCGTGTCGATCATCACCTTCACCGAGCTGGGCGTGGTGGGAGCCAGCGTCCTGGTGACGGTCATGGCGGCGCGGCCGCTTCTTCCCTTCATGCCAACGGACGAGCTGGCCCGAGCGGCAGTCATGGCCCTGGTTCTGGGCACCATCGCAGTCTCAAGCTCTCCGCTCGTCACCATCGCAGTCATCGCAGAGAACCGAGCGAGCGGGCCGCTCTCCCGAACCGTGCTCGGAGTAACGATTCTGAAGGATGTCTGTGTCATCGTGCTGTTTGCGGTAGTACTGACCGTCGCGAGAAACACCCTGGGCGGGGGCATCGAGGGCTCCGTCGCGCTCACCCTGCTCCGGGAGCTCGGGGGCTCGGTAGTGGCCGGGATCGGCTGTGGGTTCGGCATTGCCCTGTTCCTGCGCTTCGTCGCGCGCGACACCCCAGTATTCGTGCTGGCCGTCTGCCTGATGATTTGGCAGCTCTCCAGCACGTTCCAACTGGAAGCGCTCTTGGTGGCGCTGACCGCCGGATTCTGGGTGGAGAACTTCAGCGTCGCCGAGGGCAGCGACCTCATCAAGGCCATCGAGCGGGTGTCGCTGCCCGTCTACGCGCTCTTCTTCGCGGCGGCAGGTGCCAAGGTCGACCTCCACGCCCTCGCCACGCTCTGGCCCGTAGCTCTGCTGCTGTGCGGGGTCCGATCCCTCGGCGTATTCGTGGGGGCGACTGCCGGCGCGCGCTTGGCCGGCGTGGATCCGGGCGTGACGAGGCGTCTCTGGCTTGGTCTCATTAGCCAGGCGGGAGTCACCCTGGCACTCGCAACCATCGTCGCCCGGACCTTTCCCAATTGGGGCAGTCAGGTCCAAGCCCTGGTCGTCGCCATGATCGCCATTCACGAGCTGGTAGGCCCCATCGCCTTCCAGGCTGCCCTGCGCCGCGCAGGAGAAACAGGCAGGCAGCCGGATGTCGGACCGATCGCGCCCACTCGCGTGCCTTCTGTCGCTCCGGTTTCCGGAAGGAAGGGCCCCGCCCTGTCGACCGCGCCCCCCAAACCCTTCATGGACGTGGACTGACGCGCCACCCCTGCTCCAGCACAACCTTCCCTCACCAATCGCTGCGCGATCGCCGGGGTCGCAACGTCAAAGGGCGGATACGGGAGAGCCCGACAGGCCCGGG
>CAYRKE010000290.1:0-8977 GCA_964424695.1 uncultured Polyangiaceae bacterium
CTAAATGGCAAACTCGCACCGAACGCGGCGGCAAGCTCGGAAGACCAACACCGGGCGAAGACGACGATCGCTGTTCTCGACTTGAACCGCCCTGGAGCGCGTGCGAGCCGCTGTAGAGCCGTCAAAGCGATCTCGCGTGCCGAGTCGAGCGAGGACCTGGACGGTGTTGCGTACCGGTATCTGATCCCACTGGCCTTCCCGGGCTGACGACGTCACGTCGTGGTGAGCGCATTCGACGCCCCCACGCACCGCCAAGCGCGTGGCCCCGCCGCGCTTCTCTCACGTCCCTCTGCCCGAGCGGCGCGGTGTCTCGATTCGTAGCTCCGCGCTTCGCCTGCGCCCGCATCGCCCTCGACCGCGGTGCGCCGGACACCGCGGTCGAGCTGTGAACGGATGATTCGATGCAGCCTACTCGTCGAGGAAGAACATCGGGGCGTGGACGATCCGCGCGTCCGGGTGGACCTCCACGGCTTTGGCGAAGAACGCTCCTGTGAAGTCGAGCGCCCCAGAGGTTCCGAGATAGAGGTAGGCATTCGGGGCCACGATCGTGCCGTCGAAGTCGCCGTACCAGTAGACCCCTTGGGTTCCCGAGTATTGAACCAGGGTGTCCGCACCGAGGCCGCCGAGATCGTCGAACTCGCTCTTGATGTTGAGCATCTCGGAAACGTTGATGGTGACAGGACCTGCTGCCTTGTTCAGCACGACGATGCCGTCCGGCTCCACCTGTAGCCCCCGGAAGGTGTATTCGCCGGCCCTGAGATTGAGCCGAGCCCAAGACTTCACAGCAACGTAGCCATATCGCCCTGGGGCTAGGGTGCGCGTCCGGCCAGGTTCGATATTGATCCAGTCCGTGCGGCTGCTCGGAGAGAAGCTGACGGCTGGCATGGGAGGCAAGTCGAAGACCGCGTACTGGTTGACATCGCCCTCCACCGTCGCACCATCCTGCAGCTCGACGAGCCCCGCGGTTTCCACGAAGCCGTGGGTCGTGGAGTTCATGCGCAGCAGCACCCTGGGGACGCTCCAGATGTCCTGAACCTGCGACTCTGCCCCGATGTTGGTCTCCGTGGGGCCGCCGTTGACGATGGCCGGTCCTGCATCCCCTGGAAAGACGACGGCTCGGTCGTTGATCTTTACCTGCTCAGCGCCATAGATCACCACATCCTCGATTCCGAGATCCAACTGCCGAATCGGAATATAGGCAGTGTCGGACTCGTTCCCGGCCCCGTCTCGCACCCGCACGAACACACCGGTATGATCGGCGCCTTGGGGGAGGTCCATGGCGAATACGTCCGTGAAGGGCTCCCACTCGGCACCTTCGAAATCGCCCGAGGGCGAGTAGATGATGTCCGTCACACCGCTGGTGACCGCGTTGTCGCACTCGACGATGGGCAGCTCGGGACCGCTGTCGGTAGCGGAGACCGTGATCATGACTCGGCTCGAACGTGTCCAGTTGTGCCCACTATCCAGCGCCAATGACGTGATCTCTGGAAGGATGGGATCCTCGGCCGAGCGCGTGCAATGCGGGGGTGACCAACCGCCGACTCGACCCTGAACGTCCGTCGAACGAGCGCGGTAGCAGGCCTTCTCGCCGTTGACGGCAGGGAGCGTCAGAAGCTGATCCGCTGGTACGGGCCCGTCATAGATCTGCGTGAACGGCCCGGCCATGTCTGGCGCCCGCTGGACTTGGAGGGACGCGTGGGTCACAGGAACCTCAATGCGCAACACGACCTCGCCGTTACAGCCCTGGGCGTACACGAGGTAGTCGTCGATCGCGTCGTCTTCAGGATCGAAGGGGTTCCCGCCTCGCGCGACCTCCGAACCATCATTTTCCCCGCCGTAGTCGCTGTCCGCAATCGTGGCCTGGGTGTGGTTCCAGAACTCCTCGGAGTTGGTAAGCCCATCACCGTCGGGATCCTCCGCTGAGTCTCCGAAGCTTGGGTTCAGGTCGCGGAAGTCCGGGACGCCATCACCGTCGCCATCCGGAGCATCCTCCAGCACGAAACCCTGGGTGGTCTCGCGGGTGAAGGGATAGCCGAGAGGCGTCGTGCCATGTGCGGAGAAGCGCACGTTGTAGGCCCCGGGGAGGTTCAAGTCTCGCAGAACGAGCCCATAAGTGCCGTCGTCCGCCTTGCCGTCACCGCTCAGACCGTCATCAGCGAGCGCTACGGTCGTGACCGAACCGTCGGGACGGTTGATCTGTGCCACGATGTCGACTCCGAGCATCTGTCCCCCCTCGGTAGGAATGGCTCTGAGGAAGACATCCTTGCCGACAAAGCTGCCCCGCTCGGCAAGCGTGTCCGCCCCTCGCGCAGTGTCCACATCAGCAGCGGCCAGGAGCACGAGCGGACCGTCACCGATCGCCTCGAGATAGACGCGAGGGCCGGGCGACGATGGCGGCGGCAGCACTCCTCCGCCGACAAACTCCCATTCTCCGGGGAGTGGATAGCTCACCCGGAATACCGCAGTCCGATCGGTCACACGAACCGGCGCATGAAATGATCCGGCCGGATCTTGAAGGACTCGATTGGGATCCGGCGCGGCCTCCCGCAGCGAGTAGTGCACTTGAAGCGTGCTCACATACTCATCAACATGTAGTTTCGGCATGTAGGAGGGGAGGGTTGTCGTACCCGCAACGAGACGAGACCATCCCATGGCCTTGTTTGCCGTGTCACGGAAGCCATCCTCCAACGCTTGGGCCGTCGAACCGAGCTCGTCCGCAGCGCCCGTGCCCGGCGCCCACATCAAGGAGCCGCCCGTATCTCGAGACAGGTTCGAGAGCGCGACCAAATCGGCGTCCTGCCCCAAGGCGATGGCCGAGACCCTCGGATAGGCGAGGCCATTCGCCTTTCGCGTGTACCATTCGAGCGTTCCGTCGTACCAGGGTTGACTATCGCCAGGATTGGGATCCGGGAGGCCGCAGGTCGTCCCCGAAGGATCCGAGTTGTCCACGCGATCGCCTTCGGTCGTTGGGTCGTGGTAGAGCCCTGGAGCCAAGTCTGAGTTGTTGATGCCGTCACTGAGAACAACCAGGTGCTGCCTGACGTTCGGGTCCGGAGCTTCGTCGTACTTCTGGGCAAAGTTTGAGGCTGCTTCGAAGAGACCATCGCCCATGGACGTACAGCCCGCTGCAGTGATCCCGTCGATCGCGAGCCGTAGTGCGTCTCGCGTCGCTGGCGTCACTTCCGTAAGCCCGATTGGGGTAGACGCATCCTGATCGAAGAGCACCAGGCCAAATTCGTCGCCGTCGACCAGGGTGTCAACGAGGAACTTGGTGGCCTCTTTCAGCGCCTGGAGCTTCGAGCCATCGCCGTAGATCATGCTCTCGCTGTGATCGACGACGAGCTGAGTCGAGACGCGCGCGTTCTTCACTGCTGACACGGTCAGAGCTTCAGCCACCGACCATGTCGCCAGCGACACGCCACCGACCAGATATTCCATCGTGAATGTCAAGGAGCCATCCGCCACCGGGAAGAACGCTGGTGGCACCGTCACCCGGGCGAGATAGGAGCCCCCGGTGAGATCCGTCAACACGAAGTCCGTCTCGGCGAGCTGGTTCACAACGCCGGTTGTCGGATCGGTCACCGTGAGACGGAGCTCCGATTCCTGAAGACCCGCGATGGGGACCTGGTCGTCGTTGACAATGACGAAGCGGGCAAGAAACGGAAAGCTCCCCGTCACTGCCCCCGGTTGCCCAATGTAGGCAGGGAAGTTCCAGGCCGGCTCCCAAATGGCCAACAGCGGCGTTCCAGCGCCCAGTTGAAGGTACTACGAAGCAGGGTGAACCCCCGCTGAGACAACGCCCAGGATACCCTTCAATTGTGCCCCCGCAGCCCCGATGGGAATGTAGACCTCGACCTCCCCGTTCACATTCGAGGCACAGCGTTCGAATGCATCCGCTCCACCGAGCCCCATGTCGGCGCAACGCTCCAGCACGGCCACGTTATCGCTCGAGTCCACGGTGAAGAGCCGGAGGTAGGGAACGCCGACTGTCCCGGGTCTCAGGCGAAGCCTGAGGGTTTGGTCCGCGTTCGCCGGATTCGACGTTCCGAACCAGAAGTACTCCGCTCCATAGGCATTGAGAACCCTGGGCAGGATGTGTGTCATCCCCCCAGCCACCGTGAAGTCCTGCTGGAACCACTCGTACTCGACACTGGGAAGCTCATCAGGGCCAGCCTCTGAATCACCATCCGGTTGAATGGGAGGCCGATTGCCAAAGTCGAGTTCGAACCATCGATAGGTGCTCGTCGCAAAGGGTCGCTGCCCGCTCAGTGGCGCTGCCGGCACAGGGGACGTCGGCAGCACTCCTGCTGCAGCCCCCGCCATCTGGTCGCCGACCCACTCAAAGCGCCAGCGCCGGCTGGTGTCCCGGTAGTCCTTGAGCACAGCCGCTGTGTGCATGTCCACGAGCATGGCCTCGAAGCTGCGACCCACCTGGGTGCGCAGCACCTGGTCGACGGCATCCATGGCTGACCCTGCTCCACCGCGGACGGCTTCCACGACCTTGACCAAGAGATCGAGGCCCTCGTCTGGGAAGCGAGCCGGGTCACCCAGTACCAAATTGGCAGTCACTGGGTCGATGGAACGTGCGGAGTTGGTGAAGGAGGGATGGGCGATCCCGTCGACATCTCGAGGAATGGCGAACTGCTCCACGAAATGCCGCCAGTAGACAGCACTGTCGTATGGAACACTGAGCCCCTCATTCCACGGCCGAAAGAAGAAGTCGGTACGGTCTGTTGACCCAAAAGCCGCCCCAAGCCGCCCTGGAGAGACGCAGAGGGTTGGGTCGAGAGCTCCGGGATAGTTCTGGCTGCACGCATGGGACCTCACGGCGTCGGCCGAACCTTCCGCGAATGGTTTCCCCTGATGGGAAAAGGGGTGGTCGGGGAAGACGCTCGCCCACTGGAGTTGATGGAAATACTCGTGCGCGGCCGTGTCGAGCCCCTTCCCCCGGTCCATAGCCAAGAGGTTTGAGACCCGGTCTGCGTCCAGAAGCACCCCACCAGTCCCCAACGACTCGCCACGAACACGGTGGTTGGTCACGAAAACGAAGCCGGGGCAGTATCCGCCGACGCACCCGCCGCTCGCGTCGTAGCCGCTCGACCACAGCGGCAGAGCGAGGGGGGAAGACCAGTCATTGACCCCCATGGAGATAGTGATCCAGTCATTCATCCGCTCCAGCCAATCCAGAAGGTTGGCGTAGTTGGCGGGATCATAGCAATGTGTGGCCGCGGGGTTGGCCCCAAACGCTGGAACGCAGGGATTGACCAGCCCCAACGGATCGACCAACCCCGTGGGCACCCCAACGAGCCTGAAGTGGGTCGACTGGTGCAGGAGTTGCGGAACCGGGCAAAGCCCGCTCGAGAGTACGTCCAAGAGCTCGTTGACTCGAAGAACCAGGAAACGACCCGCCAAGGTCCCGGCAAGGAAGTCAATCGGAAGCGTGACGTAGGCTACGTTGCCATCGTCCTCTGCGTCGAAGTCCTGAATGGGCACGCCATCCAGCCCATCAGGCTTGACGTTCGCATCATAGATGAGCCAGCGATCGTCACCGTCTGCGGGGCAAACGAGCACGCCCGCCTCGAGATAGCAGACCTCGACGCGCTGGGTGGCCAGCCGCACTTGGTCCTTGATCGCGTCATCAGCCGCGCCACGCGTCGTCAGCGCGTAGGCAAGGGAAACCTTGCGTTCGTTCGGCGTGATGCCAGCGTAGCCAGCCGCGTCCTTCTCGGCTAACCCCGAACACCCCGCAACCTTGGCTTGTGCCGGGCTCTGGGCATAGGCCGAAGCCGGCAGTATGGCCGCCGCAAGCGCTGTCAGTGCGCCGCCCAACATGATTCGCCTCATTGTCCTCGATGCTCCTGTTTGCCCTGCCCGCGCCTTCGGCCGAGCGAAGGTTACATATCCCCCCCCCCCCCCCCCTTGTCAAGGATGGGCCAGCCTTGTCTCATATATCTCCTGATCCACCCGGTGATGGGGACTCCGTTAACGTTTCGGACAGCCCCTCAGCGCGCCGTCGAGGCGCGTCATGATGAGTGAGAAGCCACCGCGACACCGCACAGAGCCTCGTCGGCCCTCGCGCCACTATCGGCTTCGATGTCAGCTGCCAGCCGCGGTTCGCGTGGACGCGGCAGAAACCCGGCGTTACGCTTTCCTCATGCTCTCCGCGCAACAAAACCTCGTCCCTCCCCCTGCTTTGGGCCTCGTTGCGCTCCTGCTCCTCGGCTGCGGCAGCAATGGCGGCTCAAGCGCTGAGCCACCTCCCGGGGGAGGTGCTGGCACTGCGGCGGTTGGCAGCGGGGGCACTGGCCCCTCCGCCGGTGGTGCTGCGGGCTCTGGCTCGCTCGTTCCACCGGCTCCTCGCGGCAACTGCGCGGATATCACTATCCCGGATAGTTGGCCTGGTCGGTGGGCGCAGTGGAGCACCCCAGATAATATTCACGTGTTATTCTCGCGGTCCGACGGGACCTCTATGGTCAACTATATTGACACGGTAGACCTGACCCGGCTTGACGCGACTCCCTCGCGACGCAAATGCGAGCTCTCCGCCTACGGCGCCGTCTACTCCGTCACCGGCTCCCCCTCGGGTGCCATCCTCCTCGATGCCATCAGCGACAATCTAGAATTCCCGGGGTACAGAAACGACAACCTGCTCATCGGCCACCTCGAGACCTCTGACTTCCGCGAGGTCGACACCCCCTGGACCGAGCCCGAAGCCGTCGTCATGAGCATCCGATGGGACGGCGAGGCCTTCGTCGTCATTACCTATACCGCCCAGGGGCAGCTCGCCGCCGCTCGCTTCAGCGAAACCGGCGAAAACCTCACCCCTTTGACTCTCATCGGCCCAGGCATCAACACCGGCGCCGCTGACCAGGCCGACGTTGCCGTCGACACCAGCACCGGTTTCGTTGCCCTCGTCGACCGCGCACTCGACGGCATCCAGCTCGTTGCCTTTGGACGCGACCTCACCCCGGCGCGGGATGGCGGCTTGCTGTTCGGCGTCCTCGAGCCAAGCGCTGACGAGCCCATGGCGAGCGAATCCTTTGTCAACGCCGTGGCCCTCCGCTCTGACTCCATACTCGCTCTCTACATGGTGTACGCGGCTGACAGGGTCTCTCTCCGCCACCGCGCCCAGCGCTTCGGCCTCGACCTCACCCCGGTCGGCACCAACATCGAGCTTCCTCCACGTTCCCCCTCTTGGATCAAGCGTCAGTATCGCTATCAGAGCGTCGCTGCCGCCTGGTACCAGAGCTTCTGGTACGTCGCTGCCTCTTCCTCGGCTGGCATCATGCTCTTCCTCCTCGACGATGCGGGCATCGTCTCCGAGCAGCTCCTCGTCTCCAACGACTCCTTCTCCTGCGCCCACCTGACCGATTGCGGCATGGATACCTTCCCCATGCGACAGCTCGGTTTCACCGAGGCAGGCGGCAAGCTCTGGCTCCACTTCTACGACATCAGCGACTACGATGGCCCATCGTCCAACTACCGCATCGTCGAAGCCTCTCCCGACTGCATGCACCTCTCCGCCAGGGACAAAGACCTCTGGGCACAGTAGGACAACGTGTTACAGATCGGCGGGGGTGATCGGAGCGGGATCGGACACGGTGATCGCGTCGGCGACGAGCGTAGATGCGCAAAGAGCGCGCCGAGCGCGTGGTCCCGCAGCTTGTCCAGGGCCTCGGTAGCTTGGGTGCCGAGCTTCGTGAACTCTGGCCGTAGGGTCTCCAAGTTCTTGTAGGCGCCACGGGCGATGGACGCCGCGTACCCGACGTCCGCCGTGACGCGGTCAACGCTGGCTGCGTCGAGGTTCGGAACCTCGTTCTCGATTCGACGCCTTCGACGCGCTCCGTGACCCGTGGTAGCGTCCGGGGCGATGATGGTGGTTCGTTCACTGTGGCTCGCGGCGTCCCGCTTGGAGTGGATCGCGAGCAAGGATAGTCAGAAGGGAACAGCGTGCTGAGATCTGGATATCGTGCATGGGGATGGGCGCCTACACTGCTGGCGCTCGCGCTCCAGGGTCGCAGCGCCATGGCTGGTGAGGGCGAAGCAGCTCCGTTGCGCCTTGCTGCTCGTGGCGGGCTGACGACATACGAGATGTCCCCTGTGGGGTGGTGGCTGGACGCTGGGACGCTCTGGGAAGTGCCTTGCTCGACTGCCTGGTATGCTACGTTCGAGGTCGCCGCGGCAGTCACCCACGAGACGAAGCAGGATACTACCACATACTACTCCTATGACGAGGAGCTCACGAGTCACAACGAGCGCTGGTTTTTGGGGATTCCTGCCCGCGCTGGTCTCGGGTACGGCCTGGGGGTCTTCGGCTTCGAGGTGGGGGCGGTGCTGGGTGCTGGGTACGAGGTGCTCACTTCCGACATATGTTCCGATGACTCCGGGGGGCGCCTCACATACGGTGGCTTTGCTGGTCCCGTGTTCCGAATGGGTAACGAAGGCGCCCTGCGGGTAGCCGTCCAAGCACAGCTATTGATGCCGACGATGCGCTTCTGCACCAACGTTGGAGAGCCTCCCTCCGCCGATTATGATCACTACCCAACCTGGTACGTGGATGCTCCGAACGCAGCATTCGTGTTGCAGGTGGGCCTTCCTTGATGGGAGCAGCGTGTCTGTTCGTGACCTTCGGCGTCGCGGATTTCTGGAGCATGCTCTCCGAGCCTCCAATCACCGGAAGGCCAATCAATCCACTCCCCCGTCCCAATGCACAACGGGTGCGCGGACGGAGCTTCGCTGCACTCATGCTCCCCGGCCGCGTCGGTGCAGTGTTCGACGCCCAGTAGTAGCTCACCCGGGATCACAGTGTGTGGTCCCCTCGCTTCTCCCGCGTCCCTCTGCCCGAGCGGCGCGGTGTCTCGGTTCGAAACGCCGCGCTACGCCTGCGCCAACATCGCAGCACGGCGGACAGCGCGCACGTTTCCGCGGGCGGTCCCCTACCTTGCGGTTTCTGGGCCGGACGCCTTGGGTGCCCCCC
>CAYRKE010000291.1:0-8965 GCA_964424695.1 uncultured Polyangiaceae bacterium
AAATAATGACTGGGAGGATATTGCCTCTTTTGAGTATGAGGGAAAACCCTATATAGTTGTTGCCGATGTGGGGGATAATTTTGCCAGGCGCAGCAAGTGCTTTCTCTTTTTTATAGAGGAACCTGATACAAAAAAGATCAAAATGGGTGACCCTATCACCGTTAAGCCATCATGGAGCATCACCTTTACCTACGAGGATGGCCCGCGTGACTGTGAATCAGTTGCAGTGGATGCAGTGACCGGTAAAATATTGCTTTTAAGCAAAAGGGATACCCCTCCTGTTTTGTGTGAGATTCCCCTGACAAAAGAAAAAAATGCCGTTGCAAAAAAGATCACAGTAATTAAACCCCTGCCACAAAGGACCCAGGGGATAAGTGATTTTTTAAGCATGTCCAATATGACAACCTCAATGGATATCTCATCTGACGGCCTTAATGCAGTTGTTTTAACCTATGCAGGTGCTTATCTGTACCGAAAAGAGAAGGATGAAGAATGGGGCAAGGCATTTTCCGGTACCCCGGTGTATATTACCCTCCCTGTGATGCAACAGTCAGAATCAATATGTTTTGGGAAGGATGCCTCAACCATGTTTGTTACAACAGAGCAGGTCCCTGCACCTTTGTACAGGGTTGAGTTAATGAAATAATCGAAAAAGAGCGAAGGTATGCCTCAGAGGCTTTCTATTATTTAGGTTGAATCATTTTCTAATTGGATTATATAATGAGTGCACAACCTAAATGGATACGAATAAGGAAGTTTGAAATGGAAACGCATGTATACGAAACAACAATAAGGAAAAGAGGAATCCTGGAATTAAAGGGTCTGCCTTTTGATGAAGGGGATGAGATAAGAATAGTGATCTCAGCTAAAGGGAAGAAAGAGAAACTTGAGGCCCTTATTAATAATGACCACGTGTGGACAGACAGTGATATTAAAGAGATTCTTCGCGGCAGGGAAATAATAAACCAATGAAAGATGAAAAACATTTTAAAGGAATTGAGAATTTAAAAATATGGGAGGAGAAATAATCCTCTCTTTTATTGTATACAAATGCCATCATGTTAAAAGCAGCTCACTTGCAAGCTCTGACAATTCTGATCGTTCATTCTTCTGGGGAGTATAGGTGAATATATCATCTATTAATCGACTTTCATATAAACTATCTCTGTGTCATCTTTACCAGGGAATGACATAAACTTATCACTCATAAATAATATTTTATTCTTTGTTTTCTTTCCAACTGGGATGAAATCTTCATAATCGCTTGAATTAACTATCAGAGATAAATACCCGTCTTCAATTTTCCATTGGCTCCTGGTCGTACAAGGAATTTTTTGATTCGAAACTACTATTTCACCGGCGTTCCATGCTTCTCCATCAGATATGTATGTATCTACAGAAAAATGATTTTCCATATCCTCATGGAAAATTATCCATGAGCCAATAATTGTTTTTTTATAATATTCATCCTTAATCACAGGATCATCTATTAAATTGGCAAAATAGTCCCCTGGGTAATATTTTCTCATGAATTCAAGCCATTCCAGTTCTCTTTGTTCTTCTGATATTTCACCACATTGTCTTCGATCTTCAATTTTATAGTATTCCCTTAATTTTTCCGGATAATATTTTCTAATAACTTTTACAAATTCTGCATGAGGGAAAAACATTCTGGAATCATTGCTGCTATCGAACCTTTCTTCAAGGACGCTACCGCCATGTTTTAAACGAAATTTAAGTTCAGTTCCATCGGTTAAAGTAATATATAAATCCCCGTTCCCGGTGCAAAGGCAGAAATCATTAACGTACTCGGTTTCTTTATTAAATTCAGCTAAGATTGCTTTTTGATCTTCCTTATCAATTAATACTTTTTTAAGAGGTACCTCTATTGTATTGTCTGATCCGATTTCAACGCTTTTTTCCATTTGAATTACAATTCTGCCTATTTCCCCTAAATTATAATATTCATATGGATTCATTACTTTGGTTTTATCATCCAGCCTATTATTAACAGCATCGATTGTTACACGATTGCTTATTAAGCACCCTGATAACCCAAAACATAATATTACAAAGAAGGCTAGTTTTTTCATGGTGATACTCTCCTTAAGCTCGATTTCTTTTTACATAATGGGATGCTCTAGAGCCCAGTTACTTCATGGAATCCATCACCAACCATCATTCCTGGCTTGACCGGAGAATCCATTTTTTTATTTTATAGGGAACGGACTAAGCTATCTGTCTGATACAACTTTCAGTCTAAACTGCTTCAGCCTGTATTTGCGCAATGTCCCGCCATAAAGGGTCAGCCGAGTCAATAGGCCATTACTTTATAATTCCCCATCTATTAAAAAGAAGGGTGTAGAATTTTGGTTGTTCAAAATCCGCCTGCATCAGTTTGGTTAAATGGGTATACCCGAGCTTGATCTCATCATAGTGTCTCAGCCCTTCCACCAGTATCTTCACTTTATCCTTTGTCAGCGAGAAGATAATCTTATTTTCATCAGTCAATGCCCGCTCCTGTTCGCCCGGATCAGGTATTGTAATCATATAGCTTTGTTTACCCTCGATCAGAGGAACCAGGGAATAGATACAGGAGTCTATAGGATCAAATTCAGAGGTCACATGTACCCCTTCCTTGTATTTTATCGCCATGAGTATATTTCTGAGCTGGGCATTGTTGGAATAAATAAAAACCACATCCGGTTCAAAGGTTGTATTTCTCAGGGGCGCTGTGAGGCAGCCGATATATTTTCCGGCTTTTAAGCATGGGAAGGTCATATTCTTTGCCAGTTCGGGCTTTTCAAGGAAATGGCCCAGGAATTTTGAACCCGTTCCGCCCAGTGCCTCCTTTATCTCCGGATCATCATCGAATTGAGGGTTATACAACCCCCCTTTTTTGAAAAATTCGGGCTGTTCGACCAGACCATAACCGATGACCGGTGCATAGCACCAGTGGTCTTCTTTCAACATTACCACGGTCTTGCCCTCGCGTCGCGTCAGGGAGAATGCCTGGCATTGGGCAATATGCTGATTACGATCCCTTTTCGGCCTTACAGCCTCAGCAGGAATCTCTTCCGCCTTTTGAATCATCTTTACCGCAACAGTGAAAGAATCCAGCCTTAAAATATCTTCAATCTCTTTACCATAACCTCTGTATTTTTTTATTGCAGACATTTTCAATTCTCCCTTTACTTACATGATGGATTTAATCCGGTTGTTCTTGACAAGGAGTTATCTTACTCACGCCATTATCATATATCAACTTATTTTGGTCCCATGTAGGGGCGAATAATTATTCGCCCCTACAGTTTTACGTGAATCTTTCCTATAAGGTAGGAGAGGCTGTTAAGAATTTCAGTCTGATTTTACCTTCAAACACCCCCATAGAAAAAATGATAAAAAGGGGTAACCATTAACCTCCGATAATGTTTCTACTATTCCAAAAGCAGCGGTAACCAGGGCATACCCTTTGATGGATGGGAAGATTTATCCTGGGGGTCTTTGCCTCTCCTGTATTCTGTCAGGTTATCAAATCCGTCTTCATCATTGTCATTTCTGGCATCATCAAGTAATGGATTTAAATTATTTGTTGCTTCCCAACCATCAGGCATACCATCATCATCTGTATCGGCATCACAAGGATTTGTTTCACCCTCGTCAACCACACCATTATGGTTGGCATCTTCAGCACCATCCAGTATGCCGTCATCGTCAGAGTCCGCGTTGTTGCTGTCTGTGCAGGTGGCATCTTCAATAGTGTCCAAAATGCCGTCCTGATCAGCATCGGTGAAAGCCCAGTTCAGTACTGTGCCGCCTGTTATACCATCATAGCCGTCAACAGCAATCCGATAGGTCGTACCAGCCGTAGCATTGAATGTTATTCTGCTTTGAGGACTTTCTTCATAATCATTGTTTGAGGCAATAGAAGTCAGATCACTGATCACGCTGCCCGTATAGGCCGCTAATAGTGTATTGAAATCACTTCCGATTGTGTCAAAGGCAACAACACCATCCGAAGTGGCGGTCCAGGACCACCACACTGAAACACCGCCCTCAATACCGGCGTGATTTGGTTCTCCTGTTTCAAAAGTCGCATTAACATTGCTTCCTGTTGCCTGGCCGCTTGAACCGTTGATTGTGGTTGCAGACGAAAAATTGTCGTTTGACGGGGGGGTAGGGTTAGACCACACAACCTGGTCTACCCAGCCACAATCTTCTCCAAATGAATCAGAACCATCTTTGGTGTATGCCCATTTCAAAGTATGAGAGCCGGAGGTTATTGTAAAAGATTTAAAATCCCAACTTGTTGTACCGCTGATGGAATCCGCCTGTTCATCGTCTATGTAAAACCGCAAATAGTCATAGTCTGCCTCAGATGCAACCTGCCAGTAAAAACTGATTGTTCCAGGCCCTGACACGGTTGTTTCAAAATAGGTTTCCTGGCTGTCTCCAATATCGCCACTTTGAGCGGCATCTTCCCCGTCATGTGTTGTCGTTGTTTGATAAAACCACAACGCGTCACCACCACTGGACCAATCCATCGATGTGTTGTCTACAGCTTCTCCCAGTAGGATCACAGTATTATCTGCCACCGGATCTGTTTCACCTGAATCAAATCGGCCGTTATAATTGGAATCTTCTTCACCATCTTTTATTCCATCATTATCCGTGTCGTCATCCAGCGGATCGGTGGTAGTGGCAGGATCGGCATCTGGAACAAAGGCGGATGTGTCGGTGTCAGTACCAATATTCTCGGAGGTTACACCCAACTCAGTACCGTCCTGAATACCATCGTCATCCGTATCTAAATCGCAGGGATTGGTCTCACCGGTATCAACTGCATAATTTTGATTGGCATCTTCAACCCCGTCCGAAATGCCGTCATCGTCAGTGTCGGCGTCATTGGGGTCTGTGCAGGTGACCTCTTCAAGCGCATCCCAAAGGCCGTCCTGATCAGTATCGGTGGGGCTGATATCGGCAAGGAGGTTCAATCGCCATACCCAGTAGGGAACATCTACATACAAAGACGTACCATTATTTCCAACCTGACCGACACTGTTGGAACCGCACGTCCAGACTGTCCCGTCACTCTTCAGGAAGGCTGTGTTATTAACAAAGGTTTCAATCTGAATGAATGGTCCGGTAATAAGGGACTGCCGGAATTCCGATGTGGCATAAGGAAGATAGAGCAAGACATTTCCGTCCCCGAATTGCCCCCGATAATTGTATCCCACAAACCGGATCGTGCCGTTGCCATCCTTGATCATCGTTTGATATCCTCCGGCGTCAACATCAGCGATGCCGCTCAACTCGACTACCTGTGCCGGGAAATAGGATCTTTCAATTAAATACTCACCGTCGTAGCCATCCAGAACATACCCCTTGCCAAGCTGGCCATATTTATTGCTGCCCCATGTCCACACCGTTCCGTCGGCTTTCAGGGCGACAGTATGTGCGCTACCGCTCTTAACTTTAATAATATTTTCCATGCCTGAAGAGGCGATTTGACCTGGGTTTACATAATAATTGGAAGCTCCCCTGCCACATTGTATTGCGGAGTTTGATCCCCATGTCCAGACCGTACCGTCCCCCTTTCTGGCTACAACATGATCCGCGCCCACGTCGATCTGCTTAATATTCTCAAACCCAGTTGCCGTGGACTGAACCGGAGAGTTACTGTTTGTTAATGATCCGTTGCCGAGCTGACCTTTCCCATTATAACCCCAGGCATAAACCGTTCCGTCCTCCTTGACACAGGCGGCAAATCCACCGTTCGTCCCGGCCACCTGGATGATGTTGCTCAATCCTGGGATCTGAACAGGCTCATTTCTGGGCTCTGTATCGCCCAAACCGAGTTCACCATTGCCGTTAAACCCCCAGGCCCAAAGGGTGCCATCCGTTTTGATTGCATAGGTATTACTATTGCCGCCGGCAATGAACTTGACATCGGTAATATTAGCCTGTACCGGCGTAAGCACGGGATCAGCATAGTTTACACCGTTCCCCATTTGCCCCTCCGGCCCAGACCCCCAGGACCAGACTGTGCCATTGGATTTCAAAACTATGGTGTGACCATTGCCAAAAGCCACCATGGGGGTGACCTCTTCAGCCGCTGCTAGGATTGGGAACATCCATCCAATCAAGAAAATTATTTGCAGTTCCAACATGAATTTCCATAGATACTTTTTCACCGCTTGTCTTCCCATAATGCACCTCAAAACTATATTTTTACGTGTATGACAGATCCCTAACCCCGACTGCGCCCAAAGGCCATGATGAACCGCAGCAATGGGTTCCTGAAACAGAGGACAAGATGAGGAAGGGCTTTTTATTTATGCTACCTTTAAGTGTTAACAAATATAAAAATTTATCACAATACTGTTTTCCTGAAATAAGGATAACATAGATAAAATAATGTCGAAAAAGTCAATTAAAATTAAACTTATCGACCTATCTTACAGTATCCTATCTGTTTAACATGCAGATAATCAAGCAAGAAGGATTATAACTGATAGGGGCGAATAATTATTCGCCCCTATCAGTCCATGCCACCTAATGCATTTAATGGATACCGTCAACCTTCCCTGTTAAAAAAGAGTACGTACTTTCATAATAAGATCATTATTTCTTTTACGAAATAGGTACCCTGTTCACAGCACTAATCGATTGTTACTCCCGGAGGTGGAGTTTTGGGGTACACCAGCGGTTTATCTGTAAGGTTCACACTCAATGTGTGAATCAATCTGTATTTACTGTTTATCATTCTGAATAAATGTGAATCAGGCATCCCTGTCCTGCTGTCTCCAAAGCGACAGAAGACGTTGACACAACCCATTTTTTCATCAACCACAAATGTCCGATTTGTTATGGGCAGCTCTCCTAGAGGTGCAGGCACCCAGCATTTATCCTTTTCCACATTTTTGGGATTGGTGTATGCGCCGCCTTCAAGCCTTGAACAGGGGACCCCTCCAAAGGGCAGACGGATATGTTTATCCATAAATAGAAAATCAAAATACTGGTTCCCCGCATCTACCAGGTCCTGCCTTCGGGGCCAGTCATCGGGCGCAAGCATTGACCAGTCTTCGGCGCTCGAGTATTTCAGATAGTCATCAGCATTAAACAGCCAGTCATCATTGTCAGAAACAAGGCTTTCAATCTCCCTGATCTTTCCTTTGTCAACCATAAGTCGGGTGCCTATAACATATTGATGCTCGCCTTCCGTGACGATTACCTCTGTAAAGGTCTTGCAGCGTACTGTATCATAAATACTCATGTGATGTGCAATCGGTAAGGCTGTATTCCACATGCCTTTGTCCTTTTCAATGTCAATCATGTTTTCGGAAAAATTTACCTTATCGGCCAGGGCCATTTTGGAAAGATCACCCGACTCCTGGGCCGCTATATAACTCTCTGTTGCGGCCATAAGCATTTCACGGTCACACTGACATCCAGGTTCCGGTACAAATTTTGGCAAATCAACAGGTTCATCACTCAGATTTACACTTAAGGTGTGAATCCATCGATATTTTCCGTTTACGAGAACAAAGGTGTGCGAATCAGGCATGCCGTCTTCAGTGTTTCCAAAACGGCAGTATACATTAACAGCTCCCACCTCCTCATCAACCAGAAAGGTACGGTCATTTATAAACAGGTCTCCCATAGGGGCAGGGATACTGCAGGTATCTTTGTCTTCATTTTTTTCATTGGTATAAATCCCCCCTTCAAGGCGAGCACACGGGACACCCCATGCGGGCCGTATACTCCCGTCCAGAAGTATATAATCAAAATACTGGTTTGCCGCATCAATCAGTTCCTGCCGGCTTACCCTGTCATCAGGATTAAGCACCGGCCAGTCTTCGGCCTTTGAATACTTCAGGTAGACGTCAGCATTAAAAAGCCAGTCACCCTTATCTGTCACAAGGCTATCGATCTCGGTAACCTTACCCTTGTCGACTGTAAGACGTGTCCCGATAACATAGGGATGCCCGCCTTCCGTAACTATTACCTCGGTAAATGTTTTACAGCGCGGCACATCATAGATACTGCGATGAAAGGCTATTGGTAAGGAAGTATTCCAGAGCCCTTTGTCCTTTGTTAGCTCGCTCATATTTTCTTTATATTTTGCTTCTGCTGAAAGGACCATTTTAGAAAGGTCTCCTGCTTTCTGTGCAGCTATATAACTATCAGTAGCCTTTAAAAGCATGGTCCGGTCACATTCCCTGCTGGGCGGAGTATAGGCAAATGGATCAGGTTCTTGCCCTTCATTACCTGCAGCTGCATCCGTTAACTGGTCGGCTGCACTGGCTGTTTCAGTGGCCTTTTCTTCTGTACTGGTGTTTTCCGGCTCTTTACAGCAGAACAATGCTGCACTCAGTGAAAAACAAAACAACAATACTACAATGCTCTTTATTGCTCTGATCATGATGTCTCCTTTTTTATAAACAGTAATTACCAGCACGGATTTTCAGAAGGACCAATCCATTCTTTATATTGTTCGTTGTATATTAAACGTTTGCTGAACAGCCATTGTCCGTTTACCTTTACCATTTCATTCCTACAATATCCACAATACCATCCTCTGTAAATAACGACACATATTTGTCAACATCATGAAAATCAAAGGCAAACATGTAACGGGCCTGAAGGTCCTCGATCAGGGCACGGTCTTCAGCATAACTGCTGACCCTGGAATCAGGGTTAGTGCATGCTGTAATTGCAATCAATGATACTCCAGTAACAAAACTCAATAATATGCTCATTTTGGTTTTCATTTAGTCCCCTCCTTCTAGATGTGTTAAGTTTTACAGATTTGAATCGATGCATTGGTGTGTTCATATCTAAAACTCCTGATCATGTATGGGAAATTTTAAATCTTAAGCACCTGGGGTTATATTTTTAGGCTCCTCACAAGAATTTGTGGGTGCCAGGTTAATAAAAAACTTGAAAGCATGAATCAAATCAA
>CAYRKE010000292.1:0-1520 GCA_964424695.1 uncultured Polyangiaceae bacterium
TCCGGAGCGATCTCGAGAACTCGACCGAAGGCTTCGGCCGCCATATCCAGTCTGCCTTGCAGCTTGTAGGTAACCCCAAGGTTCGTCAGGTATCTTGGGGTTGGCTCCACCGCCACGGCTCGCTCCAAGTAACGACTCGACTCCTCGACGCGACCCGCTTCGCACAGAAGCACTCCGAGCGCGCCCAGCGCTCGATGATGTTGCGCGTTGTGGGAGATGAGCTTCCGATAGAGCGCTTCCGCCTCTGCCGTTCTCCCACGACTGTGTAGCGCCTGAGCGCGGTCCAGTGGGTCCTTATTATGCGATCTGGATGTCTTCACAGCGTCTTCCTGGTGCCTGACGCGCATCAGGCGAAGGCCTATAGGGGCCACCCGCGTGGCGGCACTGGGGGCCGAGTAGCAACGGAACAGAAAACCGGGTCAAGCGGACCGCCTGACCGTACCCTTTTTCTCGAATGGCGCCAGGATCCCTGCGAAGGGTACCGACCAGACGGTACCACCACCCATCTCGCCCGCGAGTTCATCCAGGAGCCCGGCGGCGCCGCTTTCTCTGTCGGCTCCACCAGATGTGCCCCCAGCAGCCTCCGCACCGTCAGTACCGAAAACGCCAAGGCCAGCACTCCCGCCAACGCCTTCGCGACTGTCTGCGTCGAAGGTTTCGCCACACGCGGCGGACAAAATAGTGGCAAGCCCAGCGAATCGAAGGGTACCCAGCGCTTTCATGTCTGATGCCTCCCTCTCTGCCAGATTGCCCGGGGGGCATCGCGAGAGGGACTCTGACGGACACGCCACGTGGCCCCAACGGAGCGCGCTGCTATTATCGAGCGCTTGGTTGTGGAGCCGATCGCCCTACTAGACGTTCACTACTTCGAAGACGGTGCCCACGCGGCGTGCGTCGTCGCGGACCAGTGGGCAGACGCGGAGGCGGTAGAGACGAGGAGCTGCTGGGTGAGCGAAGTCGCTCCCTACGTGCCGGGACGCTTCTACGAGCGGGAGCTCCCGCCCCTTTTGGCAGTGCTGAAGCTGGTGACGACCGAAGTGCGAGCCTTGGTGGTGGATAGCTACGTGGAACTGGACGAGGCGGGCGCTCCGGGGCTCGGAGCGCATCTGTACGAGCACTTTCAGGGGCGCTACGCGGTAGTTGGCATCGCGAAGACAGCATTTCGTGGTTCCACATTTGCGGCGCCCGTGAGGCGCGGGGGGAGCGAGCGGCCGCTGTACGTGACGGCGCGGGGCATGGATCAACGGCAGGCTGCGCGTCTCGTCTCGGCGATGCACGGTGAGCATCGCCTTCCAACGCTGCTGGGGCTCGTGGATCGTCTGGCGAGGCTGCGAGCTCAGTGACGACCGTGCTCCTCGAGAAGGCCACCCATCCGCGCGCAGGACGCCGCGTTCGGGCAGTTGCGTCGCTCGGCGGGAGCGCGAGCCGCCGGGCAACCCATCGGGAGCAAGAAGCGGCTTCCGAGCACGGATAAGGGGGGCCGCAGCCGCGCGCAGCGGAGCGAGCACGGCTGGCCGCGC
>CAYRKE010000292.1:1620-6261 GCA_964424695.1 uncultured Polyangiaceae bacterium
CAGGAGACCGATGCCCGGGCTGCGATCGGCGAGATCAAAGCCTATCCGGGCAGCCTCGAGTCGCCTTCTTGGGAGGAGACCGGGAAGCTCATCGACCAAGCCGAGGCTGACGGCAAGAGCGAGGAGTACGCCAAGCAGTACGAGGAGACGCTAAAGATCAAGGCATTTTACGAGGAAGAGAAGGGCGAGATCAACAAGTCTGTGGCCGGCAGCGTCCAGTACGCGGCGCAACAGAACAAGTGCGAGGACGGCGGCAAGCTCGGCGGCGCCGCGACGCACGCCCTCGAAAAGGCCATCGAGAAGCGGCAGAAGGAGCGGCTGAGGGGCACGAGCGAAGCGCATCGGTCCCTCGCTCGACAGGAAGAGCGGTACGGCAAGAAGAACGTCGAGACCTTGGGCGACGAGCTCGATAAGATCGCCGAAGCGAGCTACCTCGTGAATGTGGGTGTCGAAGCCACGCGCCGTGATCTCGAGGCCAAGTCTGCCGAGGCGTCGAAGGCCAAGGGGACGCTGGATGACGAGATTGCGGCCCTGGACGCCGTGATCAAGGATCCGGAGACGCGCGCTGGGGACCGTAAGGTGGCAGAGAAGCAGGCCGAAGAGGCGCGGGTTGCCCAGGGGCAGATCGAGGCCGAGGCGAAGCAGGCCGAGGAGATTGCCAAGGATGCGCCGAAGCGCATCGAGGCGCTCCGCAAGGAATACTCTGACGCCATGGAAGCGCTTCGTGCCGAAATCAAGAAGCGCGCAGACGAGCAGGCAGCCCAGGCTCCCAAGAAGTAACCTCGCCTGAGGGAGCCGCGCCTGTCAGCAACGTCAGGGCGGCTCCACGGGTGCGGTGAGGCCGACGAGCACATCGGTGTGCTAGCCGAGCAGCAGCCAGAGCCCGACGAGTACGCTGCCCAGGGCGAGCGACTTCTGTCTGAGCAGGCGTTCCCGGAACATGAGGGCTCCCACTGCGAAGGAAATGATGACGTTGGTGCGACGGATCATCGAGACCACGCTGATGAGCGCGTCCGGATAGGCCAAGGCGCGGAAGTAGAGGTTGTCCGCCACCAAGAGCAGCACGCCCACCAGCCCAATGGATGGCCGGAGGTCCAGCGGCGAGTGGCTGGCGCGGCGCGGGTACCAGAGAAACGCCACCAGGGCTCCTTGGATCGCCGCGTTGTAGAGCGTAAACCAGCACTGCATGGTCGTTGGGTGGAGGTGGGCACCCTGCACCAGGTGCTTGTCGTATAGGCTGCTCAGTGCGCCCACCAAGGTGCCCGCGACGAGTAGGGCGATCCAGCGGTCCTTCTCGAACCGGATCCCCTCGGCACGCCCAATCAACGACAGACCCCAGTACGCCGCCAGTACGAGCGCGATCCCGAACCACTGACGCGCGCTCGGGGCTTCCCCGAAGAAGACGACCGCACCGAGCAGAGTGAAAAGAGGGGCACTCGCACGCACCGGCGAGGCAATGGAGATCGGCAGGTGCTTGACGGCAAAGTAGGTGAGGACCCAGGACAGCGAAACGATGACGGCCTTGATCAGGATCAGACCATGGGCCTTGGCGGAGAGCGGCTCCATCGTCAGGTCGAGCGCCGCGAGCTGGCTAGGGAACGCCCATGAGGCCAGTATTCCCACTAGCACCACCACGCTTCCCGAGAGGCTCGTCAAGAAGAGCACGGGGAGCACGGCGTTCGCGTTCAGCGCCGCCTTCTTGGAGACGTCGTAGAGGCCGAGAAAGGCGGCCGAAATTGCTGCGAGGACTAGCCAGGACAAGTGCGGGGCCGAGTCATGCCACGGGGGCGCCTTCGCGCCAGTATCACCGCGCGCGCCGACTGGGCCGGGTGCCCGAGACCTCGATGGCTACTTGTTGATGTACTTCCACGCGGCGGCGATCTTCGTGACCGGAACCTCAATCGTGAGGATGTAGTCGACTCGTCGGTTCCTCGGCTCGTCTACCTCGTCTTTGGTGGGGACGAGCGGGGCTGATTCTCCGAATCCCTCGTAGGCGACAGGGATGCGAAGGCCGCTCTTGACGAACCAGGTGGCAATGGAGCGCGCCCGCCGTCGAGAGAGGTCCTGGTTGTAACTTGCGGTACCCACCGTGTCGGTATGGCCTGCAATGAAGAGCTGAATGGCGCCGAGGTCGTCGTACTTGGCGATGGCGTTCTTGAGGGTCGCGAGGGCGTTCTGCAGCTTGGGCAACTCCGATTCGCGAATCGCGGCCTTGTCGGTCTCGAAGAGGACTTCTTCGTGCGGAATCCTGAGGGACCAAGGGATAATCGCGACCCCGACCCAGTTCTCGTCCGTGTCGTAACCGAAGACCTCCACCTTGGCGATTTTCCGGGAACTGCTCTGTTCCCAGGTCACCGGGAGGCTCTTGCCAGCTGCCGCGCCCTCAAACTCCGTGGACTTCTCGGTGATCATGGAGCCGTCCTCATCGTAGACCTTGACCACCACGCGCGCGGCAGGGCGATTCATGGTGACTTCGAGACGATGCCGTTCGAGATCCACCTTGGAGCGGTCGATCGTGAGCTTGAGCTTCTCACCGGCGGGGCTCGAGTCCTGGAGCTCCACCGAGCCGGGACCGGAATCTCCGGGCAGAGCGAGACTCGGCGCTGTCTCTCGCGCCAGGGCCGGGGCAGCCCCGAGCGAACCACAGACCAGGAACACAGCCAGAACGTTGGACGATCTCATGCTACGCCTCCGGAACGAAGGGGTCCTCCTCACCGCAGTGTCAGTGCGGCTTGCCGGCTTTTGAGCCAGCATTGCCGAGGATGCGCTCATCCGCTCCAGGAAGCAAGCGTAGGCCCCACGGGGGTCTCCCGCTCCCGAGCCCTCGCGATTGGCCGGCTGGATCTCAGGCTTTGCCCTCGATGAAGACAGCGAGCCACACCGTGTCACAGTGCGGCGCCGTGCGGGCGACGCGGTGGCGAACCCGCGCAGGAATGAGCACGTGGTCCCCAGCTTCGAGGAAGAGCGGCGGTTGGCCCTCGAACTCCAAGGCGGCGCTGCCTTGGAGGACCGCCACCCACTCATCTTCGGATTGATCGTACCAGAACCCGGGCGGTGAACTGTGGCCCCGTGACACGATGCGCTCCACGCGGCAGTGGCCCGTCCCACGGCACAGCTCCTCGACGAGCTCGCTTGGCAGTTCGGAAGGGGAGACGAACAGGTTTCTTGCGACCATGGGGCCTCCAGCTGTGGCCACCATAGAACTTTCCCACGCTGGCCGGTGGTTCAGACTCCCTCAGGGACTCCGCGCCCAGGGGGCGCTTCGCACGGATCTTAGAACCGTTCTGGCGTGAGATGCCCCGTCCAGTGCGACGAAGGACTCGTCGTCTGGCAAATCGGGACGTCGCGAACGGCGAGCCACTCGAGCGCCCAGCATCCAGCGGGTCTCCGCGATCTTGGAGTCGAGGCCTCCGCATTCTGCGTCGGGGTACTTCCGCAAGGACGGTTTGCTGGCATATGGATCGGGGCCTCAATCGGCTCCGCAGCCCGGATGAATGGAGAGCGCATCGTGAAGGTCGTGCAGGACAGTATCGTGGTGAGAGGGGCGCGCCAGCACAACCTCCAGGTGGAGAGCCTCGTGCTTCCGAAGAACCGCCTCATCGTTTTCACTGGAGTGAGTGGGTCCGGCAAGTCATCCATGGCTTTCGACACCCTCTACGCAGAGGGGCAGAGGCGCTACGTGGAGTCGCTGTCGAGCTACGCCCGGCAGTTCCTGGGGCAAATGGAGAAGCCCCGGTACGACCATATCCGCGGTCTGAGCCCCACCATCGCCATCGAACAGAAAGCGGCATCCTCGAACCCGCGATCCACCGTGGGGACCATCACCGAGATCCACGACTACCTGCGCGTGCTCTACGCGCGCATTGGCGTCCAACACTGCCCGCAGTGCGGCCGAGTGGTGGAGGCCCTGCCCGTTGACACCATCGTCGAGCGGGTGGCCAAGCTAGATGGCGCGTGGCTCATTCTGGCTCCGCTGGTCGAGAATCGGAAGGGCGAGCAGCGCGAGCTCCTCGAGTCCTTGGGGCAGCGCGGGTTCCTGCGGGTGCGCGTCGATGGCACGGTCGAGCGGCTCGATGCGCTCACCGCCCTCGACAAACGTAGGAAGCACGACCTCGAGTTGGTCGTGGATCGCGTCGAGCCACGACGGGTCGAGCGGCAGCGCCTGGTCGATTCCATCGAGACCGCGCTCCGCGAGGGCGCTGGTACGATCGTGGCGGCGCCGGCTGGGGGTGGAGACGGGCACCGTTTCACCCAGCATTCGGGGTGCGCGGAATGTGGGATCGGTCTGCCAGCGCTCTCCCCTCAGTCATTCTCCTTCAATAGTCCCCTCGGCATGTGCACGAGCTGCAATGGCCTAGGTGTCAACGCCGAGATGGATCCCCAATTGCTGATTCCTGACCCGTCCCTCACGATTCGCGAGGGCGCCATCGCCCCGTGGGCCTCGATGATGCAACGCGGCAGTGGGCTCGGCTTCGGGGTTTTCTCCGCTCTCGAGCGTGAGTGTAAGTTCGATCTCGACACCCCCTGGCGGCGGCTGAGTGCCCGGCAGCAGCGCCTGGTTCTCTACGGAACGGGCGACCGCCGTGTCCAGGTGCAGTGGACCGGGAGCCACGGTGACGTGAGCTGGCCCATGCAGTTCGA
>CAYRKE010000292.1:6361-8954 GCA_964424695.1 uncultured Polyangiaceae bacterium
GCGGTCGAGCCCGTGGCCGAGGTTCGCGCCCGGCTCGAGTTCCTGCGAGCCGTCGGCCTGGGCTATCTCACCCTGAATCGTTCCGCAACGACGCTCTCTGGTGGCGAGACCCAGCGCATTCGGCTCGCTGCGCAGCTGGGGAGCGAGCTCAGCGGTGTCCTGTACGTCTTGGATGAGCCGTCCATCGGACTGCATCAGCGCGACAACGCACGACTCATCGGCACGCTCGCGTCGCTTCGTGATCTCGGCAACACCGTGCTGGTCGTCGAGCATGACGCTGAGACGATACGAAGCGCCGACCATGTCGTGGACTTCGGTCCGGGCGCCGGTGCCTTGGGGGGGAGGGTCGTCTTCGAGGGGAGTCCGGGGGCTCTCGAGCAGAGTCGGGTTCTGACCGGGGAGTACCTGTCCGGACGCTTGCGCATCGACACCCCGCCGATGCGGCGTGAAGCGAAGGGCCAGCTGGTCGTCAAGGGTGCTCGGGAGCACAACCTGAAGGGGGAGGATGTGAGCTTCCCTCTCGGCGTCTTCACGGCGGTGACCGGGGTTTCCGGCGCTGGCAAGAGTTCACTCGTGACCGGGATCCTGCATCCAGCACTCTCGCGGGTCCTGCACGGCGCAACATCGCCGGTCGGTGCCCACGACGGCCTCGAAGGGGTCGATGCGTTGGACAAGATCATCCATATCGACCAGGCCCCGATTGGGCGCACGCCGCGCTCCAATCCTGCGACCTACACCAAGCTCTTCGATCTGGTTCGCGGTCTGTTTGCGGCGACGCCGACGGCGCGGGCACGGGGTTACGGCCCTGCGCGATTCAGCTTCAACGTTCCCGGGGGGCGCTGCGAAGCGTGTGATGGGGACGGATCGCGGCGGGTCGAGATGCACTTTCTTCCCGACGTCTTCGTGACTTGCGAGACCTGCCAGGGTCATCGGTACAACGCCGCGACGCTCGAAGTGGCCTATCGCGGGCTCAACATCGCGCAGGTGTTGAACCTGAGCGTCGAAGAGGCGCTCGGGGTTTTCGAGGCACATCCCCACGCGGTCGCCATCCTGCGCACGCTATCGGACGTTGGCCTAGGCTACGTCAAGCTGGGGCAGCCAGCTCCGACCCTGTCCGGGGGGGAGGCACAGCGCGTCAAGCTCAGCCGGGAGCTGGCGCGGCGCGACACGGGCAGCACGCTTTACGTACTGGACGAGCCGACGACGGGCCTCCACTTCGACGACGTGAAGAAGCTGGTCACGGTCTTGCAGCGCCTCGTGGACGCTGGCAACACGGTGGTGGTCATCGAACACAACCTGGACGTCATTCGGGTTGCTGACTGGGTGCTCGATTTGGGTCCCGAGGGCGGTGATGGGGGCGGATGGGTGGTGGCCGCCGGGACACCGGAGCTGGTTGCCCGTACCAAGGGCTCCCACACCGGGGCCTGGCTTCGCGCCGAGCTCGAGCGATATGGCGGCAGCGAGCTCGTGGCGCACGGTCGTCCGGAGCCCAAGCGAAGTCGCTCGGAGTCCAAGGGCAATGGCCCGGCGTCAAGGGCTGACCGCTCGGGGCCGAGAGGCAACCGTTCACGTGGCTCTGGTGGGGCTGGAAAGGCCGCCAAGAATCGATAGCGGGCCGGTCTCCCCTGCCTCGGCAAGGTCCAGGGGCGCGTGACGGTGTGACGAGAATTCGCGGTCTGGCTGCCCAATCATGGGGACTGATCTGTAACTGTCCCGGGGGGTATGCTACCCCATCGGACCCGAAGGCCGGTGCCACGGCTGCCCCGGGGCGAGGTGAGTCGTGAACGAGCTTATGTCGAAGGTTTCGGTGCTTGCGGTTGTAGTGGCAGTTGCTGCCTGCGCGAAGACGCTGGAGTTCGGTCAAGGGCTGGGCGCCGCCGGCTCTGACGGAACCGGCACCGGGGGCACCACGGCTTCTGGCGTCCAGAGTGGCGGCGCGCCGGCATCTACCGGCGGCACCGGAGCGACCACGGGCGGTACCCCCGGCTCCACCACCGGCGGATCGACATCGACGAGCGACGGGGGCACACCGGGGGCCACCGGCGGCGCGACGGGGACCGGGACCGATCCCTGCAGCAACGGCATTCAGGACGCCAACGAGCGCTCGGTCGACTGCGGCGGCACGTGCCCAGAACTGCGCTGTCCGATCGGTGCCCGGTGTACCGACGCCATCGACTGTGTCGAAGGCGTCCCCTGTGTGGATAATGTTTGCAGCCTCTGCGATACCGGTGCCATGGACGGCGATGAGACGGACGTGGACTGCGGTGGCGCGGCATGTTCCGGCTGCGAGTTGGGTCAGGGGTGCGTCACCAACGATGACTGCGCGACCCTGAACTGCGCCGCAGGGGTATGCGGTGAGGCAGGGAGCTGCCTCATCGCGGCGCCAGCCGAGTGCGCCTGTAACCCGCCGAATGCGTCCTCGATACCGAAGTGCGAGGCGGTTCTCCAGTGCTACATCGATAATGCGTGTGATCCATCGAGCTGCAGTGCCGACAACATGGACATCTGCGGGGCCAACACCCTCGGCATGGATGCCGAGCCCATGAACGCTGCAGAAGACGCTTACGAGTGCGCCTGCTCGGGCACGTGAGCT
>CAYRKE010000293.1:0-8922 GCA_964424695.1 uncultured Polyangiaceae bacterium
AGAGCCGGCGCGCGTTGATCTCGAAGTCTTCGCGGGCGACCGTGCGGGTGAGTGCTCGAAGACTCTCGGGTGCGAGCAGCTTGGCAGCGGCGACCGACTGCCGCTCGGTGCCACCCGAGGCCGCCCCCGAATTGCGCACGGACACCTGCACCGGGTTGCCGAATGCGTCCTTGAAGCTGCCCTCGATGACGACGATACGTTCCGCATCGACGTTGCCGGCGATGCCGCCGCCGGTCTTGTAGGTGATCGTGATCGTCCCGCTCGGAGTAAGGCCGTTGACTCCATTGCCGAACCGCACCGCCGCGCGGTCGTTCTGGTCCACCGCTACGAGGAAGTGCAGGTCGTTCGGGCCGGAGTCGAGGAAGCTGTCGACCTCCGCGAAGATGCCCTGGGGAGTCGAGACGCTGACCGAGCCATCCAGGTACGGTGCGAAGTCCAGGAAGACCTCGAGCGCTGCCAGGCCGCGCGCGTCGAAGAGCTGGGTGTGCGTCTTCGAGTGCTCGACTACCGCCAGCGCCGATGGCGGGTTTGCGCCCGCCGAGATCACCACCGGAGCAAGGAGCTGGAAGCGCACGGGCTCGGTCACCTCCTGGGTCCGGACGATCGTGCCGGCAGGGATCGTGACCGCCGCTGCGGGCGAGCGCGACAGGGTGATGAGGACTTCCGCGGTCGCTGCCTGGGCGCCTCGAAGTCGGTACCCGAGCATCCGAGCCAGGGCCATCACGTTCTTCCGCTGGGTTGCGGTGACGAGCCGCGACTCCCGAGCGAGGTTATCCTGGTAGAAGGTCAAGACGTCGCCAACGAACGCGTACATCTCGATGAGCACGTTTCCGAAGCCCGCGACCTCGAAGTCCGTCCAGTCCGGGAAGACGCTCTTCACCAGCGCGATCAGGCGTGACCGAAGGGCGTCGAAATCGCGGCTGGTGTAGTCCACAGAGTCTGGGAGTAGGGCCAACGGGCGGTGCCTCCGGAGAGGCAAAGGATATCGGGGGAATCTTCGGGGGACGTGCCGAAGAGCGAGGCGTTGACGCACAGACGGGAGGACGAGTAGCTTGTGCGGATGGGTACTTACGATTCTCTGAGACTCTCCACGCAACGAACGCGGGAGTGCCTGGTGTCACCAGTCGGGGACTCGGAGGGGACATGAGTCCGGTACAGATGGGAAGGGTCGAAGAAGCCTTGCGTCTGGCAATCGCTTTCGTGGAAGCTTTCAACTTGCATGACACGGCAGCGATCGGCGCCATGCTCTCAGAGGACTGTACATTCGAGACCGCTGGGCCGGCTCCCCTTGGGCTACGCCATGAGGGACGGGGTGCAGTAAGTCAGGCAATCGGCGACTTCTTCAGTTCGCTTCCTGATCTCAAGATGAGCATAGAGGACGTGTACGGTCTGGGTAGCCGCGCCGTGCTTCGTTGGCGGCTCACGGGCATCCCAGCGCAGCCAGAAGGACGGCGTGGAGTGGACCTGTTCACGGCCAAAGACGGCCGCCTCACGGAGATTCTTGCCTACGCGAAAGGGTAGCTCCGCATGAGCGTTCGCCGACACGCGCCGACGCCTGATGCGTGTGGGGTGACCCCCATCCTGCTTGGCTAGGAGCGAGATCACCACCCGTTCGGCGACGGAGGGGTAGCCCGCCTCGCCATACCATCCAGTCCAGAAAGACGGTTTCCAACAGAGCGATGCGGTACGCCATCGGGGCGTCAAATCCATCGAAGTGCAGTCGAACGCTGGGGTGAGGACGGACAGCGCCGAGGAGCCTCCGGGGAGGCAACGCCCTGGCGACGGGGCGTCGGGTGCCCGGAAACCGGACACAGGCGCCCCCGCTCACTCGTCGCGATCGCCCGCTCCGATCCTCGCTTGTCAGCGCCGGGTTCATTCGTACACATTGTAGTGGATGGCTCCCGATGCCCACGAGGACGCTGTACGACGCTTCTTTGCGAACGATGACGCTGTGCGGTTCTCATTCGATACCGTCGATGGTCGCCATTGCGAGGGGTACCCGCTTGACGATGACCCCCACCGCTTTCTCTTCGGCTCTGGTGGCCCGATGGCGCCGGAAGCGCCTGAGTGGATTCCGTACTTGTCGATCCGCCTTGACCGCTTGGACTATTGGAGTGAGTCAGCGAAGCGCTGGGTACACTTCGACCCGAACGAACTCTGACCACGTCTGTTCGCGACTCGCGAGGGCAGGTTCACCTGTCGATCGACAGGTCCACCGTCGCCGCGATGTCTCTTTCGCGGACGCGCACTCGCAGCGTGATGCTCGTCCCGTCCTGCTCCACATCGAGACTGACGAGTCGTGCGCTCGGCACCCACTGCGTCAGCGCATCCCGCACGTACACTCGCGCGAGCTCCTTGAGCGCAGCGTCGTTCCGTTGGTGTCGCAGCAAGGCTACCGCACTTCCGAAAGCGGTTCTCCAAGGCAGCTCCCCGGACGACCGCGGCGTCGTCCCCTCGGTGAGCAGCGCCTGGCGCACCTTCGACGCCAGCAGAGCCTCGCCGCTTCCGCTCGCGAAATCCCGCTTCTTGTCACGACGAAACGGAGTCAGGAGACCGAGCCGTGAAGAGTCGCTCATGGCACCGGAATCGCGTCGCCCGCGTTCTGGAAGACCTCGATCAGCGCATCGAGCGGGTCGATGACGAGGTCGAGTGGCTTGCCCGCGAGCTCCGACAGATTGGGCACCTCGGGCAGACCCAGCATCCCGAAGAACAGGTTCATGAGTCCGATCAAGCGACCGAGGCTGGCCAGCATCTTCCCCACGTTTGCGGCCTCCTGACCGGCGTTGGTCTTTGCGCAGCTGATAATGGCCATCAGCCCCGAGTCCTCGAGTTCGGTAGCCCGATCGACGGCCCTAAGGATGCGCAACATCTGCTCCTGAAGATGGACTAGGGCGCTGCGTGCCTCCCGCAGGGTCTGGACGATGAGCTTACATAACTGCTTCAGCAAGAGCGGAAGGGATAGCTGAGGCAGCAGCTTGAGGAGCTGGGCGATCTTCTCCCCGAGCTCCGGAATGCACGCAGCAAGCACCGTTGGATCAGGCGGTGGTCCCAGCGAATCGGGCAGCGCTTTGACGCAATTGAAGATGGCGACGATCGTGTCCACGATCTCGAAGAGCGGCATCAGCGGAGCCAGAAGTGGCTGGATCACCTCGAGCAGGTTGATGCGCTCGATGGTGATACCGCCTGGTAGCGTGAGCTCGAAGGGGTCAGGAATCTCCGGCAGTTGTAGGCACAGCTCGATGGCCACTGCAGCACCTCTAGATGGGGTCCTTCACAGCTCGAACGACGCGCCCCGCAATGGTGACGTGCATGGCGTCGATGGTGATGGCGCCCACCGCGCGCAGCGTGAGCGCGGTCGTCGCCTCGAGCGTGACCGTGTTGTCCTCGGCGTCGAACACAAGGTGGTCACCCGTCTTCTTGTTCGAGATCCTGAGCTTCCGCCCCTTCGCGGTTTCGTCGAGTTCGACGCGGAATGTCTCGGTTGCGAGCACTCGGTTGTCGGGCGGTGTCTTCCGAGCTTCCTCGGGAACCTCAGTTTCGCCGCCCGGCTTGCCCCAGTGGGCCGCCAAATAGTGCGGAGCATCGGCGTTGCCCTGGTTGAAGAACACGGCGACCTCGGCGCCCTTCTCTGGCACGGCGAAGAGGCCGCGGTTCTTCGAGCCGCCACCGCTGGTTCCGAGTGGCCAGGCCCACGCGCTCTCCGGCTCGAGCACGCCCGGGATGCATACGCGCACGCGCCCGAGCTGCTCGGGGTCGTCGCGCTGGGTCACGTAGCCCAGGTACATCCCGAGGAGCCGCGTGTCGTGGGTCTCGATGTCGTCGTCGAAGCCGCCCATTCATCCTCCTCCGTCAGCGGTGCCCGCCCATGCGTGCCTCGGGATCCTCGGCCCCAAGGGGACGCCCGTCACGCCGGTACTCGACATGCGAAGCGCCGGAGGCCGGATCCACGACCTCGACGCCGGTGAGCTCGTCCCCCGCTGCAGGTGCCGTGCGGTTCCGCTCACCGCCTTGCGGCTGGGCCTGCGCCACGCCGCTCGCTCCGGCGCGTCGTCCACTGCCATCCCGCGTGAGCTTCAGCTCGACGGTGTACCCAGACGAGGAGATCGAGTGCTTGGCCCGGGTCACGTAGTACTTGCCCGAGAGCAGGCTCGAGATGCCGCGCACCTCGACGACCTTCTTGGCGCGGAGGGTTGGGTCCCCAACAACGAGCAGCGTGAGCTTGACGGTCTCACGCTCTGCCCGCCGGAACCGCGCCGCGGACTCGCGCTGAGCAGCCTCAGGCGTGGATGCCGACGTCGGATGCACGCTTGCCGTGGCGTTGCGCTGCTGGAGCGACGACGTCCCCGTTTCGGGGTCGACGACCTCGATCGTCTCGCCGAGCGTCGCGCGGTCGACGGTGCTGCTGTTGGCCGAGGCTTCGATGGTGCTCTTGGCAAGCGGATCGCGACCACGCACCGCCACCTTGCCGACGCGGCGTGCGAGGTCCGACTCGACGTTCACGGAGAGGACGTCGCCACGCCCTGGATCCGAGTACCAGGTGAGCACGTGGGTCGGTGGAGTGGACTGGTCGCGCGAGCGCCAGTGGAGTCCTCCCTCATCGGCGAAGAACTCGAACTCCTCGCGCACGGCCAAACGCCGCAGGAAACGCGCGTCCGTCTCCGCAGTCTGGTTCACGCTGCCGAGCACCTCGACCGTGTCCTCGATGTCCAGGAACTCCCCCTCGTAGCCGTACTCGGCGCCGAGCTCCTTGACGACGTCGCTGCGGGACTTGCTGGTCCAGGCCCGCGTCTTCACCTCGCGATTCATGAGGACGCTGGTGGCCTGGCCCTCGACAGTGAGCTGCTGGAAGCCCTTGAGTTTCTTCACGACCACCCGCCGAGGCGGAGCCATGTTCCCCGGGTAGCCCCAAGACACCTCAAGCGTCGCTCCGCCCACCAGCTCCTCGCGGTCGAACAGCGCGAGGTCGAAGTTGTCGAGCACGAGCGACACCTGGTCGGTCTGCTTCTCGGAGTCCTCGAAGGTGAAGCTGATGATGCGCCCGTCTAGGTCGAGCGGCTCGCCGCTCGGGGCGCGTTCGTTCGCCAGCACGGTGATGCGGACGCCGGGTCCGCTACGGTCAACGAGTGTCGTCACGACAGCCTCCGCCGTTGCTCGCCCAGGATGACGTCGGTGAGCACGCGGACACTCGGGATGTGCAGGCGACGGCCGAGCTCGAGCTCCAGGGTGGGGTCGATGATGGGATCGGGCTGGTAGTCCGCAAGCACCCACCAGAAGCCGCAGGCTCGGGGCAATGGGGCGAAGTACCGACCGGCGAGGGTGAAGAGCGTGTCGCCTTGGGCGACGACGTGAAGCCGGTTGTCCGAGTGCTCCTGGTACCCGTAGGGCTCGCGCTCGGTCAGAAACAGGCGCCCGGCGTCGTCTCGGACGCCGAGGGTGAACGAGTGCCGGGAGCCGGTGCGTGGAGCCACTGGGGACGGCAAAGGGGGCAGGACGGCTTCCGTGGGGACGAGCTTTGCGGTACAAATCCTCTACCATGGCTACGGGCCGCATCTGTCGCGTCGAGCGCCGCCAGGACATCTATGTGGCGCACACTGATGATGGCGCATTGTGGACGAGGGTACTCGACTTCCATGTGAGTCACGTACCGTTTCGTGAAGAGCTCATCTGGGAGGAAGCCTCCGTCGTCGCGATTGGGGGCGGAGACTGTGTTCATTTTCTCTCGGAAGAAGCGGGAGCTTCCGTCAAGGTGCTCCAACTGGGGGACGACTTCTTCGGGCACTTCGGCCCAGATGCCGGCGAAACGCTGGGTGACTTCATCTACGTCCTCGGCTGGCGGCACGTTTTCGCCATCGACACGTCCCTTTCCGTGCGCTGGACCAGCAAGGATGTCGCCGTAGATGGGATCACCTGGCAGGGACAAGACGGCGAACGCATTGTGCTCTCCGCCGAAATGGATCCGCCTGGCGGATGGGAGCGCGTTGTGCTCGATGCCAGATGCGGCCTTGTGCTCGCGCGCGGAAGTGAATGAGGGGCCGTTTGCTCAGGCCCGCCGCTCTTCACTCGTCACCCGCGTATCCAGGATCTCCTCGAACGTCACGGTTGCCGTGTAGACCAGCACCGTCCCGTCTACCGCGAGCTGCTTGTACTGGAACTCAACGCTGGCCAGGACGCACTCGATGGTGACCACACCCAGCCAGATGAAGAGCACCCGGGACGGCGCAGTTGCTGGGACGCCCTCGGTGTCCTCCGGCAGCACGGCGATAGCGCTCCCGCTCCGTCAAGAACAGGCGCCCCGCGTCGTCGCGGACGCCGAGGGAGAACGAGTGCCGGAAGCCAGTGCGCGGAGCCACTGCGGACGACAAAGCCCTGGCCACCGACGGTCGAGGGCGTGTGTACAGCCGGCGCTGAGCGGGGTACGCTTGCGATGTGTCAGACGGACGCCGGTATGTCTATCTCTGGTCGCTGACGAACCCCGCAATCATCGTGCCAGCACGCACGGGTGTTGTGTACTGCAACCAGACGGATGGGGTTGCGACCGTGCACCACGAACTTGAGGGCTGGCTCCTGCCACTGCCGAAAGTCGAGGCGAATGTGTTCTCTCCGTCGTGGTGGGAACGAAACTACAACCGGCGAGTCTCTGGTGACGAGACCGAATGGGGGGACGCTTGCCGAAAGATGGAGGCTGCTCTGCGGGGGATGCTCAGTGGCGGAGAAGCTCCGACTGAGATCGCAGTCGTTGACCATCCCGACAACTGTGAGGCATGGGTGCACGTGTCATTCCTGTTCACAGAGCTCGGTGCTGAAGGGGACGGAACCAATCGCGTTCGACTCGAAGGGGTTCTTACCTGGGAAAACTGCGACTGAGTCCACCGCCCAGAGTTGTCTGCCATCGCGATTTATGATGGCGTCTGGCGCACCTCATCACTTGTGATTCGGGTATCCAGAATCTCCTCAAACGTTACCGTGGCGGTGTACACCAGCACCGTCCCGTCCACCGCGAGCTGCTTGTACTGGAACTCGACGCTTGCGACGACGCACTCGATGGTGACCACGCCGAGCCAGATGAAGAGCACCCGAGGCGGCGCGGTTGCCGGGACGCCCTCGGTCCCCTGCGGTGGCACCGTGAGTGCACGCAGAAACGCTCGGAACTCGAGCACATCCACGTCGGAGCCCGCTTCGGTCGCGAAGAACCGGTCGAGGTAGAACTCGACGCCAGAAAGCTGTCGGTTGCCGGTGTTCTGGAATTGCAGAACCTCATGCGACAGCCCCGGCACTGCGAGCCGCGTCCAGTTGACGTCGACCTTCTCGGTGAGGTCCTTCGGGTTGAAGAGGCACTCGATGGATTCGGCCGTGGTCAGGTTCACGAGCACGCAGCGGGGCGGTCGGGCAAGGGCAGCAGCGAGCGGCATCACTGCGCCTCCCTACGGTCGGCGCTCGGCTGGAGGCCATAGGCCGTAGGCTGTAGGTCGGTCATCGCATAGCTCCAGTCTCCAGTCTTCGGTCTCCAGCCTCAGTAGGCCGGGACCGGCGAGAACGAGCGCGTGGCCGCGTCGCGGTTCGCTCGATGGACCGCGGTGGCGAGGGTCTGGCCGTCGACCTGGAGGTGCACGGTCACCGGTGGGACCGGTGGGGCCGGTGGGGACTGGATGGTGATCACTGGGCTAGCCTGTCCGCCGAGCGCGGCCACGGCGGGCATCGGGGCAGCCGTGGCGGCCCGTAGGGCGCCTGCTGGTGCGCCCGGGACCGCCGCCCCGCCGCCGGAGGGAAGCGGCTCCACGCGCGGCGTGGGCGCCGACGGGCTCGGCACGGGACCGGTGAACGACAGGTTCTGGACGCCCATGCCCTCGGCCATCCCGGAACGGAACGACTCCCGGAGGTCTCGGATCCCTTGCTGCCACTGGGTCCCGCTCCCGAACAGGCTGGAGAGCGCATCCACGACGCCAGCGATGGCCCCGGCGAGTTCCATCACCACCCCGATGATGGCGTCGACCACCCCGAACGCCACCAGCTTCATGCCGATCCAAATGTCCGTCCAAGTGCCGTTGATGATCCCTCCGATGATGAACACCACGCCGGTGATGACGTCCGCGAGTCCCGAGAAGACGGACATCACGATCCCGATCGCAGCGCTCACGACCGACACCGCCGCCGAGATGACGGACACAAGCACCCCGATCGTGCTCACGACGATGCCGACAACGAACGCGATGACGTTGCCCAGCGTGGCCCACGCATCGCCGTTCTGCTGGGTGGCGGTGCTCGTCCGGAACAGGTGCGCGAAGACCTCACCGAGCTTCGCTCCGAGCTGAGCGAGGGCAACCATCAGCACGTCGATGCCCGGTTTGATGAGGTTCCAGCCCTCAGCCACACCTTGCGCCACGCTCGCGACCCCGGTCATCGCGCGCACGATGAGCTCGAACGCGCCTGCCAAGATCGCCCCCACGCGCTGTCCGGCGCTGCCGAACTCCTGGAAACGAGCCGAAGCCGCGCTCGCGTCGTCGCGTGCCGACAGGAATCCGAGCGCCGCCCCGATGCGGGAGAGAACGCCGACGAGCGCCTCGATGCTCGTCTTCGCCGCCGCGATGCCCGCCGAAAACCCCGTGGCAATACCGGAGAAGAAGTTCCGGACCCGGTTCGTCCACAGGAAAATGTTGATGAGGAAGTCCTTGAGGCCCTGGTTCTCGGCGCGCCCGAGCTCCTCGCGGATGGCCCCGGAAAAGCCTCCTTGGTCGAAGAGCTGCATCATCCCCTTGAACGCGAGGGAGAGCCGCTCCCCGACGTGCTGGAAGCTCTCAGCAATCCCGCCGACGTTGTTCCGGAACGCCACCACGAAGCCGGCGACGGCCAGGGCGAGGACGCCGAAGATGGCGACGGCGGGAAGGATGGTTGCGAGCAGCCCACCGATGGTGATACCGGCCGCCT
>CAYRKE010000294.1:0-7270 GCA_964424695.1 uncultured Polyangiaceae bacterium
GAGTTGCATCTGCTAACACAGCGTGCGTCCGTTGCCAAGGTGCAAAGCACCAGGCTGACCCCGGCCTGAGCATTGGTCGATGAGGAAAGAACGATGAGTACTTGTGCGAATTGGTCAGTGGTTGCCGTTGCCATCATGGTTGGACTGGGGTGCAGTGATACCGGGGCCAGTTCGAGCCGCGCCCGTGGTTTCCGCATCACGGCTTCGGGTGAGGAGCTTGCTCAGCTCGGGTATGCGTTTCCACCTGCGGCCGGACAGGAGGTGTTCTTCGCGGATGGCTGGGAAGTCGAGTTCCGAAAGGTCTTCGTTGTCGTGGACCACGTACACCTGAGCGAGTCCCCGGATCTTTCTCCCAGCGATGCTTCCCAGACCGGCTCCGTCGTAGCGGAGTTGAAAGGTGGCCCATTCGCGATCGACTTGGCAGCAACTGGAGCGGGCAGCATTGCGGCAAAGCGTTCTGGTGAACGAGCGTGGCCGCTCGGGACCATGACGGAGACGCGAGAGGGTGACGGTTTCGACGCCGCCAAGCGCTACGCCTTCGGGTACTCGTTCGTTGAGGCAGATTCTGGGGATCCCGAGCTCGTCGGCATCGAGGACGACGATGCCGACTTCGCCGCGATGCGCGAGGCCGGGTACACGCATCTGCTCGTCGGGACGGCAACGCGACGCGCGAGCATCGAGGACTGTGAGACCACCAGCAGTTACGACTTCTCGCAGCTACCGACCACGGTGGACTTCCGTTTGGGCTTCTCGTTATCCGTCGAGAGTGTCAATTGTCAGAACCCCGAGCTGACGGGTGAGGCGCTCGTTGGAGAGGAATCCCAGCGCGGGGTGCAAGGCCAAGAAGACGAGATGGTCGACGTACAAATCACACTGCACACGGATCACCTCTTCTGGAACACCGTCGAGCACGGAGCGATTCCGCTCTTCAATCACCTGGCAGCACACGCGGCGCCGCAAGACTCGGGTGCTGCGCTGCTTACCGCCGAAGGGCTCGAAGGGGCGCCTCTGGCGCCCGCCACAGACCGCGCGGGAGCCTCGCTCGGCTGGATGAGCTGCGTCGGCGACGACGACTACCAACTGCCGACTTCACCAGCAACTTTCACCGTGGACAGCGCTGGGACCCAGGGAATCGAAGATCTGTACGACTTCGTCCGCCACAACGCTGCGACCATGGGCCATCTGAACCAGGACGGCCTGTGTTTCGTCGCGGGCTTCGAGCACACCCACCATCACGACGACTGAACGCATGCGGGTTCCGGCTGATGGACCTCCGAGAGCATCCTGAGCACGGCCTCAAGGGGAATCCCAACCCAACCAGGCCGATAGGCAAGCTCATACTCGACTTCATAGAGCGCCTTTTCGAGATAGTAGAGTCGAAGAAGCGTCAGGAGCTGGTGCTGGTCTTCGGGCAAGAACGTGGCGCCAGATACCTGTCTGAAGTACCCGTCCAGGAAGCGCGTCGACATCCATGTTAGCCAGGTATCGGCCCACGGTCGCAGCCGTTCACGATCAGCGACTCGTATGTCGGCAACAGAATTCGCCCGATACAGATCGTTTACCGCCGCGTAATGGAAGCTGCGCAGCATTCCGGCAACATCACGAAGTGGGCAGCGCTTGATCTTGCGTTCGCTAATCGAGCGCGCAGGCTCACCTTCGAAGTCGATGATGACGAAGTCGTTGCCACAGCGAAGGAGCTGCCCTAGGTGGTAGTCACCATGAATACGCGTGCGCCCAGCCGCAAAACGCCCATCTCGAATGGCTTCGAACAGGGCCAAGATGTGCCCCTCTTGCGACACGACGGATTCAGCCACCACGCGTAGCGGTTCCTGAAGCTCGACCAAACCCTCCCGCAGATACCGTATGACTCGTGCCGCCGTGCCTCGGAAGCCTTGGTAGAGTTGGCGCTGATACTGCCCGGTGAATGGCTCTTGGACGAACCCCACCTCGTCCGCAGCAGCAAACGCGAGGTGCATCTCTGCCGTGCGTCGTCCTATGAGTTCAGCCGCATCGAGAACAGGCCCGATCAATGCATGAAGATGGGGTTCCAATTGAGCCCCGCGAAACGCGAGACAGTTGGCGATTGTTGGCGCAGCCGGCGGCGGCGCGGGTTCGGTCAATGCCGCCCGATAGAAGCGATCGACGTGGCGCAGCACATAGAACCAACCGTCTCCCTCGTTGGCGACGAAGCGCTGCAGAATCGCGACGGTTGCTGGGTCCTGTCTTCGATCGGTCCGTAGCGTAACTGCCGAGAGCGTAGGGGCCGTATGCGGGAAACCCACCGTCTTGGTCAAGTACCGACCCAGTTCGAGTTCGGGGTTCTCGCCCTCTTCGAGGCGTCGAATCAGCTTCAGAACGTACTGATCGTGGTCGTCGATGCGAACCGAGGAGTTGCTCTGCTGGACCCCCATGGCACGCGTCTTCGGTTCGGGCGGCATAGCGTCGAGGAGCGTGCGAAGCTCGGTCGCGATTACCTGCGCGGACAGGCAATACGCCCCCCATTCTATTCGGCGGTTCTCTGCCTGAAGTCGCAAGATGGCTCCCACGAACTCTCGATCGTACACGGCGTCGTGGAGCAAGCCTTGGTGCTCACCAGCATTGGACAGAACCTCCCCAACTACGACCTCGGGATGCCTACTGGCCAGCGATTCGCTGTAGAGTCCCGTCGCAAGCGCAAGCGGCAGAGTGTAGCGGTCCGCTGGTTCCTTCGCATAGGTTACCTCGACAATGCCGAGGTAACACCCAGAGCCGTCGCCCGCGAGAGGGAGTGCGTCGAGCAGCTGGAAGCGGGCAACTGCACGTCCACGACCACCGAACCAACGCTGTTGGCACATGAAGCGACCAATGCAGGCTTCGAGTACGGCCTTCTTCGCGCCCAGTAGCTCGCGCCAGTCGTTTTCGACGCTCAGTGTTGGCCACTCGAGTTCTTGAGTCCCGAGGGCTTGCGTCTTCCGTTCGGGATTTGAGACACGCAGCCAATAGTAGCCATGCGGACCGATGGTGAGCGGATACGGCCTTCGTCCGATGCGAGCAAGCCTTGAGAGTCCAAACAGCTCCACCGGGCGATTGCCGTCATACTCCCGCAAATCGAGCTCCACATGCTGCACGAACCGCGAGAGATTGGCAACAATGAGATAGGTTTCACCCTCATAGCTACGACAGAAAGCCAGAACATGCGGATTGTTCGGCGAAAGCATGGTAAGGTTTCCCCGCCCAAAGGCTGGAACCTGCTTTCGGAGCGCCAGTATTCGTTTAATCCACCACAAGAGCGACTCAGGGTTCCGCTGCTGGTTTTCGACGTTGACCGTTTCGTAATGGTACTCCGGATCAATAACAATGGGCAGCACCAACCGCTGCGGATTCGCGTGAGAAAACCCAGCATTGCGATCAGCACTCCACTGCATGGGAGTGCGCACGCCATTGCGGTCCCCCAAGTACATATTGTCCCCCATGGCAATTTCGTCGCCATAATAGAGAACGGGCGTACCCGGGAGCGAGAGCAACAACGCCAGCATCAACTCCATTCGCGCTCGACTACCCTCGAGCAGCGGCGCCAGGCGCCGCCGAATTCCGAGGTTGATGCGAGCGCTAGGGTCGCTGGCATAGACCCGCCACATGTACTCGCGTTCTTCTTCGGTGACCATTTCTAGCGTCAGCTCGTCATGGTTTCGAAGAAACATTGCCCACTGACAGCCTTCGGGAAGCACCGGCGTCTGCGCCAGGATGTCGACGACAGGGAAACGGTCTTCCATCCTCAATGCCATGAAGAGGCGCGGCATGATAGGAAAATGAAAGGCCATATGACACTCATCGCCTTGACCGAAGTACTTTGCCGTATCTTCAGGCCATTGATTGGCTTCGGCGAGCAGAAGGCGATGGGGGTAACGCTCATCAACATGACGGCGAATCCGCCGAATGATGTCGTGCGTCTCCGGCAAGTTCTCGCAGTTCGTGCCCTCGCGTTCGACGAGATACGGAATAGCGTCGAGGCGCAAGCCATCGACGCCCATGTCTAGCCAGAAATCGAGTACACCAAGCACGGCTTCGAGTACCCGTGGATTGTCGAAGTTCAGATCGGGCTGGTGGGCAAAAAACCGATGCCAGAAGTAGCTCTGCGCGACCGCATCCCACGTGAAGTTCGAGGTCTCGAAGTCCTTGAAGATGATTCGCGCCTCCGAGAATCGTCGCGGGTCGTCGCTCCAGACGTAGAAGTCCCTCTCGGCGGAGCCCTTGGGCGCGCGTCGCGCCCGCTGGAACCACGGGTGGTGGTCCGAGGTATGGTTGATGACCAGCTCGGTGATGACGCTCAGGTTCAGGCGGTGCGCTGCATCTAGGAACCGCTTGAAGTCGTCGAGGGTTCCGAGATCCGGATGAACTTCCGTGTAGTTAGCGATATCGTAGCCATCATCGCGAAGCGGGGAGGGATAGAACGGAAGAAGCCACAGGGCCGTGACTCCAAGGTCTTGCAGATAGGGCAGTTTCCGCTCGAGCCCCGCAAAGTCTCCAATTCCGTCGCCGTTGGCGTCAAAAAAGGAACTGACCCGCACCTCGTAGATTATCGCATCTCTGTACCAATGGGGGGCATGAGGCAGCGCCACGTTGTCAGCGGAATGGGCTCGTTCTGTTGATCGGGACACGCAACGATTCTTAGCACCATCTCGCCGCCGTCGTCTGGGTTCTCGGGCAGCCCCCGTTCTCACCCCCAGAAAACCCGCTGCGTAAGCCGCTCCGCCCACAAGACGTGCCAAGAATCGGGGCGGAGCCGACGCGGGGAAGGCCCGCGAAGGCGCTGCGCGCTCGCACTAGCCGCCGCAGCAGCACCAGCAACTCTGGCAGATGCTGTGAGACCCACCCGATGGGCCACGCCCGGAGACAACACGAGAGCAGCCTGGAATCTACCGGCCACCGCCGACGCGGCTCGCCACCTTGACCGCGACCTCATCGGGTGGTCGAATTGGAGCCGTCCACCTTGGAATGAGCTGCAGGGAGCGACGGAAACGGAGCTCCTCCAGCAGCCGAGGAGAAGCCTCATGACGGTATGGAGTGACCGCCGCAACGAGCTTCGAGCGAGCCAGAGCGAACGCCGGTTGATTGTCCCGACCTGCAGCGTCCTGCTCTTGGTTCTGGGAGCGTGTAGCTCGACTACGGATAACGGCAGGGGCCATGCCACGGGCGGCTCGGTCGAGAATGGCGGGGGCGCCCCCACCGGAGGTGCCGACGGGTTCGATGGCGCGCACTCGGGCGGCGCGGGAACCGGCGGAAAGCGAAGCGGCGACGGGGTGGCCGATGACCCGCTGAGCGATAGGGAGGGCGGCGGCAGTGGCGTGGGCGGCGATGATGACGCCGGAGCCGGCGGGAACCCCGTGAGTGGCACTTCGGGGAGCAGCAGCGGCCCTCCAACGGGTGGTGGCGGAGTCCATCCCGCTGGCGGCAGCGTTGGCACGCAAACCGGCGGCAGCGATGTCCATCCCGTTGGCGACAACGCGGGAGCTCCTCCTGCCCCCGTCGGCGGCGGTCCCTCGGCTGGTGCCAGCAATGGCGGGGTGTCCGGCGGGCCTGACAGCACTCCGATCGCTGGAAGTGGTGGCGCACCGATCGGTGGCAGCAGCGGAGTCCCGACTGGCGGCAGCAGCAGCGTGCCCACGGGTGGCGGTGGCGGCGCCGCGAGCGGCGGCAGTGGCGGCATACCCGCAGGCGGAGCCGGATCCGGGGGAGCGGAACAGGGCGGCAGCGCCAACGGCGGCACCGAGGCCGGAGGTTCCACCGATGGCAGCGCCGATGCTTGCACCGATCCCGGGTCGACGCGGTCGGGTGGCACCGAGCACTGCGAAATGGATGATGGCAAGCTCGACAGCGGCTACTACTACCAATTCTGGGCGAATGGAAACGGCTCGGCTTGCATGACCGTCTTTGATGAGGAGGCTGCGTTCAAGTGCGAGTGGGACGGCACCCAGGACGTACTGGCTCGGGTTGGCCTGCAATACGACTCAACCCAGACGCCCGATCAGATCGGGACCTTTGCGGCGGACTTCGCCTTCACGGGGTCCGGCACCGAAACCGTGTTCCTTGGGGTGTACGGGTACACGCATGACCCGCGGGTAGAGTTCTACATCATCGAGGACTGGGTCAACGAACCCGAGGGAACCCCGCCCGTCCCAGGTTCGAGCCTAGACACCATCACCGTGGACGGCGGCACCTACGTCGTCTATAGCAGGACCGTTGGTGACGGCGCCGTCCCCATACGGGAGTACTACAGCATCCGCACCGAGGGCCGTCAGTGCGGGCACACGTCCATCTCCCAACACTTCTCCGAGTGGGCAGAACGCGACATGGCTCTCGGGCAACTCGCCTTGGTCACGCTCTTCATCGAAGGGATCTCCGAGGGCACAGGCAGCTACGAGTTTACGCGAGCGTCCATAGACGTCGACTGATGGCGAGCCGTGCTGGCATGCCGCGACGATACCGAGAAGGATACCAGCAGCTCGTGTGCAGCGCCCCGTCAGCGCAGCCCCACCGCAGTGTTCGATTGAGTCGAAGACGCACCGCTCTGTGCGGTACCTCGGGCGCCCAAGTGGGCGTCACGTACCGAGTCACCGCGCATACGCCTTCAACGTCACGGGCTGGCGGCTCCTGAGCAGCGGTTCACTGGATGCCATCGAAGCCTCGGCGCGTCTGGCGGTTTTACAGGCTAGGCTGGAGGTGCTAAACGAGTTGAATGATGGAGAGGGACGCTCGGTCACGCACAGTCCTGCTGCAGCTCGGTGCGGGATGGCTTCTCATGGCCTGCAACTCGCTGCTTGGCATTGACTCGGGCGAGCTGGCCAAATCGGGGGGAGCCGGCAGCGCAGGGGAAGGCACCCAGGGAAGCGCCGGAGCGGACGGCGGCGCGACATCGTCGGTTGGTGGTGGGGAAGCCGGGGGGATCCACAGCGCTGGCGCATCGGGTACGGAAGCGACGGGTGGGGCTATGACTAGCGGGGGAGCCGAGAATGGGGCAGGCGGCGGCCCCCCTGTCGGCGGCGCGTCTCTCGGTGGAAATGGCGGAGACGCGGGGCAGACCGGCGGGGTTGGGGGTCATGACGAAACCGGTGGCAGGTCAGCAGATGGGCAAGCCGCTGGCGCGCCCGAAGTGGAAGCCACGCCGTCAGGTGGTGGCGGAGCGGCTGGCACTGGAGGGGCCTCCATGCTGGCTGGTGCGGGCGGCGGGGCAACGAACGGCGGGGCAACGAACGGCGGGGCAACGAACGGCGGGGCAACGAACGGCGGGGCA
>CAYRKE010000294.1:7370-8868 GCA_964424695.1 uncultured Polyangiaceae bacterium
CGGCGGGGCAACGAACGGCGGGGCAACGAACGGCGGGGCAACGAACGGCGGGGCAACGAACGGCGGCTCCGCGGGGTACGGTGGAGGTGCCGGTTCGGGCGTGGCCGGGGGCGGAGGCGATGGAGCGCTAGCAGGCAGCTCCGGGCAGGGCGGTAATGACGACCCGTGCGCTGGGATCGACCTTGAGGCCTCGCAAGAGAACTGTGGATGGTGCGGCCACGATTGCCTTGGAAACGCCTGCTCCATGGGCACTTGCGTGTCCGACTTGGTGGCCCACGACGATTGGGGGTACGCCTGGGACGTCGTGCTACCGAGACAACGCTCCTCTGGGCAGGCGGGCTCCTATCCTATCAGGATATCGTCAATCCGCTGGTGGTATCGGGTTTCATCGCGCTCGATCAGGCGAGCTTATCGCTGGAGACGTGGGATGACCTGCTCTTTGTGGTCGAGAACGCGGACGACGCCTCGACGGCGGTCGTGGCTTGGACGTCCCTCGAGGAGCCTTCCGCGGTTTTGGGTATGGGTATCGACACGCCGTGGATCCAAGGCCTCGCCGTCGATGACAGCGGGCTCTACTGGGGTTCGTGTCCAGAAGCCGAGCCAAACTCGCTGCTTCACCTGTCGCTGTCCGGAGCTTCAGATACTCCAGAGGTCCTGGCCACGGATATCCCATGCCCATTGCGTGTCAAGGTGGACGATACCGACGTTTGGTTCACGTCCGAGTATGACGGCGGGGTCTACCGGGTCGCCAAGACTGACCGCGGAGTGTCCGCTCCGCCGCCGGTCGTCGACACCGGAGCGCACGGAAACCGAGCTCTGCTCCTGACCTCTGAGTACGTCTACGTCGGGACCTGGAACCGACTGGACCCCAATTACACCGGCGATTCGATCTATCGCTTCTTGCGAGCGAATCCCGATCTGGAGTCCTACGAGACCATCGACGCCGACCGATGGAACCCTTGGGAATTCGCCTTCTCTGGAGGGTTTCTGTATTGGACCGAGGGGGGGGAATCCCAAGGCTCGGGATCAGTCAGTCGTGTCCAGGTAGAGCCGTCACTCGGCTCGTTACAGTGCCTTGCATTCGCCCTGGACACGCCGGTTGGGCTTTCGATCCAGGGGGACTGGGTGTACTGGCTCTCTCGTGCGCATACGGGCGGCAACGACGTGAGGCGAGTCCCGAAGTAGCCGCCGTACCCCACGCTCCGTATCCACGTTCGCCAGTTCCTGTCTTCACGGGCAGAGGGTGCACCTGCGCCTACGCGCCGGCCCGAACTGACTCCATGACCCGCCCCGCGCTCACGGTGACAGCTTCCTGTGGACCCCGCCCCCTGTCAGACCGTATCGGGCGGAGTAGGGGCTTTGGGTGCGCTGCACGGGCTCCTCGCCGCTGCCTCGCTTTTCTCAGGGCATACCCTTACGGACTCGAGGATTCCGCCGCTACTCGATCACATTCGTCGATCATCGGGAGACAGCAGATGGCACAAGTGACAATTGACGC
>CAYRKE010000295.1:0-8826 GCA_964424695.1 uncultured Polyangiaceae bacterium
TTGATGCTCAGCGGGAGAGTCCTGCGGTCACGTCGCAAGGAAATAGGTCGATGTCCCCCTCCTACCGGTTCTCAGTTGTCTTGATCGGCTTGATCCTGGCTAGCGCTTGCTCAGGCGGTGACGAGGGCGATGATTCGCCGGCGACCGGTGGGACCGCCAGCTCAACGGGGGGTTCCGGCAACGAGCAAGCAAACGTGGGAGGGGCGGGGCTAGGCGGAGCATCCAGCACGGGATTGTCGAGCGGCGGTTCGACGGGCGGTGTCTCCTCAAGTTCCGGCGGGGTTTCGCCCCACACCGGTGGCGCGTCCACCAACGCGGGGGGCGTATCGGCAGACACCGGCGGGGTGTCGTCCCAGACTGGCGGCACGTCGTCCCAAACTGGCGGCACGTCGTCCCACACTGGTGGCACATCGACCCAGACTGGCGGCACGTCGTCCCACACTGGCGGCGCCTCGGCAAGCACCGGCGGCAGAGAGCCGGGCAGTGGTGGAACGAGCACCGGTGGTGCGTCAGCGACCACGGGCGGTGTGACGACGGGCACAGGCGGAGTCTCCACCGACACCGGCGGCGCCGCGCTTGGGTCAGGAGGCAGCGACCCCACCGGCGGCGCGACGAGCTCCGAAGGTGGGACGAACACGGGTGGCGAGTCCAACACCGGCGGAGCCGCGACGGGCGGGACGAGTGGCGGCGACAACGGGGTGTTCCCCGACACGGTGGGCACGCCCAAAATCATGATCGTGGGGGACTCGATCTCTGCCGGGCCAGGTTGCTACAAGAAGTACCTACTCCAGAATCTGCAGGAGCATGGATACTCGCGTTTGGAGTTCGTGGGGGAGTATGCCGATGATTGCGGCGGGGAAGTGAGGCACAGCGCGGTGAGCTGCAGCACTGCGGAAGACTACACCGAGGCCACGTTCACCGTCCCCAACTGCAACTCGAACTCGTACCCCGGCCTGGCTGCCCTGCTCGACAGCCACAGTCCCGACATGCTCCTGATCCAACTGGGCGTGAACGACGTGTGGAGCAGCGTCGCGACGAACACCATCCTCGGATACTACTCGACCCTGGTGGAGCAGGCCCGCACGCACAACCCCGACATCGTCATCGTGGTGGCCCAGATTCACAAAGTCGCACCCAACACCTGCGATGCGAGCGACGCCGTCTATGCGAACGCTCAGGCCTTGGTGAGCGCCGTGCCCGATTGGGCGCTCGGGGAGGGTGTATTCGTGGCCGATTTGTGGACCAATTCGAATCCAACCAATGCCTCCGACTGCGTGCACCCCAACGAGACGGGTGCTCAACAGATGGGGCTCGACTGGTACAGCGCTCTCGAAGGCCTGCTGCCCCAGGATTGACACGCCCCGGCGAGGAAGCGCGTCCGGACGGTACACGAGTCCCGCTCGAAGGGTGAGGTTGAGCACCGGGCTGGTCGCCGAGGGCCGGATGCCGCGGCTGCCACAGATGCCGAAGCTGCCGCAGATGCCGAGGCTGCCGCAGATGCTGCGGCTGCCACAGATGCCGCGGCTGCCCCGGAGACAGCGCGGCAAATCTGCAGCAGCTCTGCGATCAATGATGAGAACTAGCCCGCAAGCTTCTTGGCGATCTGAGCGACGTGCTTGCCCTGGAATCGAGCGCCACCCAGCTCATTCTCGCTGGGCATTCGCTCCCCCTTGCCCCCCGCGATCGTCGTCGCACCATAGGGAGAGCCACCGGTCACCTCGCTGATCACGGTCAAGCCCTGGTAGGCAAATGGCAAGCCCACGATGACCATGCCGTGGTGCAACAGCGTCGTGTGGAAACTCAAGATGGTGGATTCCTGGCCGCCGTGTTGCGTCGCCGTGCTGGCGAACACACTGCCCACCTTGCCGATGAGCTTGCCTTGGGCCCAGAGTCCGCCCGTCGCATCCAAGAACTGCCGCATCTGAGCAGCCATGTTGCCAAACCGGGTTGGCGTACCGAACAGGATCGCATCGGCTTCCGTGAGATCGCTCACCGTCGCGACAGGAACGGCTTCGAAAGCCTTTTGCGCTTCCGTCGCCCCCATGGCCGCGATGATGTCGGAAGACAGCGTCTCGGGAACGCGCTTGAGAACCACCTCCGCCCCGGCCACCTCGCGGGCCCCTTCGGCGACGGCTTGCGCCATGCGATAGACGTGTCCGTAGGTGGAGTAGAACAGCACGAGTACCTTCATGATGTGTCCCTTTCGTCGGATCAGGGGTATCCAGCTCCATGCGACGACGCAAGCTTCATGAGTCCCCCTGTGCCTGCGTCAACCCGCCAGCGGCGGGACGCCAGTCTCACGGATCCCCTTGGGACACGTTGTGCCGACTCAATGGCGATGCCGAGGCGGCCCGGACGCAGCAATTGCCTGCAGCACCGCCCCCGCGGTTAGCCGCCGACCCATTGACCGAGATTCGAATCTACGCGGCGATCGATTCCACGCTGGCTTCGCGCCGCCTGGAAACGAGCAAGGCCAGACCGCCGGCGAGCAGCGCCAGGGACGCCGCGCCCGACGCCGGATCCAGTTCGGGCACGGAAAGCGCAGTGCCCGAAGCCGTCAACGACCTCAAATGCGCAGACACCGACGACCCGAGGAGCGGTAACCCCGTCCCAACCGTCAGAGTCGCGCCAGGCTGCAGTGACAGAGTGGTCGGAAGCGAACCGTTCTCGACCGTTTGATTGGGGAGGTAGAGGTTCACCCAGACCTGCCCGTCGGTGGTAGCCACCTGCATTTGGTCTGTCCGGGCGTTTGCCACCAGCACCACCCCCCCAGCATCCACATCGACCTGGTCTACGGTAAAGGTGAGGCCACCCCCGTTGGATGCGATGATAGTGGTAGAACCAATCGACCAGCCGCCGCTTGAATCGTAGGAGAACGAGCCGGTCAGCGCTCCATCTAGCGGAATCCCCGCCTGGGTGAGGGAGGACGAGTTCCCACGCAAACTGTCGATGTCCGCGGAAAAATCATAGCTCACCATAGCTGCTTGGGCCGCTGTGCTGACAGCGAGCCCGGCAAGGGTAACGGCAGCAGCAACGGCGGATCGGATGAGGGAGGCCTTGGACATGTGAATATCGGCTCCTACATATTTTGGCGCGCAGCAACTCACGCATCTTACACGCTGGGAGGTGCAACCGCACACTCTCCGGGCCGTGGGCCTCATACAAAGACCCACCTTAACGACTTTTACGCTCAGCTCTTCGATAAGTCAAGCGCCCAGCGACGAGGCCCCTCCCCTCGGCACCCTAATCCACCGACCCAAACCGCAACCCGGCTATACAGCCGGTAGAGAAGGACGGTGCTGGGCTTTCGCGGGATGATTCTTGGCCGTTGGCACCTTGGATCCTCTCGAATGGTAGAGGTTCGCAGCGATATCGGCGTACCCTAATCGGCTCCTTGAGCTCGCTTCACCCATCACGACACGGCGCACAGTCCGACGCAGAAGAGACCCAACGGAGGACGGCTCGAGGCACGTGAACTCACCATGGCTGACGGTTTCAGAATACTCGATGCGATGCTCCAGAGTTCGGCAGTGGAACTCTTCCACTCGTTCGGCATCGCGATTGCGCCATCCACTCGCTCGAAGATCATACCGGCAGACATCGACCGCAGCGTCGGGGCGAGCATCACCTTCACCGGGCATGCGCTGAGCGGCGAGTTGGTTCTGATGGTCCCCGCCGAGGTGTTTGCGCTCGCACACACCGATGACCCGCGGCCCTACACCAGTCCGGACTGGACTCGGGAGATGGCGAACCAGCTCCTTGGGCGGCTCAGGAATCGTCTCATGAAGTGCCAGGTGGACCTGCGCTCTGGACTGCCACGCTCCTTCAGCGGCACAGTGTCAGATCGGGAACGGCTGAAGAAGAAGCCCCTGGCCGTGTACACCTTCAGGACGCTGCGCGGTGACGTAACGGTGATACTCGCCGGTATCGCGGACGACCAAGTCTTGGTCTACTCGGGGGCGAACGAGTCAGCGTCCGAGGGGGACGTGATTCTGTTCTGAGAGGCCCAACCATACCCCGGCCCCCACCACGACAGCATGGCGGCCCTGGTCCCAGAGCCGTTGTCTCGCCGCACGTCGCGCATCGCGGTCGGCCCTCTATGCAAGACGCGTGCGAACAAGGGGATCGAGAGCCGGCAGAACACAACCCTCGGCGCCAAAGGGTGCCCCCGCCCGCCTCGCTAGTGGCCCGTCGCCCCGCCTTTACCCGCAGATTGCACTTACAGAACCGCCAGTGAGTGCCGTTTCAGCCCCCGATGCTACTCGAACACTTGGGGCTCCGTTCCAAGCTGGCGCTGTTGGCCGGAATCCCCGTCTTGGGTGCCGTGCTCCTCTCGACCATGGTCATAAGCGGCGCGCGTGAGAGCGCCAGAACGGCGGAGGCGATCGGCTCGATCGAGGACCTGGCTGAGCTCTCGGATCGGATGCACGACGTCGTCTCTGCACTGCAAGCAGAACGCGCCCGCACCGCGTGGGTGACCGGACAAGCGCTCCCCGCCAATCAGGCTCTCCAGAAGGAGCAAGCAGCAACCGACGCCAGCCTTGCTCGCTTGCAGGGCTTCGTCGACGCGAGGGACGAGGCCAAGCTTCCCCCGAGGCTAGCGCGTGAGCTCGGCAAGGCACGGACACAGCTGGCCAAACTGCCTGAGTTCCGAAAAAAGACTGCGACGGGATCGGTCGGACTCGATGCTCAGCTCGACTTCTATGCCGAACCCAACCTCTCTCTCATCGCTGCCACGTCCGCTTTGACAGAGCTCAGCGACGATGGGGCATTGCTCCGCAACATTACGACACTCGCCAGCGCCATGGAGGTCAAGGAGCGGCAGAGCCAGGAGCACGCTCTGCTCGCCCACGTGTTCGCTCTCAAGGAATTCCCGCCGGGAATGTTCCGACGTCTGGTCACGCTGGACACGGAGGAGCAGGTCTACCAGGCAAGCTTTGCTCGGTCCGCTGCCGACCAGCACCGCGCCCTGCTCACTGTTGCCAACAGCAGTCCTGCCTCCAAGACCGCAACCGCGCTCAAGAAACAGACGCTCGAGCTGATTACCGAGGAGGTCAACTTCAGTGCCACGCAGTGGTTCGAGGCTCGAGCCAAGCAGTTGGGCGACCTCGAGAACGTGGAAAGGGACCTGAGCGCTCAGGTTCGAAGTGCAGCCGCTGCGAAGGTCGCTGCGGCACAAAGCGCCGTCCGCCTAGGGCTCAGCCTCACGAGCGCCGTGCTTCTGGGTTCCCTGTTCCTCGCCGTCCTCATCGCCGTCGGTCTGGCACGCAGCATCCAAGCGCTGCTGAACGCTACGGAGAAGGTGCGAGTGGATCAGGACTTCTCGATCCGCGTGCAGCGCCGCAGCCACGACGAGATCGGCAAATTGGCGGATGCCTTCAACGAGATGCTCTCCGGAATACAGGACCGCGACACGGAGCTCGCGCAGCACCGCGCCGGCCTGGAACGATTGGTGGACGAACGAACGAGGGAACTCCGGGACCGCAATGCCGCGATGCGACTGGTCCTGGACAACGTCGCGCAAGGTCTTGCCACGGCTGGGCCCGACGGCACGCTCTCGGCTGAGCGCTCCGCAGCGTTTGATCGCTGGTTTGGTCCGCCGCCTCCCGACGTACACTTCGCCTCCCATGTTGCCGGGAAAGATGCCCGGCTCGTCGACACCTTCTCGGTGGGATTTGAGCAGGTTCTGGACGACATACTGCCCATCGAGGTAAGTCTTGAGATGATGCCGAAGCGCCTCGAGCGCGACGGCCGCCACTTCTCCGTTGAATACGCCCCCCTGATGCGCGAAGGCAGGCTCGATGGGCTGCTGTTGATGATCACGGATGTCACAGCGCGCGTGCATGCCGAGCGAGCGGAGGCAGACCAGCGCGAACAGGTCAAGGCCTTCCAAAGCGTCCTCAACGATCGCACGGGCTTTATCGAGTTCTTCGCCGATGGTCGTGACCGCGTCGAAAAGATTCGCGATGACCTATTCGACGACGACGTGGAACGTCGCCGCGAGGTTCACACCCTGAAGGGAAACGCCTCGCTCTTCGGCCTCGAAACCATCGTGGCAGCAGCACACGATCTGGAGCAGGCCTTCGACGACACCCCCCAAGACGTCGATGCCAAACGCAAGGCCCTAGTGGACGTCTGGGATGCCTTCGCGGCGCGCACGGTGCCTTTACTCGGCGAAGACTTGGGAGACAGAGTGGAGCTCTCCAAGACGGAACTCGAGGCGGTACTCCAACTGATCCGCCGGGGCGTCGGCATGAAAGAGGTGGAGAAGGAGATTTCCCGGCTTGCGTTCGAGCCCATGCGTCTTCGCCTGAACCGCATCCGCTCGCAGCTCCTGAGCCTGGCCAAGCGCCTGGGCAAGCCGGAGCCTCGAGTCGTGGTGAACGACGGTGGGGTACGACTTCCGACGGCGAACTTCGCGCCTGTCTGGAACTCCATCTCCCACCTGGTTCGCAACATCGTCGACCATGCGCTCGACGAACCGAGTGCCCGCGTCAGAGTCGGCAAACCTCCTATCGCCACCGTCGAGCTCGTCGCCAGTCAGACGCCCTCGAGCGTCACCCTTTCCCTCAGTGACGACGGTCGTGGTATCGACTGGGATCGCGTACAGGAGAAGGCCAAAGAGAAGGGTCTCCCACACGCAACGGCCAATGACCTGAGCGCTGCGCTTCTGAGCCCCAATTTCTCGACAGCCACGACGGTCACCCAGACCAGCGGCCGCGGAGTCGGCCTCTCGGTGGTCGCGGCAGCAGTGACGGCAGTCGGGGGCACGCTCACCATCGAGAGCCAGAAAGGCAGAGGGACTCGGTTCACCCTGTCGTTCCATCACACCGATAGCCTGCGGGACAGCGTGAGCCCCCGCCTCAACGCACGTCCACTGTCCCAGCCGCCCCCGGGTGGACCCACGTCCCAAGGGGCCAAACGATTCGGCCGGAAGTGAACCGGGCCAGCGCAGCACGGAAGTGCGAAGCGGCAACAGGTTTCATGAGCCCCCAACACGCGAGCCTCGGGCGTGCAAGCTTCACCGCCATGCCCATGACACTGTCAATCCTTTGGCCCTTCTCACCGAGTGAGTTGCTGAGCGCCGCCAACCGGTCGTCAGCGCAATGCCTCACGCCACCCTGCGTCGCTCGTCTGGAAGGCTGTGGGGGCGACCGTCCGAAAATATGGTGCTCTTGGCACTGAATCCGCGCTCACTCGAGACCGTAGTAGCCCTCACCTCGAGGAGGCCCCAATCCCTGAATGAAACACTTGTGGAGAACGCGAACCCCTCGAGGGCTAGGCCACCCCGGTCTCGAGGCCACTGGCGGAGCGCGGGTGAGCGGTAGGCTCATTCACGTGAGGCTGACGTGGCAATGGTGTTTCTTGGCCCAATTCGCCGATTGCCTAATGCTCGTGCTTCGTTCTTTAATTCCATTATCAACGCTCGCCAGAATGAGAGGCGCTTCGGTATGAACAACGCCGCAATCCTCAATGGAATGCTCTCCCAGGCCACGACAGAGCTCTTCGATGACTACTCGTTTCCGCTGCGCCACCAGGGAGTCGTCGATGGTCCCCCCGAGCTCCCCGAGATCGCGGGAGTGATCAGTTTCTTCGGCGCGCAGGTCACGGGAACCGTTGCCCTGGCAACCAGCCTGGGTCTCATCGACTCCATCGCGGCTGCGACGCCCGGTACGGTCTCCTCGACGGATTGGCTCGCTGAGCTTGCCAACCAACTCCTGGGTCGGATCAAGCGCCTCGTGGCCGCGCAGAGCGCCACCATCTACCTGGGCACGCCGGTGGCGGTCAGCGGGAAAGACCTCGAGTTCAGCGCGAAGGGCGACCGGGCCAAACCGACGTGGAATCTCTTCACAGCTGCCGCCGGGAATATTCTTGTGTGGACTGATGTGGAGTACATTGACGGCTTCGAATTTCATCCAGGCACTGAGGGGGACGGTGGTGCCGATGCCGGAGAGACGATTCTCTTCTAAAAGGAGATCTTTATGGCGACGACGGTTCTCGTGATTGACGATTCAGCCTCCGTGAGGCGACAGGTAATCATGACCCTCTCTGGTGCTGGCTTCACTGTCGATGAAGCCGAAGACGGTGCGGACGGGTTGGAGAAGCTCCGGCGCAAGCGCTACGAGGCGGTGATCTGCGACGTGAACATGCCGAAGATGAACGGACTCGACATGCTGGAGGCACTCAAACAGGAGCCCTCCCTGAGCAGCATACCCGTCGTAATGCTGACCACAGAGGGCCAGCCTCAGATGATGCGGCGAGCCAAAGCAGCAGGCGCCAAGGGCTGGATCGTGAAGCCTTTCAAGCCTGAGCTCCTGATTGCGGCGCTGCAGAAGATCACCGGCGCAGGCGCTGGCGCCAGCGCCTCCTGAACCAGGCCGATCCACGAAACCAGACGCCCGGACCCCCCCGGGCGTCTGTGGAAAGCGCCGGACTGAGGCTGCCCTGTGCGCGAGCGCGGCACGCACAACGGATGCGGCCCCTGGCCGCCACGTGCCACCGCGCCGCCAGCCCCTTGGACGTCCGAGCACCGATGTTTGTCGACCTTTTCTCCTGGCACCTGGCTCACTTGGGTACTCGCCACGGCCTTCTGAGCTGCGACGGGTTGCAGAGCCGGGACACACTCGCGAAGAAGGGCCTCTCCTGCTTCAGCTCTGGCGACGCGACGGCAACACCTTCCATCGCGTCTACGCTGGCGACGGGCCGGCACATTCCCCATACCTCGACGCTTGGCTCCATCCGACAGCGACTGCTCTGCCTCGGGAAGCACGGCTCGGTATTGCCCCCCCACGCCCACGGCCTCTGCCACTGACGCCCGGGCAGCCG
>CAYRKE010000296.1:0-8784 GCA_964424695.1 uncultured Polyangiaceae bacterium
GCCATCACCGGACAGCTCCGGTCCAGAGGGTTCTCCCACGTGCTCCGCAAGCCCTACATGATGCCGGAGCTCCTTGCCACCATCGGCTCCATCCTGACCCAATAGAGCAGCAAACCGAAACCAGCAGCGCAAGGAAGAGGACCGATGAGGATTATCGTATTGGGAGGAACAGGGTTCTTGGGAACCACCTTGGTGCCGCTCCTCGTGCAGCGACACCACCAGGTCACCGTGCTGACGCGCGACCCGGCTGCCCGCGGGCGGCTCGCAGACCTGGGGGCAGCAGCCATCGTCGGCAACCTCCTCGTGCCCAAAACGTGGTCTGAGCAACTCCCCCCGGCGGACGCCATCGTGTGCATCGCCCAGCCGCCGCTGCTCGGCAAGCGGGTTGGGGCTCAGCGCCTGCTCCAGCTCAGGAATGATATCCTTCGAATACACGCCAGTGCCTTCGCCATGGCGAAGCGGGCCCACTGTCCACTGGTTGTCACAGCTGGTACCGCCTACAGTACGAAAGGGGACGAAGTGGCCGACGAAACCTGGCCGCTCACTCGGATTGGAATCGCTCGCGCTGGGGAAGGCGTCGACGCCCTCCTCGACAAGGCTCTCCAGGAGGGCAATCCGAAATTCGTCCGAATGCTCCCGGGCCAGATCTACGGCCCAGGTGGCATGCTCGCCAAGATGGTTCAGTGGGCCAAACAGGGCCGAAACGGCTTCATTGGCAACGGGAGCAACTGCATTCCAAGAGTCCACGTGGAGGATTGTGCTGACGCTTACCTCAGAGTCATCGAACGGCTGCCATCGCTCCGGTCGGGTGACAGCTTCATCGTCGCCGATGACGTGGCGTGCACCGCGGGGGAGTTTGCCCGCGAGCTCGCCGATCAGCTCTCCCTTCCCGCCCCCAAACCCATCCGTGGGCCCATGCTGCTGGTCTTGCGGCTTGCTCTCGGGAAATACCTCCTCGAGACGATGAAGATGGACTGCCGCGTCACCAATCAGAAGCTCAAGAGCGAGTTAGGCTGGGCGCCGCGCTACCCCAGCTATCGGGAGGGGCTGCGCGCGACCGTTCGAGCACTGGAGGATCGTGCTGGCTGACTGAGAAGCGACACACGTCCGCCTGGTGGACGGACCGCGAGACTGGCGACCCGCTCGACACTGACTTTGGCCCAGCAGCGCAGCGCTATGCCGGCTCTCGGGGGCAATTCCCGTGAGGCTGCACAGCCGCCCGTGCAGGGGCCGCGTGCGGAGGTTGGTGGAAAATCCTTGGCGCGAGAGCGGAAATGCACTTTATCTTTGCGCCCCAACGTGGATGCGACGATGTGCGCGACGGTTGGGAAGAGCCAACGATGTCACGCAACAAGCGGGCCGCACGGCGGTCCAACAAATCAGCCAATAGCACGATCATCTCAGAATCCTGGAACAGGGTCGTGCTTGCCATAGGCCACCTCGCAGATCACGGCAGCGCCGCTGCCGCGCCGGCTGCGCCGACGGAGTCCGACTCGCACGGCGCCCGCGGGGAGCTCTGCACGTCGAAGCAGCCTGCGACGCCGACGGGAGACGCAACGGATGCCGCAGAGCCGGAGTCCCCGGCGGCGCTGGCCCCCGTTGCCCCGGGACCCGAGGCGCCGGCAGCGCCTGCCCCGTCGGAGACACCCCGCCCCCCAGCGGACCGGCCCTCCGTGCTTCGCCCTGGGATCCCGCCCATGTACATCGTCCAGATCTCACCAGAGCTTGCCCCCGTGGCCAAGGTCGGAGGGCTCGGCGATGTGGCCTTCGGACTGTCACGGGAACTCGAGTGGCGTGGCAACACGGTCGAGACGATCCTGCCGAAGTACGACTGCATGCGGTACGAGAAGATATGGGGGCTCGCGCCGTGCTTCAACGACCTGTGGGTCCCGTGGCATGGCGGGCATATCCACTGCACCGTTTACAGTGGCTCCGTGGATGGCCGTAGCGCTTACTTCATCGAGCCACACTCACGGGACAACTTCTTCAGCCGCGGCTGCTACTACGGGCACCACGACGACATCTTGCGGTATGCCTTCTTTTCGCGTGCCGCGATGGAGTTCCTCTACAAGTCCGGCAAGCGCCCGGAGATCATCCACTGTCACGACTGGCAAACCGGCCTCGTGCCTGTCTTCCTCTACGAGATCTATCAGCACCTCGGCATGGGCCGCTCGCGGGTCTGCTACACGATCCACAACTTCCGACACCAGGGAGTGATCGGCGAGCACCTTCTCGCAGCCGCTGGCCTGGGAGATCCCGGGTGGCTGAACCGCCCCGATCGACTGAGGGATCCGCGCAACGGGTCCGCAATCAACCTGATGAAGGGAGGTATCGTCTATTCCAACTTCGTAACGACGGTGTCGCCTCGCCACGCTGGAGAGGTGCGGCACGATCAGGGATGCGCCCTCGAGCAGACCCTCCACACACATCAGGCCAAGTTCGGTGGCGTCCTGAACGGAGTCGACTACGGCGTTTGGAACCCGGAGATCGATACCCACATCGCTCGCCGATACGGCGCCGACACCATCGACGACAAGTACGAGAACAAGCGTGCCTTGCGCCACCGCTTCTGGCTCGCGGACAACGCGAAACCCATCATCGCGTTCATCGGACGCTTGGACGAGCAGAAGGGGCTCGATCTAGTGCGGCACGCCGCGTTCTATGCCATCAGGAACAACGCCCAATTCCTACTCTTGGGTAGTGCTCCGGACCATCGGGTGGGCAATCAGTTCTGGAACCTCAAGCGTGAGCTCAACAACTCGCCAGACTGCCACATCGAGCTCGGATTCGACGAAGAGCTCTCCCACCTAATCTACGCTGGCTCGGACTTCATGCTCGTCCCAAGTCGCTACGAGCCCTGCGGGCTGTCCCAGCTCATCGCGCTCCGGTACGGGACCGTGCCCGTCGTTCGCGAGGTGGGTGGCCTTGCCGACTCGGTCTTTGACAAGGACCACAGCTCGAAACCGCTGGACGAGCGCAATGGCTACGTCTTCCAGCACTACGATCACCACGCCATCGATTCCGTGCTATCCCGAGCGCTCGCCTGCTACTACTCGTACCCTCAGCACTTCCGCGAGCTCATGCTGAACGGCATGCGCGCCGATTATTCGTGGAACTACCCGGGGCAGCACTACCTGAACATCTACGACTACATCCGAACCAAGTAGCGGGCGCGCCCCTAGCCGGCCGAGGCGGAGCCCCGGTGCCTCATCACCGGTCGATCCCGCTGAACATCGGGCACCACGTCGCGACACGCGGGGCGAAGGCGACTGAGGAGTTGCGTGGGCAACGGGCTTCCCCTTAGACTCGAGCATCGGGAAAACGAGGTCGGCATGGCCCACACCGCGCATCTCCTCATCATCGACCCCCAGAACGATTTCTGCGATCTCCCACAGGAGTACTGCCCCACCGACCCTGGGTCGAACCGCCCGCTCGCTCCAGCTCTACCAGTGCCGGGAGCCCATGCAGACATGCAGCGGGTCGCTGCCTTCATTCGCCAGGTCGGGGCGACTCTGGCCCGCATCACCGTCACCCTCGACTCACATCATCGAGTCGACATTGCTCACCCCACTTTCTGGCGAACTGCAAACGGCGGCGCGGTCCCACCCTTCACTCCCATCACCGCCGCCGAGGTTCGAGCCGGAAAGCTACTGCCACGCAGGCCTGACGCGCTCGAGCGGGTCCTGAACTACTTGGACGAGTTGGATCGCCGGGGGCGCTACACCCTCATGGTCTGGCCCGTTCACTGCGAAATCGGAACCTGGGGGCACTGCGTTCACGCAGACGTGCGCAGCGCATACAGCGCCTGGGAAGATGACCAGGTCTCGGTGGTACAGAAGTTCACGAAGGGCGAGAACCCGTGGACGGAGCACTATAGCGCTCTCTTGGCCGAGGTCCCGCTGGCGGACGATCCGGCGACAGGTCTCAATTCCAGACTGATCGCCGATCTCGACGCGGCCTCTACGCTCCTGGTGTGCGGCGAGGCCAGCAGTCACTGCGTTCGCGCAACGGTCGAGCACCTGGTTGCGCACCTGCCAGATCAGACGCCGGCTCGCATGCGTCGCATCGTCCTACTCACGGATTGCATGAGCCCGGTATCCGGATTCGAGGCAGCGCACCGGGACTTCCTCGAAGCTATGGCGGCTCGCGGCGTCTCGACGATGACCAGCATCGAGGCAGCTCGCACCATGGTCAGCGGTACCGGACCGAACGACTGAGAGATCAAGCCAAGAGGGCACTCCCCACATCTCGCGAGGCGAGCAGCCCAGCCTCCAACCCCAGCCTTGAGCCATGCAACCCATCATTCGAAGCCTGCTCGACACTGACCTGTACAAGTTCACGATGTGGCAGACTCTGCTACATCGACATCCCGACACCCAAGCCGAGTACACATTCTCGTGCAGGAACCGTCCCCCCGTCGATCTCAAGCCCCTCGTCGGTGCCATTGGCGAACAGCTGGATCATCTCTGCTCACTCCGGTTCACGCCTCGAGAACTCGCGTACCTCAGCTCGCTGCGCTTCATCAAGAGCGACTTCGTCGACTTCCTCCGCATCTTTCAGTTTCAGCGTGACTTCGTGGAGGTCAGGGCGGACGGCGAGCAGCTCCGCATCGTAGCCCGGGGCCCCCAGGTCCACGTCATGGCCTTCGAGATCCACGTGCTCTCGCTGGTCAACGAGCTCCACTTTCGCACCTGGGATCACGACTTGGCCATGATGGAGGGGCGGTCGCGTTTGGCCGCCAAGATCCGTCAGCTGCGGGCTCGGCTCGAACCCAGTAGACGCATTCACCCCTTCGAGTTTTTCGACTTCGGTGGCCGCCGCCGCTTCTCGCGCGCCTGGCACCGGGACGTGGTGGAGGAGCTGATGCGCGCGGTCCCGGAGTATTTCCGAGGCACATCGAACGTCGAGCTCGCCATGGATCTGGGGATCGCCCCCATTGGCACTATGGCCCATGAGTATCTCCAGACCTATCAGGCTCTAGGCGTCCAGCTTCGCCAGAGCCAGAAGGCAGCGCTCGAGGACTGGGTGCAGGAGTATCGTGGCGACCTGGGCATTGCCCTCACCGACGTCATCACGATGGACGCCTTCCTCGCCGATTTCGACCTGTACTTCGCCAAGCTCTTCGATGGCCTGCGACACGACTCGGGGGACCCCGTAACATGGGGAGAGAAGGCCATCGCCCATTACAAGAAGCTCGGTTTGGACCCTCACGCCAAGCGACTCGTGTTCTCGGACGGGCTCGATCTCGAAAAGGCCGCCGACCTCTACGAGCGCTTCGCCGATCGCGCTCAGGTCGGGTTCGGCATTGGAACGAACCTCACCAACGACGTGGGGCACACTCCCCTGAACGTCGTGATGAAGCTCACCAGCGCCAATGGCCTGCCGGTGGCCAAACTGAGCGACACCTCGGGCAAGACCCTGTGCCAAGACGCGACCTTCCTGGCGTACCTGCGACAGGTGTTTGGCGTTCCGGCACCGATGCAGACCAATCCGTCGACGTAATGACGAAACATCACTAGCGTTTCGAGAGAGCACCCGCGCCCCATGACCTCCGAGTCGATGCCATTTCCTCCTCACGCACGCGCCTCTAGCGAGTTCGACGCCGCCGTCCTGATCGGTCGATTCCAGCCGTTCCACAACGCCCACCTGGCGCTGCTCGAACGCGCCTTGAACCTGGCGCCCCGGGTATTCGTTGTCCTGGGCTCGGCGTTTCAGGTGCGCTCCCCCAGGAACCCGTGGCTGTGGCAAGAGCGGTCGGCCTGGATCCGTGGAGCCGTCAGCGAACAGAACCGCGAGCGCCTCGCCTTCATGCCCGTTCGTGACTACTATGACGAACCGCGTTGGCGCGCATACATCGTCAAAGGCATCACCGCTGAGCTCACTGCCACGGCTGCCCCGCGAGTGACCCTGGTTGGGCACTTCAAGGACCTATCGAGCCTTTACCTGGACGGGTTCGAAGGCTGGCATCTCACTCGTGTTCCGGCGCAGGGGAGCCTGAACGCCACAGCTCTTCGGGAGCGGTACTTCGGCCTATCCGAGAGCCAGCCCGCGGAGCCTGCTCATTCCTTCGCGTGGCTCGATGACCTGGTCCCCACCAGCACCCGGGAGGCCCTGGTCCGTTTTGCCGCTACCAACGACTACTCGCGGGTGAGAAGCGAGTGGCAGAGTCTCAAGGAGTATCAGGCCGCCTGGGCGGCAACCCCCTACCCGGTGGTATTCGTGACCGTAGACGCGGTCGTCACCTGCAGCGGACACGTGCTGCTAATTCGACGTGGTCACGCCCCGGCTCAAGGCGAGCTGGCGCTGCCGGGAGGGTTCCTAGAGCAGGGCGACACCACGCAGCAGTCGGCGCTGCGCGAACTCCGCGAGGAGACGGGGTTAGTGCTTGGACCGCGCGGCGTACCCTATGCATTGGCAGCCAAAGCCCCCTTCGATCACCCGGCCCGGAGCCAGCGGGGGCGCACCATTACCCATGCGTTCCACTTCGATCTTGGGGATCGGCCGCTCCCTGAGGTCCATGCCAGTGACGATGCCGCGGGAATCCAGTGGGTCGAAGTGAGCCGTCTGCGCGATCTCGAGGATCAGTTCTGCGAGGACCACTTCCATATCCTCGACACATTTCTCGATCTTGGGCTCGACTAGAGCGCAGACCAGCTCGCGAGCTCCGCTTGCTCGGAGTGCACGCCTTGATCACCGAGATCTCGCATGCGCACGCGGAGCGGATGCTCCTCGGTGATGTCGGTATCTCCGAGTGCGCGATGGCGAGCCTGGCGTGATTCAGAGCAATGCGGGGAGCGCATCAGCCCCCGCCGCGGCAGGAGGTGTCACCGTTGTCGAGCCTTCGCCGGGCGGCGTCTCCGCCGGGGGCCGACTCTTAGACCCGAACGAGACCGCTCGGCCTTGCCGTGCCCCATGGGATGCCCCTTGGCCACTGGGCATCGGCGGATCGGGCAATGTCGATGGCGTCGAGGACGCCGCGAAAGGCGCAGCAGACGAGGTCGGCTTCCTCGACGTGCGCGGCTGCGTCGAGCCTTCCGGCCGCTCACCGACCTTCCCTGGGGACGGCGCGACCGACGCATGCGAGTTGGAGTGCCCGTGCGCTGAAGCGACGGTCGCTACAGACCCCGATTCCGAGGCGCGAGCAGCGCGTCGCAGGACGTACCAAGCTCCCCCGACGAGGAACAGCACCGCTACCGCGGCGAGAAGCATGGAGCCCTGACCGAGTCTTCTTTGCGAAGCGTGCGGCTGAGCGACCACGCTCGGGGACGCCGGTGCAATCGGAGGCACTGGCGTAGTGGAGACCGCTGTCGCGTTCGGGCTATCCGCCCTGGGCGCCAGGGAGGCCGACTCTACGCCTCTAAGCTCTCGCTCGAACGCCGTCCAAGCTTCGCGAGCGGTGCGAAAGCGCGCTGCAAGGTCTCGATTCACGCAACCCGCGAACCATCCATCGAACCACGGAGGCAGAGAAGGGGCGTGCAACTCTGCTGCACGCTGGCTTGCGACGGGAAGCGGGGTGAGCACGATCTCCCTCAGCAATGCGGGTAGGCCTACCCCGGGCTCACGCGCGCCGAGCCAGTACGGATGCCCTGTCAGCATCGTGAACGCAATGAGCCCGAGGGGCCATACGTCCGTCGCACAAGTGAGTTCGACACGAGCCTGAGTCTGCTCGGGCGACATCCACGCGGGGGTGCCAATGCTACACGTGTTTTTGTGCCCAGTGTCGAGCAGCTTGGCCACGCCGAAATCCAGCACCTTGACGATGTAGCCCGCCACCGCCGTGGCAGAACGAGCCAGGAAGAGATTCTCAGGCTTCACGTCACGGTGTACCAAGCGCCGGTCATGCGCCGCGCCCAAACCCGCGCAGACCTGCCGCAGGATCTCTGCCGCCTCGCTGAGGGGGAGCACTCCCCGCTGCCCAAGGTAAGCAGCCAGGTCACAACCATCCAAGAGCTCCATCGCGAGCCAGGGGCACCCCAACCCCGGGTCGACCCCAGCCGCGATTACGTCCACGATGTGTTCGCTCTCTACCAGTGCCCCAACCCGCGCCTCCTGCTGGAAGCGGCGCGCATCTTCGTCACCGCTACTCCACCTGCGCATCAGCTTGAGAGCGCGAAGCCGACCAGTACTGAGCTGCTCGGCTACATAGACGACGCCCATGCCCCCCTCCCCCAACAGCCGCACGATCCGAAAATCACCCCCGAAGACGCAATCTGGCTGAAGCTCGAGCGAAGAGTGCATAGGGCGCACGCGAACAGAGAAGACGACGCTCCACTTCTAGCACACGGGGCGGGGCTTCACCCAAGCCCGCAAGCCGAACGGCGCAGTTCGAGCATCGAAGGCCCGTCGATGCGAGTTTCGGTGGCCGATCTCCATAGGTCCACGGCCACCAACTCAGAAGCGGAAGGCCCCCGCGTTTATCGTGTCCGGCGAGAAGTCCCCCGAAGTGGTCTCTCTGTCCCGAGTCGCCAGAATCGCGGTGGCAGCGCCACCTGCCACGATGACCCCAACGCCCGACCAGAACCACCAACGCTCGTAGATGGCGGGAGTCGCGTCGACGAGCTCGATCGCAACCTTGCGGTGCTGCCCGGCTTCCAGCACGACCTGGCTCGCTGCCTCCTCGTACCCTTCACGACGCGCCACCACTTGATGCGTGCCGGGCGGCAAGACAGCCTCGGTGGGAGCCAGCCCCAACCGCCGGCCGTCGACGATGATGGTGGTTCCTGGGACGCTGCTCTCGAGCGTAAGCTTCCCATGCATAGCCTTCGACTCGAGCACGACTTCGAA
>CAYRKE010000297.1:0-8752 GCA_964424695.1 uncultured Polyangiaceae bacterium
CGCAGCGTATCGAGCACCAATGTGCGCTCTGCGTCGGCAAGGGAGGTGGGGGCACCAGGCTCACCCTGCGCTTGTTGCTGCAACATGAGCGCCCCCGCGGGGATCTCCCTCGTGTGACTGAAGAGCAGCGCCCGCTCGAGCACGTTGCGCATCTCACGGGCATTGCCGGGCCAGTGGTGCGCGCGGAGCAGAGTCGCGGCTTCCGGTGTGAGCACCATCCCCCTCCCGGGCTCCGGTCGCGGGAGCGACGCCAGAATCGCCTCGGCCATGGGCAGAATGTCATCCCGGCGTTCGCGCAGCGGCGGTAGCTCGATGGTCACGGTGTTGATGCGATACAGTAGATCGGCTCGGAAGGCGCCCGTGGAGGCCATCCTCCCTATGTGGCGGTGGGTCGCGGAAATGAGGCGCACATCGACTGGTCGCTGTCGGGTGTCCCCAATCCGGCGAAGTGAGCGGTCCTCGAGGGCTTTGAGGAGCTTGGGCTGTACAGCAGGATCGAGGTCACCTATCTCGTCGAGAAACAGCGTGCCTTGGTGGGCGAGTTCCATGAGCCCCAACTTGTCTGCCATGGCCCCGGTGAACGCCCCACGTTTATGCCCGAACAGCTCTGATTCAGCGAGTTCGCGAGAGAGCCCCGCGCAGTTGAGATCGACGAATGCTTCTCCAGCACGCCCCCCCTGCTCGTGCAGCCAGCGAGCGAGCACCCCTTTCCCAGTCCCTGTCTCCCCCAGAAGCAAGACGGAAGCGTCCGATGCGGCCACGGATCGCGCTAGTTCCGCGACCCTCTGGATGGCGGCGCTTCTGCCGACGAAAGGGTCGACTCGCTGACGCTCTTGGATGTGGCGCTGGGCCGTACGGGTGCGTGCGTCACGGTTTCGCTCGATTAGCCTCTCCACGAGCACGGCCAACGAACGCAGATCCGGGGGCTTGGTCAAGAATTGGTCCGCCCCGAGCTTGATCGCTTCGACAGCTAGAGGAATCGTGCCATAGCCCGTGAGCACGACGACTTGTGGGCGCCTTTCCTGCTGCTGCAACCAGTGCAGGAAATCCATCGCGGTCCCGTCGGGGAGCTGGTAGTCGAGCAAGACGACCTCGGGATCGTCCGCCTCGCAGAACGCTTGTCCCTGGGCCAACGAGCTGCACGTCACCGACTGGTGACCGCTGCGTTCCAGCGATCGACTCAGGACGCCCGCAACCGCGTCGTCATCGTCAATGATGAGGATCTCGGCGGCCACGTCTCACCGTGCTCGTTCCCACCAAGTGAGAAATAGATACCAGTAACGCACAACACTTACCCGCCGCTGTGCCGCGACGCTAGCGCGCCAGATGTCAGAGGGCAAGTGGCCCCCACTCGGTTCTTGGGGCTGAAACCCGGCGTATGAGTGGGGTTCCCCCTTGCAGAATCCCCCTTGTGCCACGGGTTCGGCAAAAACCCGGTTCTATTCAATGGGTTCGGAGCCGTGCGGGAGCTAGCGGCTATCCGCTCACGCCATGCACAACGGACCGACCTCGATCCGCCTCCCGCAAACGGGCCACGACACTGTGGGTCAACATCCGCAGGAGCCCAGCCCACGCACGTCACTTCCGCTTCGGTTGCGAGAACTAGAGGGTCGAGACTGCCAACGCCAGCTCCGCGGTGAAGGCTGTCGTTCCGCATCATTTCACGGAGGGACAGGCTGCGCTCTTGCACAACGCACAGCCGAACTGCCCCCAAGTCTTCCCCAAGCGAGCCTTCGCTCTTGCCGAGCCCGATAAGGTGCGAGGCCGACTGAGGGTGGGGATCCCCCCGAACACCGTTCTCGAAGCGTCGACAAGCTGCCGGGCGCCGAGTACGCTGGCGCCCATGTCGAAACGGAACCCGCATCGCTGGAGCTTCTTCAGAGCCGGAGGAGTCGATCAAGTCATCTTGGGATCGGGCGAGGATGTCGCATTTCTCGAGGAACTCGACCAGAAGCTCTGGGTGGCATTGGCCTGCCCCACCAAGGGCACTGAACTCGACGAGAAGACGCTTGACCTGATCGACACGGATCGGGACGGTCGCATCCGGGTCCCGGAGGTCCTGGCAGCGATCGACTGGACTCGGAAGGTTTTCAAGGATCTAGAGCTTCTGTTTGAGAAGGGCGACGCTCTGCCACTCGCGAGGCTCGACTCCTCGACCGAGGAAGGGAAGGCGGTTCTGGTCAGCGCCAAGCGGATCCTCGCAGACCAGGGAGCGAAGGATCGCAAGGAGATTACCCTGGCAGACGTGGCCGCCATGGAGCAGGTCTTCGTCAGCACGCGCTTCAACGGCGACGGGATCGTACCCGCAGATTCTGCCTCGGAGGACGAGACCAAGGCGGCGATCGAGCAGATCATCGCGGCGGTTGGATCCGTGCCCGATCGTAGCGGAAAGGTAGGGCTCGATCAGAAGCTCCTGGATTCGTTCTTCGAGCAGGCGGGGGAACTCCTCGACTGGGACGCCGAAGGTCAGACCGATGGCATGAAGCCCATGGCCGAAGCCACTGCCGCCGCCGCCGACTCCCTCACGGCGGTCAAAGCCAAGCTCGACGACTACTACACCCGCTGCAGGATCGCCGAGTATGACGTCCGAGCCGCGGCAGCCCTGAGTTCCAGCGAACCCGAGCTGACGTCGCTCTCCCAGAAGACGCTGTCCCTCGACGACGCCGATCTGGCCAAGCTCCCCGTGGCCCGCATCGAGGCTGGAAGCCCTCTGCCGCTCACTGCGGGTCTCAACCCGGCATGGGCCGGGCGCGTTGCAGCCTTCGTCGCGTCTGCCGTGACGCCACTGCTAGGCCCACGAACCGTACTCCGAGAAGCGGAGTTTGCCACCATCGTCGAAAAGGTGGAGGCCTTTCGGGCCTGGCAGGCGAAGAAGCCCGCTGGCCCTGTCGCAGCGCTTGGGGTCGAGGCCGTTCGCAAACTCGTCGATGGCGGATTCAAGGGCAAGATCGAGGCACTGATTCAGGAGGACGCCGCCCTGGAGGGCGACTATGCGCAAATCACCTCAGTCGAGAAAGCGATCCGGTTCCGCCGTGACCTTCTCTTGGTCTTGCGCAATTTCGTGAGCTTCGCGGACTTCTACGGGCGCCAGGGCGCGGTATTCCAAGCCGGCACCCTCTACCTGGATGGGCGGGCCTGTGACCTCACGATCCACGTGAACGATCCAGCCAAACACCCGGCTCTGGCGGGGCTCTCGAAGGCGTACCTCGCCTACTGCGAGTGCACGCGCGGTTCGGGGGAGAAAACGAATATCGTCGCGGCTTTCACGGCAGGTGACGTGGACCACCTGATGGTGGGGCGAAATGGCGTCTTCTACGACCGCAAGAACCAGGACTGGGACGCCCGCATCACCCACCTCATCGAGAACCCCATCAGTGTTCGCCAAGCGTTCTGGTCACCCTATAAGCGTTTGGTACGAATGATCGAGGAGCAGGTCGCCAAGCGGGCCGCCGAAAAGGAGAAGGAATCGACCACGAAGATCGATAGTGCGGCCAGCGCCGCCGCCACCGCCGACCAGACCGCCACAACCCCGGCACCGGCGCCGGGGGCATCAGGCGCAGTTCCCCCCAAGAAGCTGGACGTGGGCGTCGTTGCAGCGGTCGGCGTCGCTGTCGCCGGCATGGCAACCTTCCTATCCAGCGTCCTTGCCATGTTCTTTGGTCTTGGCGTGTGGATGCCGCTAGGAATCCTCGGCGTGCTCCTCGCGATCTCCGGACCCTCGATGCTGATCGCGTGGCTCAAGCTCCGGCAACGGAACCTCGGCCCGATCCTCGACGCCAATGGCTGGGCGATCAACGGCCGCGTGCGCATCAACGTACCCTTCGGCAGCTCGCTGACCTCGGTCGCCGCTCTGCCCTCCGGCGGAAAGCGCATCGCGCAGGATCCCTTCGCGGAAAAGCGGTCCCGCGGTTGGCTTTGGCTCGTGCTCCTAATCGTCGCGGGACTTGGCGCACTGTGGGCTCTCGGCAAGCTGGACCGCCACCTGCCTAAGTCCATTCAGTCCAGCACCGTGATCTCCGGCCTCCGCTAGTTCACCCATCGATGGGCAGTCACGCCGCACTCGCGGAGCCGCCCCGACTTCAGGTTCAGGGGCGACTCCGCTCCTTCGGTGCGAGGAGGACTTCGCACCGAAACTAGCTCATTGTACCGGCGCTCCGGCTGGCGCTGGCTGCCCTGCTGGTGGCAGCGCGGGCGCCACAGGACCTGCCGGCGGCGCACCAGGAGCTGGTGCTGCTGGCGGCGGTGCTGCGCCGGGAGCTGCTGGCGGCGGTGCTTCAACCGGGGCACCGGGCGGCGCTGCATCTGGCCCGGGTTGACCTGCAGGGGACGGGGGCGGTGGGGGCGGCGGCGGTGCTGGAGGGGGCGGCGGCGGACACGCCGCGCACTCGGGACAGGACGGCGGGGGTGGCGGCGGAGGCGGCTCGGCGTCGCTGTAGCTGTAGATGAGGTTGATGGTGGTGGCGGTATCGAGCTCCTCCTTCTCAGGAAGAGGGTTGTTGTCAAACCGGGCACTGAACCCCATACCGAGCGAGAGCCCGCCCCCGATCTGCGCGGCGAACACCGCATCGTAGTTGAGACGGTACTGCTCGGACTCCACGAAGCTCTGCAGGTACTCGAGACCGGTCGAAAGCGTCACTTCGGGCGTGAACGCATAGCGGAAGCCGACGAACGCGCGCGCGGAGTGGTCGTCCTCGGTCCGGTCCAGCATCCCCACCCGATCACCGGCGTCGTCGCGAACCACGCGGGCCTGGTCGTTTCGGATGTCATGCTGGTAGTCGTAGCCAATTTCGCCCCAGAGCGCGGCATCCGGCTGATTGATGAACAGGTACTTGATACCAGGGTCGAGGTTCAGACGAAACAGGAGGCCTTGGAACCGGTCGTAGCGACCGGTCGCGATCAAGAAGGCGCTCATCTCGTCGATGAGGAACCGGTCGTACCGCACGCGACCTTGGAGGTTCTTGACGTTGGTCTCCATGTCCTCACCTTCGACGGCGGTGCGCCCGAAATTGCCGAGGACCGAAGCGCCAACGCCGTTTGCGCCTCGACGCAGGTCGAAGGCGCCATTGGCCGTCGCCGCCATCATCTTGGAGTTGCCGCTCGAGCTGAGCGCACCCGCGGAGACAGTTGCGGAGGTCGAATCTGGCGAAGGAGCCTCGACGGCGGGTGCGTCCTGCACCGTCGGCCCGGTTACCGCAGCCGTGGCCTCGGGAGGAGGCTTCCCCAGCTCATCCTGCGCCACAGCGGGAAGCGCCAACAATGTGACGGTAGCCGCAGAAGCGGCTCCGACAAAGCCTATCCTGGAGGGGATTCGAGGGATCTTTCGTGAGGTCATGATGAAAGCCCGCGTAGCTCCAAATCGCACGGGTTGGAACTGCGCAATTTTTCGTCTTACATTTCGAGCATTTGGAAAACGAGGAAACCAGGCTCGAGGCCGCCCGGTACCAACGAGCGTCTTGAACCCGCCAGAGCGGCCAGGCAGATTCGCTTGCTCGCTGGATGCGGACGGGAGAAGGCTGGCGCACGGCGCGACGGCGGATAATTGGGGCTGTTCGCCTGAGCTCGAGCCTGGCCGAGCGGGCTCGGCTCCAGGGGCAGATGAGGAACGTTGATGAACACGTTGGTGCGGCCCCTGTTCGCTACGCTGCCCATCGTGGCTTGCTCCAAGAACGAGAAGCCACCGTGCTGGGACTGTGAACCGGACGAGGCTCGCACGTGTATCAACGCCCTATATGCATCGAAGGGCTATCCCTTTCGTTCGCCAGGTTTGAGGAGGCAGTTCTACTCCTGGTGTTCCCCATTTGTGGAAATCCCGGACGAGAATGCCTGGGGTCGCCCCCGTTGCCCCCTGACAGGCTTCAGTTCCAGCTGGTTCACGGATGACGAGCGACAGCTACTCGATGCGTTGAAGCGCCGCGTCTCAGGAACCACTGAACCGTTGGCCCCCAAGCCCCTTCCTGACCTCGCCGTCACGGCGAACTCACGAGCCCCCGTTGGCGACGGCGTCGACCCCACGGAGTCGCCCGCCAATGCCACCTCCCCCACTGCACCCCCTGAGGATTCCGGCAGCGGCACGCCAACCTCCGCCCCGGACTCTTCCTCCGTCTCGGTAGATCCCCAGGCACCAGCTTGCACCGCCCCGGACTCTTCCTCCGTCTCGGTGGATCCCGAGGCGCCAGCTTGCGCCGCCCCGGACTCTTCCTCCGTTTCGAAGATGTCCGCAGCCGATGGATCCACGCGCACGACGCTAGGGCCAGCGAGCAGCCGCTCGATGGGAGTCTGTGGCATTTCGCTGTGCTCCTCTGCGGCCACAGCCTCTCGCTGCTCCGTTGGCACCACGGACCGCCTCCGACGCCGATGGCAGCGCAGAACAGGTGCCACTGGCGGCACCAATGGCCTGGCGCCCGCACGGGCGGTGTGGCGATGAAGGGCGAGACCTGTCACGCAGTCGATCACATTGGGCACGTGCGCCGGCATCCGCGGAGACTGTACTGCCATGCCTCGTGGAGTCGCATGATTGACGCAGTCGCCGCCCAGCGTCGAAGATGATCCCATTATCCTAGTAACCGCGTGCACCGTCCGAACAACGCTATGAGTAGGCAGCGTGACGTACAGCGCGCATCCGTCGCGGCTCGTTCCTGCGACAGTCAGACCCGGCCGGTCGTCGTGGCATCCCGCGCGACGCTGGCCGATCAGATGGTGTCTTGGCTCGCAAGAGCCGGGATAGACACGTACTTCGGCGTGCCGGGCGGCGCCATCGAACCGCTCTTCAATGCGCTCGCGAGATCCCAACGCGAGGGCACAGCACGCTTGGTCCCCACGCGCAGTGAAGGAGCAGCGGCATTCGCCGCCGATGGATTCTACCGCGAGACGGGGCGGATCGCGGCCTGTACCACGACGACAGGACCCGGCATCTCCAACCTCATCACAGCGGTGATGTCGGCACACGCCGACCGTATTCCCCTACTGGTGCTCACTCCGCAGACACGAGCATCCAAGCACGGACGCGGATCCCTCCAGGATTCATCTCCCGATGGTTACGATCTCACCCAACTGTTAGGCGAATGCACCCGATACTCGAGCATCCTTGGCCATCCCGACCAGCTTGCCCACAAGCTGGGTCGCGTGCTGTCTTGCGCGCGAGGTATGCCCATGGGACCGGTGCACCTGTCAGTGCCGAGCGATCTGCTGGCGGGTCCTCCGAGCGCGCAATTCGAAACGACCGAAGACCCCTCGCGATGGAGACCGCGACCCGTCGACCTGACCGCGCTCCACCGACTCACTGGCATGCTTGCCCGCGCCTCGGCCCCGGCCTTCTACATCGGAGACGACGCTGGGCCCAGCTCGGCTCGGCTGTGCGAGGTGGCTGCAAGGCGAGGCGTACCGGTCTTCTCGAGCCCAGCGGGTAAGCGTTGGCTCGACCATTTCCATTCGTCGTACGCGGGGGTTCTTGGGTTCTCCGGACACGAGAAGGCAAGAAGGGCGATTCTGGATCGTGATCTCATCGTTGCGTTCGGAGCCACCTTCGACGAGCTCTCGACCAACTCCTGGACCGCGCTGCCGAACGTCCCGATCCTCTCGGTCGATTGCCATTTGGAGCACGTCACGCGGCTTCCCAACGCCCAGCCGGTGCTGGCCACACTCGACGACACCATCGCCGTAATCGCGGACTGCCTGGGCAAACGCGGCGCCTCGCTGCGCCCGGGAGGAGTCTCGCTCCACTCGGTGAATCCGCCCGCAATGGAGCCGGGGCCGGTACACCCGGCGACCCTCATGGCGTGGCTTGGCTCAGAACTGCCGGAAGACGTCGTCGTGCACGTCGATACTGGCGCTGGCTTCTCCTGGTCTACGCGCCACCTGAAACGCCGGCGTCCCAACACCTACCGAGTGGCCATGGGCCTCGGGAGCATGGGGTGGGCCATCAGCGCCGTCATCGGCTCCGCGGTCGCCAGCGGACGACGCAGCATTTGTGTGTGCGGAGATGGTGCGATGCTCATGTCGAGCCTCGAGCTCACTGCGGCCGTCGCAGAGAACCTCCCGGTAACCTACATCATCCTGAACGACTCTGGCTTGGGCATGGTGCGGCATGGCCAGGCGCTCTCCGGGTCGGAATCGATCGGCCACGAGATTCCCACGGTGCGCTTCGACAAGCTCGCCCGAGCCTGCGGCGCCCGGGGCTACCTCATCGAATCCGCCGACGGCCTCCACCGACTCCCGCGCTGTGCGCTGACGGACGACACCGGGGGGCCATGCGTTATCGACGTCCGGATAGATCGGACCGCCGTTCCTCCGATCGTCGACCGCATCCGAGCCCTGGAGGGACGCTCATGAAACACCGCTGGCGGCGCGACTTGGCAGCCCTCCTGGGGCACCCGATCCTCTACGATGAGGGAGTCGAGGCGTGCCGCAACGCCTGCATTGGAGGCGCGAGCATCGCGGCGGCGGCCGTCACGTCCGCCGCATACAGCGAGAATCCCTTCACAGGGCTTCCTGCACTGCGGGCGTGCATCGAGCGATTGATGGGGCTCCCCCTCGAGGTCGAAAGGTGGTGCACTGAGCTCAGAGTACTCCATCCGGAGGTGGTCCACGAGGCCGAACACGCTCCTGGGTTTGGGTATGTGAGTGCCGCCCAGTCTCGTTTCGTCCGCTCGGCGTGCATCCGCATGGAGGCGCGCTGCTCGTGCTCTCCCGCCGGGACACGCTTGAGGTTCTACCTGAAGCATCGACGGGAGTTCGACGAGGCTCTCGGACCACT